>JANWLS010000239.1 GCA_025450765.1 Vicinamibacterales bacterium | reverse complement strand
GAAGGCACCAGTGAGATTCAGCGGCTGGTGATCGCGCGACAGCTGCTCGGCCAGGAATGACCGCGTCGTTCTCTGAACGGGTTCTCGCCGGCGATCCCCGCGCCATCGCGCGCGCCATTTCCCTCCTCGAAGACGAAGCGCCGGCCGGGGCCGACCTGATTCGCGCCATTTTTCCGCGCACGGGACGGGCGTATCTCATCGGGATTACCGGCCCGCCGGGCGCCGGCAAGAGCACGCTCGTCGATCGGCTGGCCGCCGAGATCCGCCGGCGCGGGCAGACGATCGGCATCATCGCCGTCGATCCCACGAGCCCGTACAGTGGTGGCGCGATTCTCGGCGACCGGTTGCGCATGCAGACGCATGCGGGCGACCCCGGGGTCTTCATCCGCAGCATGGCGACGCGCGGGCACCTGGGCGGACTGGCGCATGCGACGGGCGACGTCGCGCTCGTCCTCGATGCGGCCGGCCTGGACGTGATTGTGATCGAGACCGTGGGCGTGGGGCAGGACGAAGTGGATATCGTCCGCACGGCCGACGTCTCCGTCGTGACGCTGGTCCCCGGCACCGGCGACGAGGTGCAGGCGCTCAAGGCCGGCATCATGGAGATCGCCGACATCTTCGTGGTGAACAAGGCCGACCGGGAGGGAGCCGATCGGACGATGTCGTCGGTGCGGTCGACGCTGTCGCTCCAGAGCTATGGACCGGACGACTGGCGGCCGCCGATCGTGAAAACGGAAGCGACGTCGGGTGCCGGCGTGCCGGAGTTGCTCGAGGCGATCGCGGCGTTCCGGGCCTATGCCGAGAAAACACAAAATATCCGCCGCCGTGAGCGCAGCGAATTCCGGCTACGCGAGCTCGTCTCGCACCGCTTCATGGATCATCTCGAGACACGCGTGCTGGCGCCGGGCGAGCTGTCGCAACTCGTCGAGCGCATCGCCGCGCGCGAGGTGGACCCGTACACGGCGACCGGGGAGTTGCTCACGCGGGCGCTCAAAGCTGAAAACTGACGAACTGACGAACTGATACCTGAAAACTGACAACTTTTCGAGTACCCCGTGAAAGTCACCCTTGATCACATCGGTATCGCCGTCGGCGACCTCGCGGCCGCGCTGGCCTTCTATCGGGACGCGCTCGGGCTCGAGATCGAGGCGCCCGAGGACGTGGCGTCGCAGCGCGTGCGGGCGCACTTCGTGCCCGTGGGCGGGCCGTCGCTCGAGTTGCTCGAGGCCACGGCGCCCGATTCGCCCATTGCGAAGTTCGTCGAGAAGCGCGGGCCGGGGCTGCACCATCTCACGCTGGCCGTCGACGACATTCGTGCCGCGCTGGCACAGCTCGACGCGCGCGGCGTGCGCCTGATCGATCGCGAGCCGCGGCCCGGCGCCGAGGGATCGCTCGTGGCGTTCATCCATCCGTCGAGCGCCCACGGCGTGCTGGTGGAGCTCACGCAGAAGGCCACGGGCCACGGGCCACAGGCGACAGGCCAGAGGGCATAGGAGATCACGCGATGTCAGTCCAGATCGGCATTATCGGCGGCAGCGGCCTCTACGACATGGCCGAACTCGTGGATCGGGAGGCGATCACGATCACGACGCCCTTTGGCGATCCGTCGGGGCCGTACATGCTCGGCACCCTGCGCGGCAGGCGGGTCGCGTTCCTCGCGCGCCACGCGGCCGGCCACCGGCTGCTGCCGTCGGAGCTGAATTTCCGCGCGAACATCTACGGCTTCAAGACGCTCGGGGTGGAGCGGATCCTCTCCGCGAGCGCGGTGGGCAGCCTTCGGCTCGATTACAAGCCGCTCGACATCGTGATCCCCGACCAGTTCTTCGACCGGACGCACAGCCGCGCCGGGACCTTCTTCGGCAACGGGTTGGTGGCCCACGTGGCGTTCGCGCATCCGTTCTGTCCGGTGCTGAGCACGGTGGTGGGTGATGCCGCCGAGCGCGTCGGCGCCACCGTCCACCGCGGCGGGACGTACCTGAACATGGAAGGGCCGCTTTTCTCGACGCTCGCCGAGTCGCGGCTCTATCAGTCCTGGGGGATGGACGTGATCGGCATGACGAATCTCCAGGAGGCGAAGCTCGCGCGCGAAGCGGAAATCTGCTATACCACGCTGGCGATGGTCACCGATTACGACTGCTGGCACCCGGATCACGACAGCGTGACGGCCGATCTCATCATCGCCAACCTGCTGCAGAACGCGAAGATGGCGCAGTCGGCGATCGCCGAGGCCGTCGGGCACGTGCCGGCCGAGCGTCAGTGCGAGTGCGCGACGGCGCTGGCGCACGCGCTCGTGACGAGCGCGGAGCACGTGCCGGCGCAGACGCGCAAGGATCTGGCGCCGCTCATTGGCAAATACCTCAAATAATCCCATGTCCCTACCTATTCTTGCTGTCGGTTCCGTGGCGTTCGACTCGATCAAGACGCCGTTTGGCGAAGCCTCGCAGGTGATCGGCGGGGCCGCCACCTATTTCAGCGTGGCGGCCTCCTTCTTCTCGACCGTCCGCGTCGTCGCCGTCGTCGGCGAGGATTTCGGCGAGGAGCAGATGCGCGTGTTCGGCGGGCGGCCGATCGACCTGGCCGGCCTCGAGCGGGTGCCCGGCTCGACGTTCCGGTGGAAGGGCGAGTACGGCTTCGATCTGAACAGCCGCGAGACGATTTACACGCACCTGAACGTCTTCGATCGCTTCGAGCCGAAGATTCCCGAGGAGTACCGGACGAGCCCGTTCGTGTTCCTCGGCAACATCCAGCCCGGGCTTCAGCGGGACGTGCTCGATCAGGTGAAGACGCCACGGCTCGTCGCCGCCGACACGATGAACTTCTGGATCGAGCGCGCGCTCGACGACCTGAAGCAGGTGCTGCGGCGCGTCGACATCCTCATCATCAACGACTCGGAGGCACGCGAGCTCGCCGACCACCCGAACCTGGTGAAGGCGGCGCAGCGCATCCGGGCGATGGGGCCGCGGATCCTCGTGATCAAGCGCGGTGAGCACGGGGTGCTGATGACCCGGCCGAGCGGCGACGGCTTCTTTGCGGCTCCGGCCATGCCGCTCGAGACGGTGTTCGACCCGACCGGCGCGGGCGATACGTTCGCCGGCGGCTTCATCGGGTATCTCGCCTCGTGCGGGGAACTGACGGACGCGGCGCTCTGCCGCGCGACGATCTACGGCAGCACGCTCGCCTCGTTCTCGGTCGAGGATTTCAGCCTGGGGCGGCTCCTGACCCTCACGCGTCCGGAGATCGATCGCCGCGTCGAGGAATTCAAGAAGCTCACGCACTTCGATGTGGTGTAGCGCCTGCGGCCATACCGCGCCGAGGACATGGAGATCCGAGGTGCGGTATCGGCGCCAGTTCCGCGCGGGGGTGGGGCCCCGCGCGCATTGAAACATGCTGACACGGCCCGTTGCTGGTATTGCGCTTCTCCTCGCGAGCACGCTCTGGCTGGCGGCCATTTTCGCCGCGCCCTATGCGGCGCGGCGGGCGACGACCGGCTCGCCCCTCGCCTTCGCGGCGGGCATCGTGTACTTCACCGGGTCGGTGATCTGCCACCAGCGGCCTGAGCGCTCGTTTCATCTCGATGGCGTGCAGTTGCCGGTCTGCGCCCGGTGCACGGGCATCTATCTCGCCGCGCCGTTCGGCGCGCTGTTCGGATGGATCGTTCGGCGGTCGTGGCGTCAGGATCGGTGGCGGCGCTGGCTAGTCGGCGCCGCGCTTCCGACGGCCATCACGGTGGCGATCGAGTGGGCGAGTGGGACGATGATTCCCGGCCCGATCCGCTTCGCGGCCGGTCTGCCGATCGGATTCGTGGTGATGTGGTACATGGGACAGGTTCTGTCAGGTCCGGAGTCCGGGGTTCGACGTCCGATGTCCAGGCCCGCCGTCCAGGGTCCCGTGTCCGACGGAGTGTTGGGGTAAACTGTGCCTGTGCCATCCGCCACGATCGAACAGCGCGAATCGGGGAGCCTCGTGCTCCTGTGCCTGGCGGCGTGGGCGATCCCCGGTGTCGCGCATCTCTGGCTCCATCGGCGCTCCAAGGGCGTGATTTTTCTCGTCGCTTTGCCGCTCATGTTCGCGATCGGCCTCATGCTGCACGGCCGCCTGTTCCCGTTCACCTTCGCCGAGCCGCTCGTCGGGCTCGCCGCGATCGCGAACCTCGGCGCCGGCATCATCTACTTCGTATCGAGCGCGCTCGGCTTCGGCCTCGGGACCGTGCGCGCGGTGACCTACGAGTACGGCAACACCTTTCTCATCGTCGCCGGCCTGCTCAATTTTCTCGTGATCCTGGACGCCTACGACATCGCGCTCGGACGCAAATAGGCGCGGCATGCACAGCCACTTCGCCCTGCTGGTCCTCTTCTCCTTCTTCGTCTCGCTCGTCTTCGCCGTGCTGATGAAGGACGATCCGCGCGAGCAGCTCCAGTTCGGCTCGATGCTGCTGGCGGCCTTCGTCATCGCCGCCCTCGTCTTCGGCTGGCTCATGTACCCGTTTCCGCTATAATTTTTCGTGATGTCCTACGACAATCTGCTCCTCGACCGCGATGGCGGCGTTGCCATCGTCACGATCAACCGCCCGAAGGTGCTCAATGCACTGAACGCACCGACGCTCGACGAGTTGCGGCGCATGATGCTGGAGCTGCGGCACGATGCGGCGGTGCGGTGCGTCGTCGTGACCGGCGCGGGCGAGAAGGCGTTCATCGCCGGTGCGGACATCAACGAGCTGGCGGTCCAGACGCCCACCAGCGGCAAGGATCATGCGGCGCGCGGGCAGCACGTGCTCGAGCTCATCGAGCACCTCGGCAAGCCGGTGATCGCGGCGATCAACGGCTACGCGCTCGGCGGCGGCTGTGAGCTGGCGATGGCGTGCACGCTCCGCCTCGCCGCCGACACGGCGAAGCTGGGCCAGCCGGAGATCAACCTCGGCTTGATTCCGGGATACGCCGGGACGCAGCGCCTGGCGCGGCTCGTCGGACGGGGCCGGGCGATGGATCTCATCCTCACCGGACGGCAGATCGGCGCCGAGGAGGCGTGGCAAATCGGGCTCGTCAACCGGGTGATTCCCGCGCCGCATCTGATGACCGAGACGCGCGCGCTCGCGACGCAGCTGGCGGCCAGCGCTCCGGTGGCGCTGCGCTACATCATCGAAGCCGTGAACCAGGGCGCCGACATGCCGTTCGCCGATGCGTGCACCTTCGAGGCGACGCTCTTCGGGCTCGTGGCCTCCACCGACGACATGCGCGAAGGCACGAAGGCGTTCCTCGAAAAGCGCAAGGCCCGGTTCACCGGACAATAACGGATGCGGATCCTGCAGGGGACCGATCGCGCGGGCGGCCTGCGCATCGGGCTGATCGTGTCGCGGTATCACGCGTTCGTCACCGAGCGGCTCGAGCGGGGCGCGATCGAGGCGCTGCGCGCGGCCGGTGCCGCCGACGAGCGGATCGCGGTCCTGCGGGTTCCCGGCGCCTTCGAGATCCCGCAGGCGGCGCGGCGCGCGGCGGACACGGGTGCCTTCGACGCGCTGGTCTGTCTCGGCTGCCTGATCCGGGGCGCCACCCCGCACTTCGACTACATCGCGTCGGCGGTTGCGCATGGGCTGACCGAGGCCTCGGCGGCCACGGGCGTCCCAATCGCGTTCGGGGTGTTGACGACGAATTCGGCCGAAGAGGCGCTCGAGCGTGCGGGTGATGGTCCGGCCAACAAAGGCTGGGAAGCCGCGCGGGCGGCCATCGAGATGGCGACGTTGTTCGCGCAGGTCCGCCGAACCGCGCCGCCGCCCGGTATTCCGGTGTGAGGCGCGGCCCGGGGCGGAGCCCCGATTGAACATGTGGAATCGGCATCGGGCCCGGGAAGCGGCGGTTCAGATCCTCTACTCCTGGGAAGTGGGCCGCACGGACGCCGCCCAGGCGGTCGCGGCCTACTGGGCCGGCCACGAAGGCGATCCGCCGCCCGAGAAGCTGCGCCGCTTCATCATGGAGCTCGTGGAGACGACCGTCGCGCGCGTCGACGAGATTGACGCGCTGATTGCCGCCAGCGCCGAGAACTGGCGCGTCTCGCGGATGGCGGTGCTCGATCGGCTCATCCTGCGCATGGCCGTCGGCGAGATGCTCTCGGAGGATGAGCGGCAGCCCGGCATCATCATCGACGAAGCGCTCAAGCTCGCGCGCACCTTCAGCACCGACGAAGCGGTCAAGTTCATCAACGGCGTCCTCGACGGCGTCCACCGCCGCCGTGGCGGCGAGCCCGGACACTGACGCGCGCATGGTCCGGCAGGACCACGCGTGTCGACGCAGCCCGTGTGTGGCAACAATGCCGAAGCGCCGAGTGGTGATGCCGCGGCGCTGAGGTACAGGCGCTGGGTGGGGCTTTAGACGAGTGTCGCTCCAAGCCACGCAATCTTGCAGGAATGCCGAGCGCGTTCTGTGCGCGAGGTACAGGTCGTGGGGGTGGGGCCCCACGACAAAACTCAAAAATGTCGTCCGAAGAAGAACAGATCCAGCAGCGGCGCGAGAATCTCGCGGCCATCACGAGCCTCGGCGTCGAGGCGTATCCGCGGCGCTTCGAGCGGCGCGACACCATCGCCGCGCTCGCGGCCGAGTACGGCACGCGGGAGCGTGAGGCGCTCGAGGCGACCCGCGTCGACACCGTGACGAGCGGCCGTATTCTCGGGATGCGCACGTTCGGCAAGGCGAACTTCCTCGTCCTCTCCGACGGCCGCGCGCGCATCCAGGTGTACGTGCGCCAGGACTCCGTGTCGGCGCGTGATTTCAGCATTCTGAAGCGGCTCGACTTCGGCGATTACATCGGCGTCGAGGGGCACCTGTTCCGGACGAAGACGAACGAGCTGACGATCTGGGCCTCCCGGCTGGAATTCCTCGCCAAGTGCCTGGTGCCGCTGCCCGAGAAGTGGCACGGCCTGACGGACATCGAGACGCGCTACCGCCAGCGCTACCTGGATCTCATCGTCAATCCGCCATCGCGGCGGGTGTTCGAGATCCGAAGCCGCGTCCTCGAAGCGATTCGCGCGTTTCTGAACGACCGGGGGTATCTCGAGGTCGAGACGCCGATGATGCAGGCGATTGCAGGCGGCGCGCTGGCGCGTCCGTTCATCACGCATCACAACGCCCTCGACATGAAGCTCTACCTGCGGATCGCGCCCGAG
>JANWLS010000238.1 GCA_025450765.1 Vicinamibacterales bacterium | reverse complement strand
GAATACGCCCCGGCGACGGTCCGGTCCTTCGCATTCTGGTTGTAGTCGAGAAACACGCCGTGGCGCTCCTCTTTCCACCACTTGCTCGTCGCGAGCTCCGGCGCGCGCCGTTCGACCTCGCGCGCCAGCGCGAGCGCGGCGCGGCGAACCTGATCGAACGTCCACCGGGGCTCGATCCGGACCAACACGTGCAGGCCGCGCGATCCGGACGTCTTCGGCCAGCCGATCAAGCCAGCCTCCTCGAGCAGGGCTTGCACGACGTGGGCGACTTGGCGAATCTGCGACCATTTGATTCCTGGCACTGGATCGAGATCGATGCGGAGCTCGTCGGGGTGGTCGAGATCGTCGGCGCGCACAGGATGCGGATGGAGCTCGAGGCAGGCGAGATTGGCCATCCAGAGGATCGCCGCGGCGTCGTGAGGCACCACTTCTTCGGCCGTCCGGCCCGAAGGAAACCGCAGCGTGACCACATCGATCCAGCCCGGTCTCGTACGCGGGGCGCGCTTCTGATAGAAGAACTCCTCGTCAATGCCGTTGGGATACCGCTTCAGGACGTTCGGCCGTCCGCCGGCCCCGCGGAGCGCGCCGTCCGCGACCGCCAGATAGTAGTGGGCGAGGTCGAGCTTGGTGTAGCCCGTCTGCGGAAAGAGCACCTTGTCCGGATGGGAAATCGCGACCTCGTGGCCTGACGCGGTCAGGGTGGTCGCCTCCCCGGTTCCAGCCATGGGCTGACTATAGCGCCGCCGGTGCCCGGGCCGGGCTGAAGAGGGCGGAAGCCCTTCGGCACCCGACTCAGATTTCGCCATTGGCGGCCGGGCCGGACCGCGCTATGCTGCAAGCCGGCATGCCCGGATATTTCCGGGCAACCACGGTCGCATCCCGCGCGGCCGGCGAGGCCTATTCCAGGAATCACAGGAGACCGAGGCATGCGGTTCGAACTGACTGTCAACGGCCAGCCGCACGCGGTGGACGTGTCGCCCGACACGCCGCTGTTGTGGGTGCTCCGCGACGTGCTCAATCTCAAAGGGACGAAGTACGGCTGCGGCATCGGCCAGTGCGCCGCCTGCACGGTTCACCTGAACGGCCGGCCGATCTACTCGTGCCAGACGCAGGTCCAGCGGGTGGCGAACGGGCACATCACCACGATCGAAGGGCTCTCCGCCGACGGGTCGCACCCGGTGCAAAGGGCGTGGGAGCAGATCGACGTGCCGCAGTGCGGATACTGCCAGGCCGGCCAGATCATGGCCGCCGCCGCGCTCCTGGCGAAGACGCCGAAGCCGACCGATGCCGACATCGACGCCGCGATGAGCGGGCATCTCTGCCGGTGCGGGACGTACCTGCGCATCCGCGAGGCGGTGCACAAGGCGGCCACGCTCGCCACCTCGACCACCATGGACCACCAGCGCGCCGGCCGTACCGGCGACCGCGAGTAGAGAAGGCGGGACATCATGCACATGAATCGACGCGCCTTCATCAGGGTCTCCGCCATGGCGGGCGGCGGCATGCTCATCGCCTTTCACAGCCGGCCCTCTGTCCTCGCGCAGGGCCGCCGACCCTCGGGCCCACCGCTCGAGCCCGACGCCTTCATCCGCATCGACGCGAATGGCACGGTCACGCTGATGGCCAAGGATCCCGAAGTGGGCCAGGGCGTGAAGACGATGCTGCCGATGCTGATTGCCGAGGAGCTCGACGCCGACTGGGCGCACGTCAAGGTCCAGCAGACGGATTTCGACGATACGAAATACGCGGCGCAGTTCGCCGGCGGCAGCACGGCGACGCCGAACAACTGGGAGCCGATGCGCCGCGTCGGCGCGGCCGGGCGGCAGATGCTGGTCGCCGCGGCGGCGCAGACGTGGAGCGTTCCGGCGGGGGAGTGCACGACCGATGCGGGCCGTGTCCTTCATAAAGGTTCGAAGCGGTCGCTCGGCTACGGCGAGCTGGCCGCGCGCGCCGCGAAGATGCCGGTGCCCGACGTCGAGACGGTGGCGGTGAAGGATCCGAAGGAGTACCGGATCATCGGATACACCACGCGCGGTTGCGACGTTCACGCGATCGTGACCGGGCAGCCGATGTTCGGCATCGATGTCACCCGCCCGGGCATGCTCTACGCCGCCTACGAGAAGTGTCCGGTGTTCGGCGGTCGCGTCGTGAGCGCCAATGTCGACGCCATCAAGCAGGAGCCCGGCGTCCGCCACGCGTTCGTGGTGGAAGGGGCGGTCCCCGAGGGCGAGGTGGTGCCGGGCGATCCGGGCCTGATGCCAGGGGTGGCGATCGTCGCCGACACCTGGTGGCAGGCGCAGGCCGCACGCAAGAAGCTGCAGGTGCAATGGGACGAGGGCAAGGGCGCGTCGCAGAGCAGCGCGGGCTTTGCGGCGAAGGCCGACGAGCTGTCGAAGCAGGCCCCGGCCAACATGCTGCGCCACGATGGCGATGTCGACGCGGCCTTCAAGACAGCGGCCGCCACGGCCGAAGGTGCCTACTCGTACCCATTCATCGCCCACGCGCCGCTCGAGCCGCAGAACTGCACGGCTCACTACGAGAACGGCCACCTGGAGATCTGGACGAACAGCCAGATGCCCGGCCCTGGCCGCAGCCTGGTGGCGAAGACGCTCGGCATTCCCGAGGGCAACATCACCGTCCACATGCTGCGCGCCGGCGGCGGCTTCGGCCGGCGCCTCACGAACGACTACATGGTGGAGGCAGCCTGGATCGCGAAGGCCATCGGCGTGCCGGTGAAGCTGCTCTGGGCGCGCGAGGACGATTTTACGAACGACTACTATCGTCCTGGCGGATTCCAGTACCTCAAAGGCGGCGTGGATGCCAGCGGCACGCTCGTCGCCTGGCAGAATCATTTCGTCACGTGGGGACACGGTACTGAATACGCCCGTGCGGCGACGTTGTCGCCGACGGAGTTCCCGGCCCGCTACGTGCCGAACTACTCGCTCGGTGTCTCGGCGCAGGAGCTCTGGTTGAAGACCGGCTCGCTGCGCGCCCCGGGCAGCAACGCGATCGCGTTCGTCATCCAGTCGTTCATCGACGAACTGGCGCACGCCGCCAAGCGCGATCCGGTGGACTTCCGGCTGGCCCTGCTCGCCGCGGCGCCGCTGCCGGATGCCGAAGCCGATCGTCAGCCGGCCGTGCGGCGCTTCGATGCGGCGCGCATGCGCGGCGTCGTGGAGCTGGTCGCGGAGAAGTCGGGCTGGAAGACGCGCCAGGCCGAGCAGGGGCGCGCGCTCGGCGTCGCGTTCCACTTCAGCCATCTCGGCTACTTCGCCGAGGTCGCCGACGTGAGCGTGTCGGCCGACCACCGGGTGAAGGTCCACAAGGTGTGGGTCGCCGCCGACATCGGCAGCCACATCATCAACCCGGGCATGGCCGAGAGTATCGTCCAGGGGGCGATCATCGATGCCATGAGCGAGCTGATGGGCCAGGAGATCACCCTCGAGCAGGGGCGGGTCGTGCAGACGAACTACGATCGGCACCCGCTCGTTCGCATGATGCAGGCGCCAGGCGCCGTCGAGGTGTCGTGGCTCAAGACCGATCATGCGCCGACCGGCCTCGGCGAGCCCCCGCTGCCGCCGTTGCTTCCGGCCGTCTGCAACGCGATCTTCTCGGCCACCGGAACGCGCGTCCGGACGCTGCCGCTGGCCAAGAGCGGCTTCAGCTGGGCGTAGCCCGTCGCATGCCTTCGAGCGCCGGGGGGCGGAGAGCCCGCCCGGCGCCATCCGACAGCCCGTCCCCCGCCCGTACCCGGTATACTGGCGCCCATTGAACCGGCACACGATGAAGCCGAATCCGCAGATCTATGCGCGCGCGGGCGGCGTGCTGTACCTGGTCCTGATCGCCATCGGCTTCTACGGCGAGATCGCGGTGCAGGGCCGCCTCGTCGTCTCGGGCAACGCCGCAGCCACGGCAGCCAACATCGTCGCCGCCGAGCATCTCTGGCGCGTCGGCATCGTGTGCGACCTCGTGATGCACGTCCTGGACGTGCCGCTGATGCTCATCCTCTACGTTCTGCTGAAGCCGGTCAGCACATTCCTGGCGCAGCTCGGCCTGCTCTTCACGCTCGTCCAGACAGCCGTGTTGGTGGCATTCGAACTGACGCTGCTGATGCCGCTGTTCCTGGTCACGCGGCCTGCCTTCGTGCACGCGTTCGAACCGGCGCAGCGGGCCGCGCTCACCTCCATCTTCATCGACGGGCAGGCGTATGGCTTCAGCATCGGGCTCGTCTTCTTCGGATGTGCGTGCCTGATCGAGGGCTGGCTGATCTGGCGCTCGTCGTACCTGCCACGACCGCTCGGCGCATTCATGGTGGTGGCGGGCGTGTGTTATCTGGTCAACACCTTCGTGCTGCTGCTGGCGCCGGCGGTCGCTGGTGCCCTCTTTCCATCAGTCCTGCTCCCGGCGTTCGTCGCCGAGCTCTTGCTCGCGTTGTGGCTACTCGTCAAGGGGGTCGACGCGGCCAAGTGGCGGGCACGCGCCGAGTCCGAAGCCCTCACGGCGTTTTGACGCGTATACTTGCGAACCATCACAGTCTGGGAGGCCCACCATGAAGCGCGTGATCGTGATCCTCGCCGTCGCGGCGGTGGCGGCATGCTCGGGCACCACGGCCAAGCAGGACCTTCCGTCCGCATCCTCGCACCTCACGATCGAGCAACTGATCGACATCAGGCATCCGTCGGCGCCGATGTGGTCGCCCGACGGGCGGCACATCGCGTTTCTCTGGGGCCGCGCCGGCATCATCAACCTGTACGTCGTCGATCCTGGTGAGAAGGCGGCGCCGCGCGCCCTGACGAACTTCTCGTCGGGGCAGGTGAGCGGCGCGTTCTGGAGTCGCGACAGCCAGTGGGTGTACTTCCCGCACCAGGGGGATCTGTGGAAGGTCGCGGCCACCGGCGGTGAGCCGCAGGCGGTGTGGACGACGGACGCGCGGGAGTCTGATATCACGCTCTCGCCGGACGGCACGCGCGTCGCGTTCGTGCGCCCGGCCGGGACGGGGGCCGATGCCGGTGCGGATCTCTGGCTGCGGAGTCTCACCGACGGCCGCGAAGTGCGCATCGCGCACGATCCGCAGCGGATGTTCGGGGTGAGCTGGGCGCCCGACGCCGCACACCTCGCCTACACGGGCGGCTCGCGCACGATCCATCACGACCAGATGCCTGACTACTCGGGCGCAAAACTCATCTTCACGATTACGGAACGGACGCCGGGCCAGACCTACGTCGTTGCGGCGACCGGCGGCCGGCCGGTGGCGATCGGGACACCCGCGGGCTTCGGCGGCATCCGCTGGATCGATGCGCATCATCTCGTGTACGACCGCACTTCGAAGGATTTCAAGAGGCGGACCACCTATATCGCGGACGCAGCCGGCGGGACGCCCAAGGTGGCGCGCGAGGATGTGGACGCGAAGTTCTGGAGCATCCCGGGTGACGCCGACGCCTCGGCGCAGCCCTCGCCAGACGGCAAGTGGCTCCTCTTCGTGAGCGACCGCGATGGCTGGGATCAGATCTATGTGATGCCTGCGTCCGGCGGCGAGCCCGCCGAGATTACGAAAGGACACTTCGAGTCGTGGCGCCCGGCCTGGTCGCCCGACAGCACCCGCATCGCCTTCGACGCGAACGAGCCCGATCATCCCGGCGATCGACAGGTCGGCATCGCGAGCATCGGGACCGACCCCGCGCACGCCACCGTGACGATGATCACGTCCGGGCGCGGCACCAATATCGCGCCCGCGTGGTCACCCGATGGCAAGCGCCTCGTGTATCAACACACCGATCCGCACAACTCGGCCGATTTGTTCGTCGCTGACGCGACGTCCGACGCCACGCCCGCCCGGCTCTCGGAATCGATGCCCCCGGGGATCGATCATTCGATGTTCGTCGAGCCGCAGTTCGTCCACTATCCCGGTCCCGACGGCAAGCCGGTGCCCGGTTGGCTGTTCGTACCGAAGAACCTCGATCGCACACGCAAGCACCCGGCGATCGTCTGGATTCATGGCGACGGCATCAACCAGAACTACGACGGCTGGCACGTGCAGCGGAACTACGCGGTCTACTACAGCTTCCATCAATACCTGCTGCAGGAAGGCTACGTCGTCTTCGCCCCCGATTATCGGGGCAGCATCGGCTACGGCCGCGACTGGCGGCAGGGCGTCTACATGGACGTCGGCGGCAAGGACGCGAAGGACGCGTGGATGGCGGCGGACTATCTCAAGACCTTGCCCTACGTCGATGGCGACCGCATCGGCGTCTGGGGATTGAGCTACGGCGGATTCTTCACGCTCATCGCCGTCACCGACCAACCGACCCTGTTTCGCGCCGCGGTGGACGTCGCCGGCGTCGCGGATTACGCGATGTACGACGACGATCCGTATCACGGCTCCTGGACCGAGAGCCGGATCGGCACGCCCGAGCAGAACCCGAAGATCTACGCGCAGGCCTCCCCGATGTCCCATATCGATCGGCTGCAGCGGCCGCTGCTGATCCTGCACGGCACGGCGGACGTGAACGTCCCCTTCATCCACTCGGTCCGCCTGATCGACCTGGCGCTCAAGCACGGCAAGGGCGGGCTGATCTCGTTCATGATCTACCCGGGCGAGTTCCACTATTTCACGCGGGCGCACGTCCTCGAGGATGCCTGGCACCGCGTGGACGACTTCTTCCGGGCGAACCTCCAGCCAGCGCCCGGCGTGGCGACACGGTGACGGCCGCGCCCGGTGGCCACGGCGGGCGATTCGGCTTGCCCAAGGTCGGCCGTCCGACGCATACTCTGGCGGGCATCCTACACGTATGGCCATTCCCGAGGAGTCTCTGATGAGCGACGAGCTTTCGAAGTTGTTCGACGAGTTCGACCGTGGCCGGATCTCGCGCCGGCAACTGTTCAAGGCGCTCGGCATTGTCGTGGTCGCCACGCCGGCGATCGCCCTGGCGAAGGGACAAGGGGGCGGCCAGTCCGGTCGCGCGCCTCTCGACACCACGCCGGCCAAGCTGCCGTTCGAGCGGACCGGCTGGAAGACGGTGAAGCTGGATTACATCGCCTGCGAGGTCGCGGACCAGGCGAAGGAAGCGGCCTTCTACAACACGCTCATGAACTGGGGCGTCCGCAGCGCCGGCGACAAGGAGACGGTGCTCGCGATCGGCAACTGGGGACACTTCATCATCCGCGGCGGCTACCAGCCCGCGGCGGACGTCGTGGCGGCCGAAAAGGAGCGCTACGATCGGTTCCAGTCGCGCGTGCCAGCCGACCAGCGGCAGCCGTTCAAGCCGACCGAGATCAAGGTGACGAGCTTCTCGTGGGGTATCGAGCCCTGGAACGCGAAGACGGTCGAGGCCGAGCTGACGAAGCGCGGGCTGACGCCGGTCGCGGAGCATCACGGCGCCTTCGAGAGCTTCCGCGTGAAGGACCCGGACGGCTTCGATCTGCAGATCAGCAACGGCCGGTGGGCTCCGCGTTCGGAGGCCACGCGCGCGTCGCTGAAGGCATCCGCGCCGTTCGCAGCGACCAACTGGAAGACGGTCTGGCTCGACCACATCTCCTTCGGCGTGCCGGACTACAAGAACTCGGTCGCCTTCTATGAGGCGCTGCTGGGCTGGAAGCCGGGCAAGGACATCGGCAACCAGAACCAGTGCCAGATCGGGGAGATCGGCGACATCATCATCCGGACGATGGGTCGTCCGGGGGCTGCGGCACCGAAGGGGGCCAACGTCGATCACATCTCCTGGGGTATTTCACCGTTCGATCCCGACACGGTGAAGGCCGAGCTCGAGAAGCGTCAGCTCCGCGCGCGCCCCGACAGCGGCACCGGCGGCGTGGACATTCACAAGTCGGTCTTCCAGAGCTACCACACGACGACGCCGAGCGGCTTCGACCTGCAGATCAGCAACGTCGGCAAGGCGAATCGCGAGGCGAGCGCGGAAGCGACGGTCAGCCGGCCTGGCGGGGGCGAGTAGGTCGCTGCGAATGGGCCGATGACGGCTATCGATCTGTCGAGCGATATCGGCCTGGTCGCCGTCGGCTGCCTCACGGCGAACCTTCTTTTCGGCTTACTGCTTTCGGTTGGCTACAACCCGGCGCGGCAATGGCCGCGCCGGCCCTTCAAGCTCTTCACGTTTCACAACTGGACCGGCTACACCGCGCTGGCGCTGAGCACGCTGCACCCGATCGTGCTGCTGTTCTCGGCAACGGCCGGCTTTGGCGTGCGTGACATCGCGATCCCGCTCTGGTCCCCGACGCAGCCCGTCGAGAACACCATTGGCGCGGTCGGCTTCTATCTCGTGGCCTTCGTCGTGCTCACCTCGTTGTTCCGGACCGTCTTCGGCCACCGGAACTGGAAACGGCTGCACTATACGGTGTACGCCGCGGCCACGGCCTTCTTCATCCACAGCCTCCTCACCGATCCGCTCCTCAAGAACCGTCCAGTCGACTGGCTGGACGCCGAGAAGGTCTTCGTCGAAGGGTGCATGCTGGCGGTCGCCGCCGCGACGGTCTGGCGGATCCGCTACGGGCGCCAGCGATCGGCCGATCGCCTCGCGCGCCAGCGGCTGGCATTGGGCGGCGTGTAATCGCCGCTGCGGAGCCCGCGCATCCTCAACGACTGGCGATCCAGGCGCGTGTGTCCGCGAGCGCGGCGGCCACCGCCTCCGGGTGCGTCGATTGCGGTGTCTGCTTGGCGCGGACGGACGCCGCCGATGTGACGCGCTCGGCGATCCCGGGCTCGAAACGCGGGTCGGCGTCACGCCATTCGTCCGCGGTCAGGGCGTCGAACGATCGGCCCTCGCTGACCAGTCGCCGGACCAAGGCGCCCACGCTCGCATGCGCGTCGCGAAACGGGACGCCGCGCGCGACCAGCGCATCGGCCACATCGGTCGCGAGCAGCAGGCCTGATGCCGCGCGGCTCGCGCGGTCGGCATCGATGCGCAAGCCGTCGAGAACGGCCGTCATCGCGGCGAGTGATCCCCCCAGCGTGTCCTCGGCATCGAAGATCGCTTCCTTGTCTTCCTGCAGGTCCTTGTTGTAGCCGCTCGGCAATCCCTTGAGCGCGATGAGCAGGCCGATCTGGTGACCCACCACGCGGCCCGTCTTGCCGCGAATCAGCTCCAGCGGGTCGGGGTTCTTCTTCTGCGGCATCAGGCTGCTGCCGGTGCTCAGCGCGTCCGGCAGGTCGAACAGGTGCATCTCGTCACCGGTGAAGATAATGAGATCTTCGGCGAGCCGGCTCAGATGAACCATCGCGAGCGACGCGGCATGCAGGAACGAAACGGCGAAGTCGCGGTCGGACGAGGCATCCACGCTATTGACCACGACGCGTGAGAAACCGAGGCGCGTGGCCAGTGCCCCCGTGTCGATGGGATAGGCTGTCCCCGCCACGGCACCGGAGCCCAGTGGCAGGGCATCGGCTTCGCGGGCGGCCGCCGCGAGCCGGTCGTCATCGCGACGCAGGGCGGCGGCATGGGCGAGAAAGAAATGCGCGGCGAGGATCGGTTGCGCTGGCCGAAGATGCGTGTACGCCGGCATCAGCGTGTCGGCGGCGGCATCGGCACGATCCGCCAGTGCGGTCACGAGCGCCGCCACCGCCTGCCGCAGGAGCGGGATTCGCCGCCGCAGGTACAGGCGCAGGTCGAGCGAGACCTGCTCGTTGCGTGAACGGCCCGTATGCAGCTTGCGGCCGATCTCGCCCGTGGCCTCGACCACGAGACGCTCCACGAACGTGTGGACGTCTTCGTCATCGCCGCTGACGAAGCCCGGATCGCCCCGGCCCTGGTCGAGGATGTGATGGAGCGCAACCCCGAGGGCGGTGTGTTCATCCGCCGTGAGCACACCGGCGTCAGCCAGCGCACGCACCCAGGCGAGGCTCCCGGCCACATCGTCTTCGAAGAGCCGGCGATCCACGCGGAACGACGCGCCGAACTCGAAGGTCGCCCGGTGGGGCTCTTCGGCGAACCGTCCTGACCAGAGCGCCGCCATCACCGGATGGCGGCCGGCACGGCTGGTGCGTGTCGCTCGATCGGCACGCGGCGCGCCGCGAGCGCGACCGGCAGGCCCCACAGCGAGATGAAGCCCTCGGCCGCCCGGTGATCGAAGATGTCCCCCGCGTCGTAGGTGGCGAGCGCATGTTCGTAGAGCGCCATCGGGGAGCGGCGGCCGACGATGCGGCAGGCGCCCTTGAAGAGCGTGAGCCGGACCGTGCCGGTGACCCGCGCCTGCACGCGCTCGAAGAACGCGTCGAGCGCCTCGCGCAGCGGCGTGAACCACAGGCCGTTGTAGACGAGGTCGGCGTAGCGGACGCTCAGATCGCGGGCGACGCGCTCGAGATCGCGCGGGGTGACCAGCTTCTGCAACTCGCGGTGGGCCAGGTGCAGGACGTGCGCCGCTGGCGCCTCATAGATTTCGCGCGACTTGATGCCGACCAGCCGGTTCTCCACCATGTCGATCCGGCCGACCCCGTGCGTGCCGGCGATAAGGGTGAGCGATTCGATCAGCTCGATGAGCGGCATCTCCACGCCGTTCAGGCGGACCGGCACGCCGCATGCGAAGTCGATCTCGACCTGCGCCGGATCGTCGGGGCAGGCCTGGGGAGAGGCGGTGAGCGCGTAGATCTCCTCGGGGGGCTCCTTCCACGGATCTTCGAGCACGCCGCACTCGATCGAGCGGCCCCAGAGATTGCTGTCGGTCGAGTACGGGCTGTCGACAGTCGCCGGCACCGTGATTCCGCGCGCGCGGGCGTAGGCGATCTCGTCGGGGCGCGTCATCTGCCAGAGGCGCGCCGGCGCGATCACCTCGAGCGATGGGTTGAGCGCACGGACCGAGACGTCGAGGCGGACCTGGTCGTTGCCCTTCCCGGTGCAGCCGTGTGCGATGGCGGTCGCCTGCTCCATCTCCGCGATCTCGACGAGACGGCGGGCGATGAGCGGGCGGCCGAGCGCGGTCGCCAGCGGATACCGATCTTCGTAGATGGCGTCGGCCTTGAGGGCCGGCAGGATGTAGCCCTGCGCGAACTCCTCGCGGACGTCGAGAACGTGCGCGCGGATCGCGCCGGTGTCGAGCGCGCGCTGACGCACGCCCGCCAGCGCCTTCTCCTGGCCGAGATCCAGCGTCACCGCAATGATCTCCGCCTGGTACCGCTCGGCCAGCCCGGGGAGGGCGACCGACGTATCGAGCCCGCCGGAGTACGCCAGCACAATCCGCATCACCGATGCTCCTTTCGAGAGCCCGCAAGGGG
>JANWLS010000237.1 GCA_025450765.1 Vicinamibacterales bacterium | reverse complement strand
TTGCTGCGATAGACCGCGGCAATCACCACCTCGTCGGCCGATCCGAAGGCCTGCGCAAACTCCTGCTGGAACACGCGCCGGCACGAGGCCGCCGACCGCGGCTCGAAGATCGCCCAGATGCGCCCTTCGGGATGCGAGGCGCGAAGGCCCGCCAGCGTTTCGGCGACGGCCGTCGGGTGGTGGGCGAAGTCGTCGTAGACGGTGATGTCGCCGGCCGTGCCGACCACCTCCAGGCGGCGCTTCACCCCCTTGAAGCGCGCCAGGGACTCGGCCAGGCGCGGCCCGTCAATCCCCGCTTCAGCGCCGATCGCGAGCGCCGCCAGCGCGTTCCGCACATTGTGGGCGCCGACGAGCGGCACCTCGAACGCGCCGAACGGCTGCCCCGACCGGCGCACCTTGAAGGCCGTCCGGTCGGCCCGCGGGTCGAGATCGTAGGCCTGCCAGTCGAGGCCGTTGGCGAGGCCGAAGGTCTGCACGCGCGACGGCGCGCGTGAGGCGAGCGCCGCGGCTTCCGGCGAATCGCCGCCGAGCAGGAGCAGGCCCTTGCGCGGGATGAGCGTGACCAGCCGCGTGAACGCCAGACGGACGGCATCGAGATCCTTGTAGATATCGGCGTGGTCGAACTCGATGTTGCCGATGACGGCGATGTCGGGCAGGTACTTCAGGAACTTCGCCGTCTTGTCGAAACAGGCGCTGTCGTATTCGTCGCCCTCGATGACGAAATCGCGTCCGGCGCCCACGCGATAGCTCGACCCGCGATCGCCGAAGTTCCTCGCAATCCCGCCGATGAACACGCTCGGATCGCGACCACCATCGGTCAGCACCCACCCCGCCAGCGACGTCGTCGTCGTCTTGCCATGCGTCCCGGCGATGACGATCGATCGCGCACCCCAGAGGAAGGTCTCGCGGATCGCCTCGGGGAGCGAGCAGTACCGGATCTTGCGATCCAGCACTTCTTCGAGCTCCGCGTTGCCTCGTGAGATGGCGTTGCCGACCACCACCAGGTCGAGATCGCCGGTGATGTGGGAGGCGTCGAACCCTTCGAAGGCAGCGATGCCCTCCTCGGCCAGGAAGTCGCTCATCGGGGGATACACGTGCGCGTCCGATCCGGTGACCGTGAGCCCTCGTTGCTTGAGCATGGCGGCGAGCGTCGCCATCGCCGTGCCGCAGATGCCGATGAAATACACACGCCGCACCATCACCGCGCCTCCACCGCTGCTTCTTCGATGACAAGCCTGGGCGTGCGGCCGGCCACCACCCGCGCCCGCACGCCGAAGGGGAGCGTCCACAACGGGCCCGCGGTGTGCCCGGAGGGGAAGCCAAACAGGATCGGTCCGTCGAAGTCGCTGAGCGCATCCGCGATCGACGCGCGTGCGGTCGGCTCGCCACCAGGCTCATCGCAGCCGGGCAG
Source organism: Vicinamibacterales bacterium (assembly GCA_025450765.1). GTDB lineage: Bacteria > Acidobacteriota > Vicinamibacteria > Vicinamibacterales > CAVVIG01 > JAGWRA01. The sequence goes on along the minus strand of JANWLS010000237.1, from coordinate 7,569 downwards.
CTCTCCCCACACGATCGCCGCCGCACGTTCGAGGATCCCCGCCAGCCGCAACTGCATGAGCAGCCGATCCAATCGATACGGCCGCTCGCCGACGTCTTCCAGGAAGAGGATGTGCCCGGCCGGCGGCTGAAAGGCGTACGGCGTCCCGAGCGAGGCTGCCAGTTGTGTGAGCGTGCCGCCGAGGAGCAGACCGGACACGTCACCGGCGCGGAGCACCTCGAGGCCCGGCGGCGCCAGTTCCCCGACCGGTTCGGCACGCATGACCGTTCGCACAAAGCTGTCGGCGTCGTACCCCTCCACGCCTCGTGCCAGCCGCCCGTCGAGCATCGGGCCGTGAATCGCGACCAGGCCGCAGGAGATCGTCAGGAACGTCAGCACGGACGTGAGGTCGCTATAGCCGACGAACAGCTTCGGCGTGCGCCGCATCGCGTCGGCATCGAGCAGCGGCAGCACCTGCACGCTGCCGTATCCGCCGCGCACGGCGATCACGCCGGCAATCGACGGATCCTGCCACGCCTGCCGTAATGCCGCCGCGCGCACCGCGGGCTCCCCCGCCACGTGCGGCCGCCGGGCAAAGACGCGGTCGTCGAACACCGGCTCGAACCCAAGCCGTGTGATTTCAGCCACGCCCCGGTCGAAGGCATCGCGCGCGAAGGGGCTCGCCGGAGCGACGATGGCGAGGCGGTCGCCCGGACAAAGCGCCGGCGGTTTCAGCATGGGGCGGGCAGCGGTCACAGGAAGCGGGCCATCTCGGCGGCGATCGCCTGGTGCTCGTCGGTGCCGAGGACCAGCCGCAGGTCGCGCGCGGAGAGCGGGCGGCTCGCGGGCTGCGGAAGAAATCGCTCCCTCGCACGGCGCTGCCGAGCCCAGGCGTCCTCGACGCGCGCACGCGGCAGCGTGCCGTTCTCCACCGCGCGGATGATCGCTTCGATCGCCGAGACCTGGAGATCGTGATCCGTGCCGCAGATCAGGAGGCCGTCACAGCCGGCGGCAATCGCCTCGACCGCCGCATCGGCGACCGGCATGTTCGCGGCAATGGCCCGCATTTCGAGGTCGTCGCTCAGGACGACCCCGCCGTAGCCCAGTTCCGTCTTGAGGATGTCGTGCACGACCGTCCTCGACAGCGTCGCCGGATGCTGCTCGTCGAGCGAGGGCACGAGCACGTGCGCCGTCATGATCGAGGCGACGCCGGCCGCGATGGCCGCACGAAACGGGACGAGTTCCACCGCACGCAGCCGGTCTGGCGGATGCTCGATGAGCGGCAGCTCCTTGTGCGAGTCGACGCTCGTGTCGCCGTGCCCGGGAAAGTGCTTGCCGCAGGCGGCGACGCCTTCCTGCTGCAGCGCCGTAATCAGCGCCGCGCCGAGCCGCGCCACCTCCTCCGGCTTCTCCGAGAGCGCCCGGTCGCCAATCACGGGATTCTTCGGGTTCGTGTGGACGTCGAGCACCGGCGCGTAATCGAGATCGATGCCGACCGCGCGAAGCTCCCGTCCCAGGGCGTGCGCGAACCGCTCGACCAGTTCCACGGCGCCGCCGCGGCCCAGGCTGGCCATGGGCGGCCATTCGGTGAAGGGCTTCTTGAGCCGCGCGACGCGCCCGCCTTCCTGGTCCACGCTAATCCACAGTGGGGCCTCGCGCGCCAGCTGTCGCAGATCGAAGGTGAGCTCGGCGACCTGCTCGGGCGCCTCGACGTTTCGCGCGAACAGGATGACACCGCCCAGATCGAGATCGCGCGCGATCGCGCGCAGATCGGCCGGGACGGTGCGCCCGTCAAAGCCGGCGATCAGCAGACGACCTGCATGACGACGAAGCTCGCGCATGCCGCCTTCATTATAATGCCCTCGTGCAGGTGCACTCCTCGGCTCCCACGCGGATCGATCTGGCGGGTGGCACGATCGACATCTGGCCGCTCTATCTCTTTCATCCCGGCGCGCAGACGCTGAACGCCGCCATCACCATCCGCGCCGACGCGCACCTCGAGTCGCGCCGCGATGGCCGGATCGTCCTCCGCTCGCTCGATACCGATCGCGCGGTCGAAGCCGACCACCTCGACGCGCTGCCAGACGACTCGGCGCTGCCGCTTCTCGTCAACCTGGTGCGCTTCTTCCGGGTCGAGGGCGTGACGCTCACGACGACCAGCCAGTCGCCGGCCGGCGCCGGCCTCGCCGGCTCCTCGGCGCTGACGATCGCCACCTGCGGCGCGCTCGCCCGCTGGACCGGCGCGACCTACCGCGACGAGGATCTGCTGCAGATCGCCATGAACGTCGAAGCGATCACCATCAAGGTGCCGACCGGCGTCCAGGATTACCGGCCGGCCCTGTACGGCGGGATCGCCGCGATCGAGCTGGGCATCGATGGCGTACACCGCGTCGGCCTGCCGGTCGACGCCGCCGGCCTCGAGCAGCGGATCGTGCTCGCCTACACGGGTGCGCCCCGCAACTCCGGCACGAACAACTGGGAGATCATGAAGCGGCACCTCGATGGCGATCGGCACGTCATCGAGGCGATTGGCCGGATCCGCGATACGGCCGCCGCCATGCGGGACGCGCTGGCGCAGGCCGACTGGCGGGAGGTCGGCCGGCTCATTGCCGACGAGTGGGACAACCGACGCCGCCTCGCGCCTGGTGTCTCCACCCCGGAAATCGATGATCTGATCGCGCGCGCCACGCGCGCCGGCGCGACCGCCGCCAAGGTGTGCGGTGCCGGCGGAGGCGGGTGTCTCTTCTGCTACGGCGAGCCTGACGCCCGCGATGCGATCGGCCGCGCGCTCGCCGACGGCGGCGCCCGCCTGCTCGAGTACCGGATCGATCGAGAAGGCCTCCTCATTGGATAACCTCGCCGTCGCCCGCGTGCTGGCCGAAACGGCCGACCTGCTGGCGCTCAAGGAGGCCAATCCCTTCAAGATCCGCGCCTACCGCGCCGCCGCCGAGACCATCGCCAATTGCCCCGAACAGGTAATCGCCATGGACGATGACCAGCTCCTCGAACTGCCGGGTATCGGCCGCGACCTGGCTGGCCGCGTGCGCGAACTCGCCACGCAGGGGCACATGGCGATCCACCGCGAGCTCGCCGCCGAGTTCCCGCCCACCATCCTCGAGTTGCTGCACCTGCAGGGCGTCGGCGTGAAGACGGTCGCCTCGCTCTACACACAGCTCGGGATCGGCTCGCTCGACGCGTTGGAGCAGGCCGCGAAAGAAGGACGGCTCGCGACGCTTCGCGGCATGGGCGAGAAGAAGACGCAGCTCATTCTCAAGGCGATCGACGAGCGCCGTCGTCATGCCTCGCGCCACCTGATGCCGGACGTCGCCGACACGGCGACCACACTCCTGGCCGCGCTCGAAGAAGCCGTGCCCGGCGTCGATCTGACGCCCGTCGGCAGCCTGCGCCGCGGTGTGGATACGTGCGGCGATCTCGACATCATTGCCGTCGGCGGCTCGCCCGCGGTGATGGACGCCTTCACGCAATATCGGCTGGTCGAACGCGTGCTCGGGCAGGGCGAGACCAAAGCCAGCGTGCTCCTGTGGGGCGGCCTGCAGACGGACCTGCGGCTCGTGCCGGCGGAAAGCCGCGGGGCAGCCTTCCAATACTTCACCGGGTCGAAGGCCCACAACATCGCGCTGCGCGACCGGGCGATCGCGCGCGGGCTCACGCTCAACGAGTACGGCCTGTTCAATCGCGAGTCGGGGGCGCGCGTGTGCGGCGAAGACGAGGCGGGGATCTATGACGCGCTCGGCCTGGCGTTCATCCCGCCCGAGCTCCGCGAGTTCCGCGGCGAGATCGAGGCGGCTGCCGATGGCCCCTTCCCCCACCTGATCGAGCGAGCTGACCTGAAGGGGGATCTGCACTGCCACACGACCGCGACGGACGGCCGTGACGACATCGAGACGATGGCGACCGCGGCGCGGGATGCCGGCTTCGAATACCTCGCGATCACCGACCACAGCCAGGCGCTGGCGATGGCGAATGGGCTCGACGAGCGCCGCGCCCTGGAGCACGCGCGCCGGATCCGCGAGATCGGCGCCAGCGTCGACGGCATCACGCTGCTCGCCGGCATCGAATGCGACATCAGGCCGGATGGCACGATGGATCTCGCCGACGACTGCCTTGCCGAGCTGGACCTGGTGATTGCCTCGATCCATTCCGCCTTCAACCAGGAGCCGGCGCAGATCACGGACCGGATGCTGCGCGCGATCGGCTGCCCGTGGGTCGACGTCATCGGGCATCCCACCGGGCGGCTCCTGCTGCGGCGCGAGCCCTACGGCGTCAACGTGGAGCAGGTGATCCGCGCGGCCGCCGACGCCGGCGTCGCCCTGGAGATCAACAGCCAGGTCGATCGCCGCGACCTGAGCGACACGCACGCCCGGCTCGCGCGCGACCGCGGCGTGAAGATCACGATCGCCAGCGACGCGCATTCCTGCCGCGGCTTCGGCGTGCTGCGCTGGGGCGTGTTGACGGCGAGGCGCGCGTGGCTCACGCCGGCCGATGTGCTCAACTGTCGCCCGCTCGAGGAGTTTCAGGCAGGACTACGAAGGCACAAGGAATGAGCGACCCGCTCTCAGAGATCCGCCAGCTGTATTACGACGCAAAACCGGCGACGATCCGGCGCGACCTGGCGCGCGCCATCGAGTTGCTCAAGTTGCTCCCAACCGAGGGAGAGCGCGAGCGCGCTGCCGTCTACATGGATGGCCTGGCCGAGATGCGGGGAGACTGGGAAAGCAAGGGCCGCGCGAAAAAGAGTGCGCGTTCGAGCGAGGCTCAGCGAGGCGCGAGAAAGCTGCGGTAGTTTCCCGGGTCCACGCGGATCGTCACCACCTGCCCCGCGCGGCCGAGCACGCGCGCAGGCGCGCCGTTGATGGTGAGCTGCAGCGCGGCGGCGTCGCCCACCGTGAGGACGATGGCATCCTGGCTGTGGAGCGAGGCGTGCTGTCCGGGCTCGAGCAGCCGCTCGATCGACCGACGCTTCCCATCCACCGTCGCCGACACCCAGCAGGGCCGCTGCGCGGTCAGTTCCAGATCCAATCCGACGCTCACCGCGTCGTCTCCGGCGTTGACCGCAGCCGGCGCCGCCACCGGCTGCGCCATCGGATGTTCCGCCGCCGAGGCGGTCGCTTCGATCGCGGTCGCGTCCACGTCCGACGCGTTCGATCCCCGCAGGCTCGCGATCACGAGATAGACGGCAATCGCCAGGACCGCAAGCACGACCCACGCGAGACGCGTGCGGCGCCCCTGTCGCCGCGCCTCGTACTCGCGCACTTCCTGTTCGTCACGCTCGTGGAAGCGCGGATGTCCGGCTGAGAGTGATTCGTGTGGAAAGCTTTCGAGGAAGTCGCGGACGGTCTCTTCGGGGTCGAGGCCGATTTCGAGCGCGTACCCGCGGACGAATGCGCGCGTGAAGATGCCGCCAGGAAGGCGGGAGATATCGTTGCGCTCGAGCGCCTCGAGCGCCGGCACGGAAATTTTCGTGACGCTCGCGATGTGTTTCAGCGACACGCCGCCCGCTTCGCGCGCGGCTTTCAGGCGGACGCCAAAATCTGGGGCGGACGTGTAGGCCATGCTGAGTCTGTACGCACCGGATTTTCCCGTTCTTCGTTAATGGTAGGGATCCAATCGGGTTGTGTCAAACGCGATACGCAGACCACGCACAATCTCTGCCATGCGCTTCGCTCGATCTTCTCCTGACAATTCTTTCGTCTGGAACAGGCTAATCGCCGCCACGCCGGCCGCACCGGCGCCCGCGACCTCACGCGCCCGGTCCATCGTGATGCCGCCGACCGCGAGGATCGGCAATCGCGTGCGCTGCACCGCTGCCGCGAGCGCTCGTGTGCCGATCGCCGGATGCCCGGGGCGCTTCGACGCAGAGGGAAAAATCGTTCCGAGGATGAGGTAGTCGAGCCCGCCGCCCTGCTCGGCCGCTTCCGCCTCAGCGGACGAATGCACCGATCGTCCCGCCAGGAAGCCGGCGGGCATCAGGGTTCGCAGCCGTGCCGCCGGCGGCGCACTCGCGCGAAGGTGCACGCCGTGCGCCCCCGCGGCGAGCGCGACATCGAGCCGATCGTTGAGCAGGATCTTCGTCGCGGTGCCCTCGACCGCGCGGAGCGCCGCCTCGGCGAGCGCTGCCAGATCGCCCGCGTCGAGATCGGGCTCACGAATCTGGATCAGATCAACGCCCGCGCCGGCCAGCGCCTCGAACTGCGCGACCTGAGCCCGGAACGCTTCGGTGGGAGTGGCTGCTGAGGGAAGGAGGCCGCGGCGTGAGGTGATGCCGCAGATCACTCGGTCGCCTTCTCGCGCGGCTCGCTTCGTGACTGCACGGCGCCTCCGACAAGAAAGGCGACGTCGACGAGCCCGACGTACAGGTTGATGAGGCCAAGGCCGGTCACAGCGCCGCGCGCGAAATCATTGAGCAGGATCGGGCGCAGGGCGGGCATCGCCTGCGCGAAGTAATTGTGCTGCCAGAACGCCGTCCAGGGAAGCGCCGCCAGCAGCAGACCCATTTCGACGAAGAGCGCGATGACCAGCAGGCGCCTGAACAGGAGCTTACCCTCGCATCCCGGATGTGGAGAGCCGGTCGTTCGCCAACGTCACTCGGCCGGCTCGATCGACGCCGGCAGAACTCCCGGTTCGTCCATGGTATCAAACAGGGAAGGGGGCCGGAACGAACGGCGATGGATGGGCGAGTACCCGAAACGGGCCATTGCGGCCAGATGATCCGCGGTCGAATAGCCCTTATGACGGTCGTAGCCGTAGCGCGGATCCTGCCGATGCCATTCGGCCATCTCGCGGTCGCGCGTCACCTTCGCCACGATCGAGGCGGCCGCGATGCACGTGCAGCGGCGATCGCCTTGTGGAACGGGCTGCTGCGGGAGGGCGAGATTGGGGATCCGGAAGGCGTCGACGAGCACCAGGTCCGGCGGCGGATCCAGCGCCGAGACCGCGCGGTGCATGGCGAGCAGCGTCGCCTGGTGGATGTTGATCCGATCGATCTCTTCGGGACTGCAGGAGGCAACCGCCCACGCACGGGCGCTGCGCGTGATGCGGCCGTAGAAGCGCTCGCGCGCCAGGGCGGTGAGTTGCTTGGAATCGCAGATGCCAGTGAGCCGCAGGCCCACGTCGAGGACCACCGCACCAGCGGTGACGGGGCCGGCGAGGCAGCCGCGGCCGACCTCGTCGACGCCCGCGATCGAGAGATAGCCATCCCGCCGGAAGTTGTTCTCGATATTCCGGCGGGCGCGCTGCTTTGTCATCCTCTATCGGGGCGCTGCCCCGAACCCCGGCTCACTCCACTGCGCTCGCAACTCGGCTCGCTCCGTTTCGTTCGCGGGCGCGCGTTGCGCGCCTCGATGCCGGCTACGCTTCCTGGCGCTTGACCTCGCGCATCCGCGCCGCCTTGCCGCGCCGCGCGCGCAGGAAGTACAGCTTGGCGCGCCGGACCTTCGCCGAGCGGACCACATCCACATGGTCGATGACCGGCGAGTGCAGCGGGAAGATGCGCTCGACGCCCTGCCCGAACGAGATCTTCCGGACGGTGAACGAGGCGCGCGCGCCGCCCCGGTGCATCCCGATGACGAT
>JANWLS010000236.1 GCA_025450765.1 Vicinamibacterales bacterium | reverse complement strand
GACGACCACAGGACCTGCAGCTGCCCGGAGCGGCCGAACGTGGTCTTGGAGAGCAGCGACCGCGTGAGCGTGAGGACGCGCTGCTTGCGCTCGGCGTCCGGCGCGATGGTGTTGAACACCTCGGCGAGGCGCGCCGTCGCCTGGCCGTCGGTGGCGAGCGCCGCGGCGAGCATGCGCGCCACCTGCGTATCGTCGAACGCCGCCGCGACGCTGGTGACGATCCCAGCCGGTTCGCCGGATTCGTCACCGGCGCGCACGAGCTGCATCATCACGTGCGGTTCGAGATGACTCGCCGCCTCGCTGAGATTCCGAATCAGCTCGGAGGCCCGGTCGGGCGCCATCACGGAGACGATCGAGGCGAGTCGCCGGAAGGCCGCCAGCACCGTCGCCGCCTGCGTCGTGATCATCGGGGAGCCGTCGGCCGCATGGCCTGGCGCCATCACCTCGCGGGCGAGCTCCGCGATGTCCATCGGATTGCCGGCGATCTCGAGCAGCCGCCGCTGCGCGCGCGCGTCGAGCTCGAGCCGGCCATCGAGGATGCTCCGCGCGATCGCCCGCCACACATCGTCTTTTCGCCGGGCCTCGGCCGGAGCGTCGCGATCCTCCAGCACCTTCTGGTAATCGATCTGCGCGATCAGGATCGCGGCATCGCCATCAGCCTGCCAGGCGACGGCTGGACCACCACGGGCACGGCGCGCCTCGGTATCGAGGGCGAGCAGCCCGAGCAGCCGCTGGAGCGCGGCTGGCGGAACGGCGCCGAGAAACGTGATGTGGAGGATGTCCCGATCGTGCAGGAGCGCGGCCGCCTCGCTCAGACCGCCGCCCGTGGGCGAGCGGTCGAGTCCCTCGACGAGCAAGGCGTCGGGCGTCACGCCCAGGGTCAGGGAGGCCCCGGCGGTGGCCTGTGCGACCGCCTCCGAGAACCGGCCCACCGCGGCGCCGACGGCCGGGTGCTCGGGCGGGTACAGCGCCCAGGCCCGCGACGCCGCGACCAGCGCGCGCGCCAGCGAGGCGATATCCCGCTGGAGCTCCGAAGACGAAGGGGGGGCCTGGGCCATCTGCTGCCGAATCCTCGCAATCTATATATCGGCACCGGAGCCTGTGGCCTGAGGCCCGCGGCCTGTTATGATCGCCCTCGATGCTGCCGACCATTTCCCGCAGTGCCGACGCCGTCGTGATGATCGATCAACGGAAACTGCCCGGCGTCGAGCTCTATGTGACCTGCCGCACCGCGCCGGAAGTGGCGCGCGCCATCAAGACGATGGTCATTCGAGGCGCCCCTGCCATCGGCGTCGCCGCCGCGTACGGCATCGCGCTCGGGATGCGCCGGAGCCGCGCCAGTGGCACACAGAAGTTCGCCGCGGAGTTCTACAAGATCTGTGAGCTCATGGCCGAGACCCGGCCGACGGCCGTGAACCTGTTCTGGGCGATTGATCAAATGAAGCGGGCGTTCGCCGCGGCGGCCACCGCCGGCGAATCGGTGGCGCAGATCAAGGATCGGCTCGATGCGACGGCCGAGCGGATCCACGACGAGGATGTGGAGAGCTGCCGCGCGATCGGGCGGCACGGCGCGACGATCGTCCCCGACGGCGCCCGCATTCTCACGCATTGCAATGCGGGTGCGCTCGCGACGGCGGGCTACGGGACCGCCCTGGGCGTGATCCGTGGCGCCGTCGAAGCCGGCAAGAAGATCACGGTGCTCGCCGACGAGACGCGTCCGTTCCTGCAAGGGGCGCGGCTCACGGCGTGGGAGCTGGTCCGCGACGGCATCGACACCACGGTGATTACGGACAGCATGGCTGGCGCGCTGATGGCCCAGCGCCAGATCGACCTCGTTGTCGTCGGCGCCGATCGGATCGCCGCGAATGGCGATGTCGCCAACAAGATCGGCACCTACTCGGTGGCCGTCCTGGCGCGCGAGCACGATATCCCCTTCTACGTGGCGGCGCCCGCGTCGACGGTCGATCTCGCGACGCCGGATGGGAGCGCGATTCCAATCGAAGAAAGAAACGCCCGCGAAGTGACGCATGTCGGGTCGTCGCGGCTCGCGCCGGAAGGGGCGCACGTGCGCAACCCGGCATTCGACGTCACGCCGAACCGCTTCGTCAGCGCGATCGTGACCGAGCGCGGCATCTTCCGCGCGCCGTACCTCGAATCCCTCGCGCGAGCGTTTCGACCTGACGTCGCGACCGTCACATCCCGATAATGCCGAGCGTGAACAATGCCAGCCACCATCCTCGGCATCGAAACCTCCTGCGACGAGACGGCTGCGTCGGTCGTCGCCGAAACCGGCGAGGCGGAGAAGCCCTGGGCCATCCGCTCGTCGGTCGTCGCCTCGCAGGCGCCGATTCACCGTGAATGGGGCGGTGTGGTGCCGGAGCTCGCCTCACGGCAGCACATCCGCGACATCTGCGGCGTGGTCGAGCGCGCCCTCGAACAGGGCGGCGTCGGGCTGGCCGATCTGGACGCGATTGCCGTCACGCAGGGACCTGGACTCGTCGGATCGCTCCTCGTCGGGCTTTCGTTCGCCAAGTCGCTCGCCGCCGCCTGCGATCTGCCGCTCGTCCCCGTGCATCACCTCGCCGGGCACATCGAATCGCTGTTCCTGCAGCACGGTCCGCTCCCGCTTCCCGCGATCGTCCTCGTCGTTTCGGGCGGGCACACGAACCTGTATCTCGTGCCCGAGCCCGGCGTGTATCGGCCGCTCAGCCGGACGCGCGACGATGCGGCGGGGGAGGCGTATGACAAGGTCGCGAAGCTGCTGGGGCTCGGTTATCCCGGCGGGCCGATCATCGACAAGCTCGCAAAGCAGGGCGACGACCATGCCATTGATTTTCCGGTGGCGCGCATCACGCACGCGGACCGCAACGCCCCGTTCGACCCCGGGCTCCTCGATTTCAGCTTCAGCGGGGTGAAGACGGCGGTCCTTCGATACGTGAAGGCGCGCACGGCCGGCGAGGCGTCGTACACGCCAGGTCGCCGCGGCACGCCGTGGAAGGAAGCGGAGCAACCGGCGGCGGGCACGCTGTCCGACCGCGAAATGGCAGACGTGTGCGCGAGCTTCCAGCGCGTGGTGGTTGAGGCGCTGCTCGATCGGACGTTTGCCGCGGCGGTGCACCACCGCGTGCGCAGCGTGGGGATTGCCGGCGGCGTCTCCGCCAACAGCCGGCTGCGCGCCGATGCTCAGAAACGGGGCGAGGAACTGGGCCTGCCGGTGTTCGTCCCGACGATTTCGCTGTCGACCGACAACGCCGCGATGATTGCCGCCGCCGGCTTGCGGCGGTTCACGGCTGGTGTTCGCGGCGATCTGGACGTCAACGCGGATCCGGCGCTGGCGCTTCTTCCCACCACCCCATCTCCTTCGCCATCTCCAGACCCCGGGCGATGACCTGGCGCGCGAGCGCCGGCAGATCGTACGGGTGGAGATCGAGCGGATCGGCCAGCCCGGCGGCCGCCGCATCGGACGCTGCCTGCACGGTGCCACCCACCTGCCGGCACAGGTAATCGATCACCACGTAGTGATAGCGGATCTCGTTCCGGTCGTCGCGATCGATCGGCTCGAACACATCGATCACCGGGCCGACGTCGATCTCGGCCGCCGTCTCCTCACGCACTTCGCGCCGAACGGCGTCGTGCAGGGTTTCGCCGAGCTCGAGAGCCCCGCCGGGCAGGCTCCAGCGGCCGGCGAGCGGATGGTGCTTTCTCTTGATCAGGAGCACGTGACGGCGATTGACGAAGATGACGGCGCCGACACCGACGATGGGGCGAGCGGGATACTGCCGATCGGGCGGCGCATCGGTCATTCGATGCCCATCACCTTGACGATCACGCGCTTGCGGCGCTGGCCGTCGAACTCGGCGTAGAAGATCTGCTCCCACGGTCCAAGATCGAGATCGCTCTTCGTAATGGGGACGATCACCTGGTGTCCCATGATGGTCCGCTTCAGGTGGGCGTCGGCGTTGTCTTCGCCTGTTTGGTGGTGCTTGTAGGGGAGGCCCGCCGGCGCGAGCTTCTCCAGCCACACCTGGAAGTCTTCGATGAGCCCGCTTTCCCAGTCGTTCACGTACACGCCGGCCGTGATGTGCATCGCCGAGACGAGCGCAATGCCGTCACGCACGCGGCTGGTTTTGACGACCGCGCGGACCTCGTCGGTGATCCGGATGAATTCCTGCCGCTTCTTCGTGTTGAACCAGAGGTAGTCGGTGTGGGCGATCATGGCCTACCGCCGAGCGCCTTCTGCTTCCATAAGAAATACACCGGCACGCCGAGCAGCACAATCACCAGGCCCGGCCAGGTCGTCGAGGTGCGGTAGCCGAACAGCACGAAGAGGATGGCGCCGGCGCCGAGGATATAGAGCGCCGGACCGATGGGGTAGCCGACGGCGCGGTAAGGCCGCTCGGCGTTCGGGCGCGTCCGGCGCAGCCGGAAGATGCCCGCGATCGTCAATATATAGAAGATAAGCTCGGCCGAGATGACGTACTCGAGGAGGTCGCTGTAGAGATTCCCGTAGACGTGCGTCGCCGGATCGTAGGTGCGCGGCAGCACCAGAAACGCCGCCCAGATCCCCTGCAGCCACAATCCCCACGCCGGCACGCGGTTCGGATTCAGTTCGCCCGCCGGCTTGAAGAACAGGCCGTCCTTCGCCATCGCGTAGTAGGCGCGCGCGCCGGCGAGAATCAGGCCGTTGTTGCAGCCGAAGGTGGAGATGACGATGGCGGCCGCCATGATGACGACGCCCGCGCCGGGAAAGATCTTGTCCAGCATGACTGTCGCCACGCGGTCGTCGGTGGCGTGCTGAATCTCCGGCAGCGAGAGCGTTACGAGATAGGCGAGGTTCGCCAGGATGTAGAGGCCGATGACGATCGCGGTGCCGAGCGCCATCGCCAATGCGATCGTGCGGCGCGGATCCTTCACCTCGCCCGCGGTGAACGTGATGTTGTTCCACGCGTCGGACGAGAAGAGCGATCCGGTCTGCGCGACCCCGAGCGCGAGAAACAACCCGAAGATCGTGGTGGCCGACAGGCCGGGCGCGATGTCGACGGCGCCATGCGGCGTCCACATCTGGCTGAAATTGCCATGGACGACGCCCGCGCGCCAGCCAAGCAGCAGGCCGACCACGATCAGGGCGAAGAGCGCGCCGGTCTTGGTGACGGTGAAGATGTTCTGAATGATGCGGCCCCACTCGAGGCCGCGTGTATTCGTCCAGGTCAGGAACCCAATCAGCAGCAATCCGACCAGCTGCGTCGTCGAGAGCGACAGCGCATAGCCGGTCGTGATGTGGATGGGCGGTACCAGGTAGGAGCTGTCGCTGATTCCGGGAATCAGCACGCCGAGATAGCGGGCGAATCCGACGGCGACCGCCGCAATCGTCCCGGTCTGGATCACGAGAAAGAGCGTCCACCCGAAGAGGAAGCCCCAGAGCGGCGAGAACGCCTCGCGCAGGTACACATACTGGCCGCCGGCGCGGGGCATCATCCCGGCGAGCTCGCCGTAGGAAAGTGACGCGGCGAGCGTCAGCACGCCCGTGATGACCCAGGAGACGATCAGCCACCCGGAACTGCCCACCTGGCGGGCCATGGCCGCCGAGACGATGAAGATGCCCGATCCGATCATCGATCCGACGACGACCATCGTCGAATCGAACAGGCCGAGGCCCCGGTGGAACTCGGTGTCGAGGGCGGCGTCGGCCGGCGGCGGCACGGCGGGCTGGACGGGGTTCGCCATGAGGAGATTCTTATATCACGAGGTCCGTCAGCATTATTGAACTAGCGGCGGGGCCCCACCCCCGCCGCGAGCTGACGCCGATACCTCGCTCAGGATCTTCTTGTCCTTCGCTCGGTATGGCTGCAGGCGCCCGTGTCAGCGCGGAGATGGGAATGCTTTATGATCGGCGCATGGATCTGACACGGGAGGCGGCCTGGGCGCTGCTGACGGAATACACGAAGGGCGAGAGCCTGCGGAAGCATGCCCTGGCCGTCGAAGCGGCCGTGCGCGGCTATGCGCGTCAGTTCGGCGAGGATGAAACCGTGTGGGGCGTCGTCGCGCTGCTGCACGACTTCGACTACGAGCGCTGGCCCGAGAGGCCGGACCATCCGATGCAGGGATCGGCGATCCTGCGCGGCCGGGGATACCCGGAGTTCGTGATCCGCGCCATCCTCTCGCATGCCGACTACACGAACACGCCGCGGGAGAGTCGGCTGGAGCATACGCTCTTTGCGTGTGACGAGATGGCCGGCTTCATCACCGCCGCCTCGCTCGTGCGCCCGTCGAAGAGCGTGCTCGATCTCGAGGCGAGCTCGGTCATCAAACGGATGAAGGACAAGGCGTTCGCCCGCGCGGTCAGCCGCGACGACCTCCGGCTGGGCGCCGAGGAGCTCGGCCTGCCGCTCGACCAGCACATCGCGAACGTGATTGGCTTCCTGCGCGAGCGGGCCGACGAGCTCGGGCTGAG
>JANWLS010000235.1 GCA_025450765.1 Vicinamibacterales bacterium | reverse complement strand
CGCGCTCTGCGAGTCTTGAACGCAGCCTGAATGTGGCGACCATGCCGAGCGCGTTCCGTGCGCGAGGTACAGGTGCTGCGAATCGCGCTCTGCGAGTCTTGAACGCAGCCTGAATGTGGCGACCATGCCGAGCGCGTTCCGTGCGCGAGGTACAGGCGCTGGGGGTGGGGCCCCAGCGCGAACCAAGATAATGACCGAAGTCGAACGGCTGGCCGAATTCGTGGCGCGAGCCTCCTACGACGATCTCTCCGCCGAGGCGCGCGCGCAGCTGAAGATCCGCGTGCTCGATTCGCTCGGGTGCGCGCTCGGCGCGCTCGACAGCCCCACCGTCGGACACGTCCGCGGCTACGTCGACGAGTTCGACGGGCGCGGCGGCTGCACGCTGATTGCCGGCGGCCAGGCATCGCCCGATCGCGCGACGCTCTACAACGGCGCGCTCGTCCGGTATCTCGATTTCAACGACAGCTACCTCGCGAGCGGCGAGACGTGCCACCCGAGCGACAATGTCGCCCCCACGCTGGCCGCGGCCGAGTATGCCGGCTGCCACGGGCGCGATTTCCTGGTGGCGCTGGCCGTGGCCTACCAGGTGCAGTGCCGCCTGAGTGATCTCGCGCCGGTGCGCGCCGCCGGCTTCGAGCACACGACGCTGGGCTCCTTCGCCGTGGCGGCCGCCGTGTCGCGTGCGCTCGGCCTGGACGCGGCGCACGCGGCGCATGCGCTCGCAATCAGCGGCACCGCCTTCAACGCCCTGCGCGTGACGCGCACGGGTCAGCTCTCCAACTGGAAAGGGCTGGCCTATCCGAACACGGCGGCCTGTTGCACGCAGGCGACGCTCCTCGCCCGCAACGGCATCACGGGCCCGCTCGAGGTCTTCGAGGGCAACAAGGGGTTCATGGATGCGATCGCCGGGCAGTTCTCGATCGACTGGCTGCGCGAGGACCTGGAGCGGGTGACGCACACCATCCTCAAGCGCCACAACGCGGAGGTGCACTCGCAGACGGCGATCGAGGCGGTGCTGCACCTGCGCGCGAGCCACCGGGTCGAGCCTGGTGATGTGCAGGCGGTCGACATTGAAATCTTCGACGTCGCCTATCAAATCATCGGCGGCGGGCAGGAGGGCGACAAAACACTCGTCTGCACGAAGGAGGACGCCGACCACAGCCTGCCGTACCTGGTCGCGGTGGCCCTCATCGACGGCCGGGTCATGCCGCCGCAGTACGCCGAGTCGCGCATCCAGCAGGCCGACGTGCAGCACCTGCTCTGTCACGTCACGGTCCGTCCGAGCACCCGCTACTCCGCGCGTTTTCCGAAGGCCATGCCCTGCCAGGTGACGATCACGCTGCGCGACGGCCGCCGGTTCGCGCGCGAGGTCGACAGCTATCCCGGCTTTCTCGATCAGCCCATGTCGTGGGACATGGTGCGCGACAAGTTCGACGCGCTGGCCGCCCCGTTCACGTCCACCGCCGAGCGGCGGACGATTGTCGACGCCGTCGCCGCCCTCGACAGCATCCCGGTTCGCGAACTGACGCACAACCTCGCCGCTCTGAGGTACCACGCCCGGGAGCCGATCGCATGATGGGCCGTCGTCGCGCCACCACGCGAGGATCGCGCCAATGACCCTCCTCTGGCCGCTGGTCCTGTACGGCGCGTGCGCCGTCGCGCTGGTCATCGTCATGCTCGCGCTGTCCGCTCTCCTCGGCGAGCGCCACCGCGAGCCGGCGACGGGCATCCCCTATGAGGGCGGCATCGCCGCCACCGGCTCCGCGCCGGTCCGCTTTCCCGCACGGTTCTACCTCGTCGCGATGTTCTTCGTGATCTTCGATCTCGAATCGATCTTCCTGTTCGGCTGGGCCGTCGCGGCGCGCCGCCTCGGCTGGCCCGCCTACGTCGAAATGGTCATCTTCGTCGGTGTGCTGGTGGCCACGCTGTGGTACCTGGTGCGCGTCGGGGCACTCGACTGGGCGCCGCGGACGCCGCCCGCACGAAAGGTGGAACGGATCTCATGAACTGGTCGCTCACGCCCGGAGCCGAGGCGATGCCGGCCGACTCGACGCCCTTCGAGACCGCCATGCGGCGAAACGTGCTCCTCTCGCGCCTCGATGACCTCATCGCGTGGGGCCGGAAGAACTCGATCTGGCCGTTCGGGTTCGGCCTCTCGTGTTGTTTCGTCGAGATGGCGACCAGCCTCACGAGCAAGTACGACATCGCGCGCTACGGCGCCGAGGTGATGCGGAACACGCCGCGCGAAGCGGATCTGATGGTGGTCGCCGGGACGGTGTTCATCAAGATGGCGCCGGTCATCCAGCGTCTCTACGAGCAGATGATGGCGCCGCGCTGGGTCATCTCGATGGGCTCGTGCGCCAATTCCGGCGGCATGTACGACATCTACAGCGTCGTCCAGGGCGTCGACTCCTTCTTGCCGGTCGATGTCTACGTGCCCGGCTGTCCGCCGCGCCCAGACGCCTTCATGGAGGGGCTGCTCCTCCTGCGCGACGCGGTCGGCACCGAGCGGAGGCCACTCAGCTGGACGGTCGGCGACCAGACCATCGTCCGGCCGGCGCCGCCGTCGCTCCGCGATCTCAAGCGCACCGACCGCATGCGCACGACGACGCTCAGGGAGCCGGACGACGTGTGAACGAGTAGTTGTCAGTTATCAGTTGTGAGTTGTGAGTGTTGACCAAGGCATCAACGGTGGGAGCGCCTGCGGCCATGCGAGCCCGAGGACCTGTCAATCCGAGGGCGAGCATCGGCGTCAGTTCGCGGCGGGGGTGGGACCCCGCCGCAACTAAAGAATGCTGACACATGCCGCTGACTAGCGAAGTCGATCTCGTGAGCGAGCTCCCGCCGCCGGTGCGGCAGGCCGTCGTGTCGACGCAGGAGACGATCGACGGCATTCCCACCTGGTGGACGACGGCGGGTCGCGTGCGTGAGCTACTGGCGTACTTGAAGCGCCACGCCCACCGGCCGTATCGGATGCTGTACGACCTCACGGCGATCGACGAGCGGGAACGCAAATATCGTCACGGGCAGCCAGACAGCGACTTCACGGTCGTATACACGCTGCTGTCGTTCGACCGCCGCGCGTACATCCGGGTGAAGGTGCCGCTGCGTGAGCCGGATCTGCACGTGCCGACGATCTCCGATCTCTGGAAGAACGCCAACTGGTACGAGCGCGAGATCTGGGACATGTTCGGCATCACGGTCGATGGCCACCCGCATCTCGCGCGCATCCTGATGCCGCCGACCTGGCAGGGCCATCCCCTGCGAAAGGACTATCCGGCCCGGGCCACGGAGCTTGGCCACTATCACCTGACCCAGGCGAAGGAACAGATCGAGCAGGAGTCGGAGCGGTTCCATCCCGAGGACTGGGGGCTTCGCCGCGCGCACGACGACACCGAGTTCATGTTCCTGAACGTCGGCCCGCAACACCCCGGCACGCACGGCGTCCTGCGCATCGTGCTGCAGCTCGACGGCGAAGTGATCGTCGACGCGGTGCCTGAAATCGGCTTTCACCACCGCGGCGCCGAAAAGATGGGCGAGCGCCAGAGCTGGCACACCTACATCCCCTACACCGATCGCGTCGACTACCTGGCGGGCGTCGTCAACAACCTCGCCTACCTGGTGTCGCTCGAGCGGCTGGCCGGGATCACCGTGCCGCCGCGCGCCGTCGTCATCCGCGTCATGATGTGCGAGCTGTTCCGCATCATCAGTCATCTCGTCTGGTATGGCACCTTCGCGCAGGATCTCGGGCAGCTCTCGCCCGTCTTCTTCACCTTCACCGATCGCGAGCGCGCCTTCACCATCGTCGAGGCGGTCACCGGGGCGCGCATGCACCCCAACTGGTTCCGGATCGGCGGCGTCGCCCAGGACCTGCCGAACGGGTGGGATCGGCTGGTGCGTGACTTCCTCGCATACCTGCCGCCGCGCCTGAAGGAATACGACAGCCTGGTGATGGCGAACAGGATTTTTCAGGGGCGCACGAAGGGCGTGAGCCCGCTCACCGTGGAAGATGCGATCGAGTGGGGCGCCACTGGGCCCATGCTGCGCGCGACCGGCCTCGAGTGGGACTTTCGCAAGACGATGCCGTACGCCGGCTACGACCAGTTCGAGTTCGACATCCCGGTCGGCCAGCACGGCGACTGCTACGACCGCGCGGTCGTGCACGTCGAGGAGATGCGCCAGAGCCTCCGCATCATCCAGCAGTGCGTGGATCACATGCCCGAGGGTCCGTACAAGTCCGACCACCCGCTGGCGACACCGCCGCGCAAGGATCGGACGATGCACGATATCGAGACGCTGATCACACATTTCCTGGGCGTGAGCTGGGGGCCGGTGATCCCGCCGGGCGAGGCGCTCGTGCCGATCGAGGCGACCAAGGGGAACAACGGCTACTACCTGGTGAGCGACGGCAGCACGCTCTCGTATCGCACGAGAATCCGGACGCCGTCGTTCCCGCACATGCAGATGCTGCCGTTCCTGACCAACGGCCTGATGGTGCCGGATCTGCTGGCGATTCTCGGCAGCCTCGACTTCGTGCTGGCGGACATCGACCGGTGAGACCCATGGCGGACATGAATCATGTTGACCGTTGAGGAACGCCACGAAATCGAAGAGGAGCTGAAGCGGTATCCCGATCGGCACGCCGTCACGATCGACGCGCTGAAGATCGTGCAGCGGCGGCGCGGCTGGGTGACGGACGAGGCGCTCCGGGATGTCGCCGACTTCCTCGGCGTGTCCGCGCACGACCTCGACGGCGTGGCGACCTTCTACAACCTGATCTATCGCCAGCCGGTCGGCCGGCACGTGATCCTCGTCTGCGACAGCGTGAGCTGCTGGATCCGCCGCTACGACCGGATCCGCGAGGCGCTCGGCACCAGGCTCGGCATCGGCTTCGGTGAGACGACGAGCGATGGCCGCTTCACGATGCTGCCGATCGTGTGCCTCGGCGCCTGCGATCACGCGCCGGTCCTCATGATCGACCAGGACCTGCACCGGGATGTCACGCCGGATGGGGTAGAGGAGATCCTGGCGAAGTACGACTGAGTCGCCCGTGGCCCGTAGCCCGAAGACGACGAACTTCTGATCTATGCCGACTCTCGACAAACCCCTCACCCGGAACGTCCGCGCCGATGGCGCTCCCGTGGATATCGCCGCGTACGAACGGGCCGACGGGTACCAGGCCGTGCGGAAGGCGCTGACGATGGCGCCGGGAGACATCATCAACCTGATGAAGCAGGCGAACCTGCGCGGGCGCGGCGGGGCGGGGTTCAACACGGGTCTGAAGTGGAGCTTCGTGCCGATGGGTCCCGATGCGCCCACGCCCAAATACGTGGTCTGCAACGCCGACGAGATGGAGCCCGGCACGTTCAAGGATCGCCTGCTCCTCGAGTCCGATCCGCATCAGCTCATCGAAGGGATGATCATCGCCGCGCTCGCGATCGAGGCGACGACCGGCTACATCTTCCTGCGCTGGGAGTATCGCGAAGCGGCCGCGCGGATCTATCGCGCTCTCGCCGAAGCCTATGCGCGGGGCTATCTGGGGCGGAGGGTCGCTGGATCCGATCACGCGTTCGATCTGCATCTGCACGTCAGCGGCGGCCGCTACATGTGCGGCGAAGAGACCGGCCTGCTGAACGCGCTCGAAGGCCGCCGCGCGAACCCGCGGACCAAGCCGCCCTACCCGCAGGTCGCCGGCCTCTGGGGCAAGCCGACCGTCGTCAACAACGTCGAGACGCTCTGCAACGTGCCGCACATCGTGCTGCGCGGCGCCGACTGGTTCAAGAGCCTCAGCTACACGGCCGACGGCGGCACGAAGCTCTATGGCGCGAGCGGATCGGTCCGGCGTCCTGGCCTCTGGGAGCTCCCGATGGGAACGACCGTCCGCGAACTGCTCGAAGAGCACGCCGGCGGCATGCCGGACGGCCTGAAGTTCCGCGGCCTGCTCCCCGGTGGGGCCTCCACGGAGTTTCTCGTCGAAGAGCATCTCGACGTCCGGATGGACTTCACCGACGTGCCCAAAGCCGGCAGCCGCCTCGGCACCGGCACGATGATCGTGCTCGACGATCGGACCTGCCCCGTCGGCATGCTCTGGAACCTCGAACATTTCTTCGCGCAGGAATCGTGCGGCTGGTGCACGCCGTGCTGGAGCGGCCTGGCGTGGGTTGAACAGCTGCTCGCACGGATGGAAGAAGGCGGCGGCCAGCCGGGCGACCTCGAGAAGATGGAGTTCCAGACGCACTTCCTCGGGCCGGGCCACACGTTCTGCGCGCTCGCCCCTGGCGCCGCGGAGCCGCTGACGAGTGCGCTGAAGTACTTCCGCGAGGATTTCGAGCGGCACATCCGCGAACATCGCTGCCCGTACCACTGAGGCGGGACACACCGCGAAGACACGAAGGCACGACGACGCGAGGGACAGCCGGAAGGAGCGGAGGACGGTGGCCACGATTCACGTTGACGGACGGGCACACGAGGTGGAGGGCGCGCAGAACCTGCTGCACGCCTGCCTGAGCCTCGGCCTGAACCTCCCCTACTTCTGCTGGCATCCGGCGATGGGGTCGGTCGGCGCCTGCCGGCAGTGTGCCGTCAAGCAGTTCAAGGATGAAGCCGAGGAGCAGGCGCACGGCGGCAAGATCGTGATGGCCTGCATGACGCCGGCGAGCGAGGGGACCCGGATCGCCATCGAGGATCACGACGCGGTGCAGTTCCGCGCCGGCATCATCGAAGGGCTGATGGCGAATCACCCGCACGACTGCCCGGTGTGCGACGAAGGCGGCGAGTGTCACCTGCAGGACATGACCGTGATGACCGGTCACAACTACCGCCGCTACGACTTCCGCAAGCGGACGTTCCGGAATCAGGACCTCGGCCCGCTCGTCAACCACGAGATGAACCGCTGCATCCAGTGCTACCGCTGCGTCCGCTTCTACAACGAGTACGCCGGCGGCACCGATTTCGGCGCCTTCTCGCTGCGCAACCTGGTGTTCTTCGGCCGCAGTGAAGACGGCGTGCTCGAAAGTCCCTTCAGCGGCAACCTGGTCGAGGTCTGCCCCACGGGCGTCTTCACGGACAAGAGCCTCAAGGAGCACTACACGCGCAAGTGGGACCTGCAGCAGGCGCCCTCCATCTGCGTGCACTGCGGCCAGGGCTGCAATGTCAGCGCCGGCGAGCGCTACGGCATGCTGCGGCGGATCATCAACCGCTATCACGAGAGCATCAACGGCTATTTCCTCTGCGATCGCGGGCGGTATGGGTACGAGTTCGTCAACAGCCCGGACCGGATTCGGCAGCCGCAGCTCGCACGGCACGGCACGCTGGTCCCGGTCTCGTCGGACGAAGCGGTGTCCCGCGCCGCGGCCCTGGCGCAGGCCGGCTCGGTCATCGGCATCGGATCGCCGCGCGCGTCGCTCGAGGCCAACTACGCCTTGCAGCGGCTGGTCGGTCCCGAACGATTCTTTGCGGGCCTCTCCGAGGCCGACCTGCGGCTTCAGGCCCTCGCGCTGGAGTTGCAGGGCCGAGGCCCGGCACACATCCTCACGCCAGCCGAGGTGGAAGCGTCGGACGCCGTGCTCGTGCTGGGCGAGGACGTGATGAACACCGCGCCGCGGCTCGCGCTGCGCATCCGCCAGTCCGTACGGCAGGAACCGCTTCGCCGGAGCGATGCCCTCAAGATCCCGCGATGGCTGGATCACGCGACGCGCGAAGTGATGCAACGCGACTTCGGACCGGTCTTCGTCGCGACGCCGGATGTGACGGGCCTGGATGACGTGGCCCGCACGTCCCTGCGAGCCGCGCCTGACGACCTCGCGCGGCTCGGCTTCGCGATTGCTCACGAGCTCGATTCCTCGCAGCCGGCGGTCGCGATGCTGGCCTCCGAGCACGCGGCGCTCGCTCGCGAGATCGCGCAGGCTCTCGCCCGCGCCGAGCGCCCGGCGGTCGTCTCGGGGAGCGGCTGCCGGAGCGAGGCGGTCCTGCGTGCGGCCGCCGCGATTACCAACGCGCTCAGCGCAGCCGGGAAAGCCGCCGGGCTGAGTGTCGTCCTGCCCGAGTGCAACAGCGCCGGTCTGATGCTGCTCGGCCACGCCGAGCCGCTCGATGCGGCACTGCAGCTCGTCGCGGATGGCCGGGTGGAGACGGCCATCGTGCTCGAGAACGACCTGGCGCGACGCCTGCCCGCGTCAGGCATCTCCTCGTTCTTCGATCGG
>JANWLS010000234.1 GCA_025450765.1 Vicinamibacterales bacterium | reverse complement strand
GTGCCCGACGCGGCCTGGATCAGCGCGTCGATTTCTTCCTGCGAGAGAATTCTGTTCACGACTCGATCGGCTCCAGCCCGAGCGATTCCCGCAACAACGTGCGCAGGCGCGCCAGCGCCAGCGAGCGCAGCTGCGACACGCGCGACTCGCACACGCCGATCACCTCGCCGATTTCCGCCATCGTGAGCTCTTCCTCGTAATAGAGCGCGAGAATCTGGCGCTCCCGATCCGGCAGCTTGGTCAGCGCGTCGGCCAGGTGCTGGCGGAGCTCGGCGCGTTCCAGGCGCGCCTCGGGCCCTTCGCCGGGATCGATGCAGAGCTCGATGAGGGCGTTGCCTTCGGGCGTCGGGGCGTCGAGCTGACGGAGCGCGCCGACTTCGAGCGTCCGCACCTGCTCCAATGCCTTCTCGTAGTCCTGCGGTGAGAGGCCCATGGCCGACCCAATCTCGCCCTCTTCGGGCTCCCGTCCGAGATCGTGGCGCAGGCGCGCAATCGTGGAGTCGAGCTCGCGGCGCAGCTTGCGCAGTGAGCGCGGCGCCCAATCGAGATCGCGCAACGCATCGAGCATCGCGCCCTGCACACGCCGGCGCGCGAAGGCATCGAAGGGGACACCGGTCGACGCCTTGTAGCGCCCTGCGGCATCGATCAGGCCGAGCACGCCCACGCTGATGAGATCGCCCATTTCGACCTGCGAGGGGAGGCGCTGCGCCAGGCGCTGCGCCATCGCCTTCACCAGGCCCACGTGGGCGATGACGAGCTGGTCGCGTTCCTTGAGGCTGGTCCGGGCCGCTGTCATGCGCACTGCTGCACCTCGACCTCCTGCGTGTCTGTGGCCCCCGCACGGCTCGCCGCCAACCGCAGGCCGCACCCGTCGTCCGGGCTGAGGCCGGCGATGCGCGAGGCCAGCGCGAGGAAGCAGCGGCTGGCGGGCGCCTCCGGGCGATGCTCGACGATGGCCCGCTGGGCGAGCACCGACTCGCGCAGCGCCCCGTCGCGGGCGACGAAGCCGTCGTACCGGAGGCTTCGTTTCAGAAACCGCTGGGCCGCCACATCGAGCTGGCGGAACACCGTCCGGGCGGCGCTGTCGCCCGGGGCGGCGTTCACGAGCAGGCCAATCGGCTTGCTCGGCTGCGCGCCAGTGAGGATCTTCACCACCGCATAGGCGTCGACGATCGCCGTGGGCTCGGGTGACGTCACGACCATGACGTGGCCGGGCCCCTGCAGCAGATCGATCACCGTGTCGGAGATGCCGGGCGCCGTATCGATGAGGAGAAAGTCGAACTCGCGGGCCAGCGCCTGGCGCGCTTCCGCGAGGCGCTGCCACTGGGCCGGCGTCAGCGACGTCAGCTCGCGAAGACCGGAGCTGGCCGGGATGACCCGGATGCCGAGCGGCCCCGGCACCATGATGTCGTGGATCGTCCGCTCGCCAGCGAGCAGGTGGCCGAGGTGCAACGTCGGCGTGAGCCCGAGCAGGACGTCGATGTTCCCCAGGCCGAAGTCCGCATCGAGCACGGCGACGCGCCGGTGCAGGCGGGCCAGGGCGACCGCCAGGTTCACCACCACACTGGTCTTGCCCACGCCACCCTTGCCGCTGGTGACCGTGAGGCTCACGATGCCGGACGGGCCGGGTCGCCGAGGGGTTGCCGGGTTCATGCGTGCGACTCCGCTTCGCCGAGTACGCAGGCTGCCAGCATGGACGCCGTCGCACGGCTGAGATCTTCGGGCACCCGCTGTCCGGTGCTCAGATAGGAAATGGGAATCTGCCGATCGCGCAGCACGCCCACGAGCGGCGAGAGCGATTCGGCTTCGTCGACGCGTGTCAGCACCACGCGATCGGGACGCGCGCTGCGATAGCCGTCGAACACCCGCTCGGCGTCGCGCACGCTCGACGTCGCCGGCATCACGAGATGGGTCCGCACGCCGGCGCGGCCGGCCAGCAGCTCGAACAGATCGCGAATCGTCCGGTCGCCCGGCGCGCGGCCGGCGGTGTCGACGAGCAACGGCCGCCCGCTCGAGGCGAGCGCGAATTCGAGCTCGCCCGGGGTGCGCGCCGCGATGAACTTGGTGCCGATGATGTCGGCGTAGAGCCGCAGCTGCTCGACGGCGCCCACGCGGTAGCCATCCGCGGACACGAGCCCGATGCGCTGCCCCTTGCGCGCCCGCTCCTGCGCGGCGATCTTCGCCACCGTCGTCGTCTTGCCGACGCCGGGAGGGCCGACGAACACTTCGATCGGCGCGTATGGCTCTTCGGGCGCCGCGAGGGCGGCGAGGCGCTCGGCCAGCGTGCGCCGCAGGCTCACGGGCGAGGCGCCGCGACGCCCCGCCACCGGGAGGGCCTCGGCCACTTCGTCGGCGAGGCTCTCATCGAGGCCGCTCGCGCGGAGCCGCGCCATCACTTCGGCCCGGCCCTTGGTTCCCCGCTCCGGGCGGACCTTTGCCGCGACCTCTCGTCGGCTTTCCGACACGGCATCGTCGGCCCGACGGTCGACCGCGGCGGTCAGTTCGACCTCGCGCACGCCCATCCAGCCGCGGATCCCCCGCGCCGCCACGAGCTCGGTCGAGAGCACCAGTGCATCGGGGCCGAGCTCGCGACGGGCGCAAGCCAGCGCATCCTGCACGGTCTCCCGGCGATATCGCTTCAAATACATATCAATCCAGCACCGCGACCGAGGCGACCTTCACTTGCGGCGGCACCTCGCTGTGCGAAAGGACGCCGAGGTGCGGCAGCACCCGTGAGAAAAGCCGCCAGAGATGAGGCCGGAGTGCCGGCGAGCACAGGAGCACAGGTTGTGCCACTGCGGCCTCGAGCGCCCGCGCGATCCGGTTGGCGAGGTTCTGGGCCTCGGTGGGGTCGAGGGCGAGCACCGCGCCCTGGTCGGTGCGCACCAGCGACTTGAGCAGCCGATCTTCGAGCGACGGCGCAAAGCCGATGGTGGGCAGCTCCCCCTTGTCGTTCTGGTACTGGCGGCAGATCATCCGGCCGACCGCCGCGCGCACCGCCTCGGTGAGCACGTCGGGATCCTTCGACACGCCCGCCGCGTCGGCAATCGCCTCGAGGATGGTCGTCAGGTCGCGAATCGGCACGCGCTCCCGCAGAAGCTGCCGGAGCACGCGTTGGATGTCGCCGACCGAGACGACCTTCGGCACCAGCTCCTCGACCAGCTTCGGCGAGGCCTGCTGCACACGATCGATCAGCTCCTTCGCCTGCTGGCGGCCGAGCAGGTCGGGCAGGAACGTGCGAATCGTCTCCGACAGGTGCGTCGAGAGCGCCGTCGTCGCGTCGACCACCGTGTAGCCGGCGGCCGCGGCCTTGTCGCGCTGATCGGCATTGATCCACCACGCCGGCAACCCGAACGCGGGCTCGCGCGTCGGCGTCCCGTCGACGGGCCCGTTCGCGGTGCCCGGATTGATCGCCAGCGAGCGCTCCGGATAGAGCTCGCCGCGCGCGACCTCGACGCCCTTCACCAGCACCGAGTACGCGCGCGGCCCGAGCTGCAGGTTGTCCGCGATGTGCACCGGTGGCACGAGCATCCCGGTTTCGGTCGCAATCTGCCGGCGGATGGCGCGCACGCGCGAGAGCAGCGTGCCGCCCTGCTTTTCATCCACGAGCGAAATCAGCGCGTAGCCGACTTCGACGCTCAAGGGATCGACGACACCGATCGAGTCGAGGGCGTCCGAAGGCTGTGGCGCGGGCTCTTCGGCCGGCGTGCCACCCTGCAGCGTGCGATTGACGTAGGCGCCTCCGCCGAGCACGCAGGCGACGAGCAGAAACGAGATCTTCGGAAGCCCCGGAATGAGGGCGAGCCCGGCGAGCACCGACGCGGCGACGGCGAGCGGCTTGGTCCGCACGAACAACTGCCCCGCCACTTCCTCGCCCAGGTTGACTTCGGAGGCCGCACGGGTCGTGATGAGGGCGCCCGAAATCGACACGAGCAGCGAAGGGATGGCGGTGACGAGGCCTTCGCCAATCGTCAGGATGGTGTAGGTCTGCGCCGCGGTCGCCAGGTCGAGGCCGTGCTGAAGAATGCCGATGAGCAGGCCGGCGACGATGTTGACGACGACGATCAGGAGCGCGGCGAGCGCGTCGCGCTGCGTGAAGCGGATCGCGCCGTCCATCGCGCCGTAGAAATCCGCTTCGCGGCGGATCCGGTCGCGTCGCGCGCGCGCTTCCTTCTCATTGATGAGCCCGGCATTGAGGTCGGCGTCGATCGCCATCTGCTTGCCGGGCATCGCGTCCAACGTGAACCGCGCCGTGACTTCCGAGATGCGGACCGCGCCGTGGTTCACGACGACGTACTGGATGGTGATGAGCACGAGAAAGACGACAATCCCGACGACGAAGTTGCCGCCGACGACGAACTGGCCGAAGGCCATGATCACGTTGCCCGCAGCCTGGACGCCAGTCTGGCCGTTCAGGAGCACGAGCCGCGTCGAGGCCACGTTGAGCGACAACCGGGTCAGCGTGAGGAGCAGGAGCAGCGACGGAAAGACGGAGAACTCGATCGGCTCCTTGACGTAGACGGCCGTCAGGACCAGCACCACCGACATGCCGATGTCCACCGACAACAGCAGGTCGAGCAGGAACGGCGGCACCGGCAGCACCATCAGCAGCACGACGGCGACGACCGCGCCAGGGGCGATGAGGTGTGTGCCGCGCGGCGGCTTGCGGACAGCGTGGGTGTCGGCCATATATCAGAGCACCAGTTGTTTCAGGCGAATGAGGTACGCCAGCATTTCGGCGACCGCCTCGAAGAGGTCGCCCGGGATCAGGTCGCCAATCTCCGCCGTGCGGTAGAGCGCCTGCGCCAGCGGCTTGTTCTCGACGATCGGCACGCCGTGCTCGCGCGCGATGTCCTTGATGCGCGCCGCGAGCAGGTCCTGCCCTTTCGCGACCACGCGAGGCGCCGGCATCACCTCACGTCGATACTCGAGCGCGATGGCGTAGTGCGTCGGGTTGGTGATGACGAGCGTCGCCGTCTTCGTCGCGTGCAGCATGCGCCGCCGCGCCATCTCGCGCTGGATGCGCCGGACGCGCGACTTGACCTCGGGGTTCCCCTCACTGAGCTTCGTGTCGTCCTTGACCTCCTGCTTGGTCATCTTCATGGACTGGCTGAAGCGGTAGCGCTGCAGGCCGTAATCGGCGCCCGCGAGCACGACCAGGGCGATCACCGACTGCTTGAGGAGCAGCAGCGCCTGCTGCCAGCCGATCGAGGCCGCCGGCACGAGCCCCATGCGCGCCATCCGGTCGCTCTCCTGGATGAGCGCCATCACCACGCGCTCGGAGAGATACCCGAGGACGATAACGGCCAGCACGGCTTTGACGGTTTCAGCGCCGCCCGTCGTCAAGCCGAGGCGCTTGATGCCGTTCGACGGGCTGAGGCGGCTCCAATCCAGCCGGATCGCTTCGTTCGCGAACACCCATCCCCCCTGCAGCGACGCAACGAGCACCGAGGTGAGGGCCGCGGCCACCGCGATCGGCGCCGTGAGCAGCACCAGATTCTTGGCGCCGCTCACCGCCAGACTCGTGAGATCGCCCGCCTGCACATCACGCATGGCGAAGACACCGACCTGCGACAACCCTGCTCCGAGCAGTTGCCCCAGCTGCTGCACGAGCGCGGCGCCGGCCCACGTCAACACGATGAGCACCGCGCCGAGCGCCGCCGCCTGGCCGAGGTCGGCGCTCCGCGGGACCTGCCCCTTCTTGCGGGCGTCCTTGAGTCGCCTCCCGGTCGGTTTTTCTGTGCGATCGCCCTGGTTGAATGCCATGACTTCGGACGTCGGACGTCGGACGCCGGACCTGATGTCCTACCTGAACACCTCCGCCAGGTGCACCGCCATCTCCAGCGAGTGCCGGAAGGTGTCCGACGTGACCGCCGGCACCATCCGGATCGCAGCCGCCAGGGCCAGCAGGCCCACGAGCAACTGCAGCGGGTAGCCGACCACGAGGACGTTCAGCATCGGAGCCACGCGCGACAGAAGGCCGATCGCCAGCTGCAGCACGAGCAGCACGATGATCACCGGCGCCGCGAGCTGCACCCCTTCGGTGAAGACCAGCCCGATCATCTGCGTGACGATCGTGACCAGCCCGCCGCCCACGTGTCCGGCGCCCATCGGCAGCGCACGGTAGGACATCGCCAGCGCTCGCAGCACCTCGTGGTGCCCGTTGATCGCGAGAAACACGAGCAGCGCGAGCGAGCTGTAGGCGGTCGCGACGACGTTGTTCTGGATGCCGGTTTGCGGATCGACGATCGCCGCGTACGAGTACCCGAGCTGGAAGCCAGTGAGATAGCCGGCGAACTCCACGGCCCCGATGACGAGACTCACCGACAGCGAGAGCGCCAGGCCGATCGCGAACTCGCGCATCACCACCAGCACCAGGCTTCCGACGGTGAGCATCGCCGGCAGCGTCACGACCGGTACCAGGACGGCCGCCACCACCACCGAGAGCCCCACCTTGATCGACGAGGGCGCGAAGAACCCGCCAAAGACCGGGGCAAAGCCGACCAGCGTGCCGGTACGGACGAGCACGAGCCCGAACCGCACGAGGGGCGACAGGTCGATCACCGGATCATCTCCGGCAGCCGCGCGATGAGCTGCTGTGAGAAGCCGACGACCTCGCGCAGCATCCAGGGGAACGTCAACGCGAACACGATGAAAATCGCGGCCGCGCGCGGGATGAACGCCAGCACGTTGTCCTGGATCGACGTCACGGTCTGGAAGATGCTGACCGCCACACCGGCGACGACCCCCGCCACCAGCATCGGGAGCGTCACGATCATCGCCAGCTCGATGGCCTGGCGCATGATGCCGACCGCAAGCGCATCAGACATGACAGATCCTCAGAAGAAGCTCCGGACGACCGAGCCCACCACGAGGTTCCAGCCGTCGATCATCACGAACAGCAGCACCTTGAACGGCAGCGAGATCATGGCCGGCGGCAGCTGCAGCATCCCCATCGACAGCAGCGTCGTCGAGACGACGAGATCGATGAGCAGAAAGGGGACGAACAGGAAGAAGCCCATCTGGAAGCCGGTTTTCAGCTCCGAGATGATGTACGCGGGGATCACGACGCGCAGCGACAGATCGTCGGGCGACTTCGGGCGCGGCGAATGGGACAGATCGACGAAGAGCGCCAGATCCTTCTCACGCGTCTGCTTGAGCATGAACGTGCGCAAGGGTGGTGTCGCCGCCGCGATCGCCCCGGCCACGTCCAGCTTGCCGGCCATCGCCGGCTGCAGCGCCACCGCGTTGATTTGATCGAACACCGGCGTCATGACGAACAGCGTGAGGAAGAGTGAGAGGCCGACGACGATCTGGTTCGACGGCATCTCCTGGGTGCCGAGCGCCTGCCGGAGAAAGTGGAAGATGATGACGATCCTCGTGAACGAGGTCATCGTCATGAGGATGGCGGGCAGGAACGTCAGCAGCGTGAGCAGCAGGACGATCTGCAGCTGCGCAGACACCGTCCCGATGCCATCGAGCTTCACCTGCACGCTCTGCGGCGCGGCGGCCAGCGCCGGCGCAGCCAGCAGAAAGGCCAGGGCGACGGTTCCCGTCTGCACGACCCGTTTCACGCGGCACTCCGCTCCCTCGGCGCGGCCAGGTGGCCGTCCAGACGTGCGTCGAACTGCGCCGACTGCCCCTGGAGCTCGGTCACGAGCGACACCTGCGCCTGCGTCACACCGAGCAGCAGGCGCCGGCCCTCCACCGAGACGATGACGAGCGACCGCCGGTCCCCCAGCGACACGGCCGTCTCCACGGCGACGCGCTGATCGCGCCGACGGCCGGGCAGCTTCAACACGCCGCGGCGCAGCAGCCAGGCCAGCGAGCCGACCAGCGCGAGCACGATCGAGATCGCCAGCAGCCCGCCGAGGCCGATGCCGGCCGGCGCACTGTCGGCCATGGTCCACGCCGGGGTCACAGGGCTCCTTCTGCGGGCGACTCGGGCGACGGGAGGATTTCGGTGATGCGGACCGAGGTGGCGTCCTCGATGATCACGACCTCGGCCTTGGCGAGCAGCACGCCGTTGACGAGCACGTGCAGCTCGTCGCCGGCCGCCTGGGCCAGCCGGAGCACGGAGTTGCGCTCGAGCGTCAGGAGGCGGCGCACCGTCACCGTTCCGGTCCCGAGCTGCACCGTCACCGGGCAGAGCAGGTCGTGGAACGGGACGAACGGCGACGGGTCCCCGTCGAGCGCGTCAGAACTGGACGACGAAGTCGGAGAAGAGGACATCGATGACCGGTACCGTTCCCAGGATCGCCGCCGCGCGACCCTTGATGGCTTTCTTCAGCGTGTCCTTACCGGCCGGCGTGATGAGGGCATCCGCCGATTGCTGCGTGAGCAGCTCGAGAATCGACGACCGCAGCCGCATCATCGTCACGTCGTCTTTGGAAATGGTGTCGGCCTGGGAGGCCTCAGGGATGACCAGCTTCACGGTCGTGCGCAGGAAGCGGTTGCCGCCCTGATCGGCCAGGTTCACGAGAAAGGGATCGAAGGAGATGATGCCCTTGCCGATCATCGGCGCTGCGGCGGGGCCCTCGGGCGTCTTCCCTTCCGCCCTGACGCCGCGGCGTGACCACCAGAAGCCGGCGCCGCCGGCGCCCGCCACGAGGACGAGCACGACGAGCACGAGTGCGATCATCTTCCAGGGATTTGATTTCGACGCCGCCGCCAGGGGCGCGCCTTCTTCCTTGTTGCTCATGCCGGGCAGCAGAGCAAGGCAGGTGCCGCAGGCGGTACGCGGAGGCGACAGCCTGCGCTGGCGAAAACTGGCGGAAATTCAGGGGATTTCGACCAACGGTGGGCCGGTCACCCGACGGCATGACGTCGGGCCGACGATCTGCGCCGGGAGGCTTCGTGCCTTACGCACTGACCATGAACTGCGCCCCGTTCGTCGGCGCCTGCCGGCTGCGGCGCGGCGGCGGCTGATCCTGCGGCGCGTCCTGCTGGCCGTCGGGATTGATCGCGGTGACCGCCATCTGGCCGAGGCGCAGCCCCTGCTGCTCCAGCGCGCCGCGCAGATCCTGCGCATGCTGCTGAATCCAGGCGCGCACCTGCGGCGTGTCGGCGTGAAGCTGCGCGTTCACGGTTCCCTGATCAACCCGCACCGACACGGTGAGCTCGCCAAGATGCGCCGGGTCGAGCCGAATCGTCGCCTGCCCACCGCCGTTCTGCATCTGCACCCTGATGGACTGGATGATTTGTCCCGGCAGCGCGGCTTCGGCCTGCGGCGAGAGCAATGGATTCCCGGCTGGCACCGTCGCGTCCTGCGCGCCGCTGGCCGGCGCCGGCAGTGTGAAGGTCGATCCGGGCGGCAGCGTGGCCGCGCCGGCCGCCGTGCTCGCGATGGTCGAGGCCGCGCGGGCTCCAGCGCCGTTCGGCGAGCTCTCGCCTCGCGTGCCGCTGCCACCCTGTCCGGTCGATGAGCTGTCGCCGCCTTGCGTCCGCGCGATCGCGGCGCCGAGCTGCGCCGCCATGTTGTTGGCGTTGGCTCCGGAGGCCGAAGACGAGGTGCTGGTGGCCTGGGGCGCTGGTGGTGGAGGCACCGACGGCGCCTGCACGACGGGGGGCTGCGTCCCCGGCGCCGTTCCCACGACGACCGCGGGGGGCGGGGGCACTGGAGCGGGTGCCGCGGTGTTCGAGGCGCTCGGAGTCGCAGGGGCCGGCGGCGCGGGCGCTGGCTTCACGCTCGACTGCCCCATCAGTGCCGCCTGCAACATCGCGCGAGCGCCGCTCGACGATTGACCTGAGCTCTGCGCGGGTGGCGTTGGAGGTTGCGATGCGGACGTTCCCTGTGCCGACGCCGCAGCCTGCGCAGGGGCGTCCTTGGGATCCGGCACATTCGCCGCGTCGAGCGCCAGCGGTCCGCTGGCGACCGCGTTGGTCTGCGGCTGCGGCTGCGGCTGCGGCGCGGTCGCGGCAGCCGGGCTCGAAGCCGGTGGCGGCGGCGCTTGTGGCGCGGGTAGCAGCGCTGCAGTCACCACGGCCGTCGTCGGCTGCTGGCCGCCAGTGCCGCTCGCGACCGACGGATCGGCGGTCGCGGAGGCGCTCGGATCCAGATCTTGAACACGTGCGAGGAGCGTCTGCGACGTGGCCGCCGCGGACGGCGACGCTGTGGGCAGCGGCGAACGCGCATCGCTCGCCGGCTGCGGCTGCGTCGCGTCGTTCGCGGCCGGGTCCGTGCTGCTCGCTGGCGAGGGCGAGGCGCTCGCGCTGACGGGTGCCAGGTTGCTCGCCGGAACGAGAACAGGGACGACGGCCGCCTGAGGAGCCGCCGCCGGCTGATTCGCTGGCAACGTCGAACTGTCGCTGGACGGCGCCGGCTGGCTCTTCCCCGGAGCCTGGT
>JANWLS010000233.1 GCA_025450765.1 Vicinamibacterales bacterium | reverse complement strand
GAGCTCCTCACCGAGGTCGCGCACCGACCCGGCGGGGACGCCGGCGGCCGCGAGCCGCGCGAGCCAGTCGGCTCGCGTGTGCTCGCGGAGGCGGCATGCGAGAATCGGCCGCAGCGCGTCGTAGTGCACGACCCGGTCGCGATTGGTCGCGAAGCGCGGATCGGCGGCGAGCTCCGCCAGGCCGGCCTCCGCGCAGAACTTCTGCCACAGCGCGTCGTTGCCGACGGCGAGCACCAGCTCGCCGTCGGCGACGTCGAACGTCTCGTACGGGACGATGCTCGGGTGGCGATTGCCCATCCGACCAGGTACTCGGCCAGTCGCAAAAAATATCGCCGCCTGATAGGTCAGCAGCGCGGCGACCGAATCGAGCATGCCGATGTCCACGTACTGCCCGCGCCCCATCCGCTCGCGCGCGAGGAGCGCCAGCGTAATCCCCTGCGCCGCGAAGAGGCCCGTGACGATGTCCGCCACCGCAACGCCGAGGCGATAGCCGGGACCCTCCGCGGGCCCGGTGAGGCTCATCAGCCCGCCTTCGGCCTGCAGGATCACGTCGTAGCCGGGATCGTCGCGGCGCGGGCCATGCTGCCCGAACCCGGAGATCGAGCAATACACGAGCCGCGGGTAGCGCGCCTTGAGATCGTCGTAGCTCAGCCCGGCGCGCGCGAGCGTGCCCGGCCGGAAGTTCTCGACGACCACGTCGGCGCGATCGAGGAGCGCGTCGAGGATGCGGCGTCCCGCCGGCTGGCTGAAATCGAGCGCGACGCTTTCCTTGTTGCGGTTGATGCTGAGGAAGTACGCGCTCTCGCCGCTCAGAAACGGCGGGCCCCAGCCACGCGTGTCGTCGCCGGTGCCGGGCCGCTCGATCTTGATGATGCGGGCCCCCATGTCGCCGAGCACCATCGTGCAGTACGGGCCCGACAGGACGCGCGTCAGGTCGACGACCGTCAGCCCGTCGAGCGGACCACGGGCGAGCGACGGTTCGCCTGGTCCCGTCATGCGGCGAGTCCGCTCATCGTGCGGCACCCGCGCGCGCCGTCAGCTCGTGCAGCAGCTCCCCCACGCGCGCAAGGCCCTCCTGGAGATGCGCCGGCTGATCGCCAAAGCCGATCCGCAGGTAGCTGTCCATGCCGAAGTGATCGCCGGGCACCACCAGCACACTCTTCTCCTGGCGCAGGCGCGTGACGAGCTCGGTCGAATTGATGCCGTGGTGGTACCGGGCGTACACAATCGCGCCCGCTTCCGGCGGCACGTAGCTGAAGAGCGGTCCGTGCGCGGCCAGCCAGTCGTTGATCGCCGGCCAGTTGGCGCGCAGGATGCCGCGCGTCCGCTCGATGATCTGCGTCCGCCGCGCCGGCTGGAGCGCCGCGCGCGCGAGGTTGTCGCTCAGCGCACCTGGCGAAATGGTGGTGTAGTCGTGGCGCGCCCAGAGCGACTCGATCAACTGCGGCGGCCCGACGATCCAGCCGATGCGCAACCCGGGGAGGCCGTACGCCTTTGACAGGCCGCTCGTGACGATCACGCGCTCGTAGCGGCCCCACACGGACGCCGTTTCCTGCCCGTCCAGCTCGGCGCCGCGGTACACCTCGTCGGCGAGCACCCACACGCCGTGCCGCGCCGCGAGGCGGCAGATCTCGTCCAGCTCCACCGCCGGAATCCGCGCGCCGGTGGGGTTGTTCGGGTTGCAGATCACAATGAGACGCGTGCGCGGCGTGATCAAGCCGGCCAGTTCCTCCGGATCGGCCGCCCAGCGCCGCGGCGACTCCTGCATCCGCAGCGGCCACGGCTTGATGATGCCGCCGAAGCCACGCGCGAGCCCCACGGTCTGCATGTAGTTGGGGAGCATCATCACGACTTCGTCGCCCGGTTCGACCAGCCGCCAGGTCACGAGCAGGTTGGCCTCGGATCCGCCGTTGGTGACCTCGATGTGGTCCGTCGTGGCGCCGGGATACAGACGGGCGAGGGCCTGCCGCAGTTCAATCGTGCCGTTCGACTGCGTGTAGCCGAGCCGCTGATCGAGCAATCGCGCGACGGCGTCGGACCCGCCCACCAGCTCCTCCAGCCGCATCGGATGCACGCCGCTCTCCGACAGGTTGAACGAGACGAGGTTTTCGTACGTCGATTGCATCCGTTCCATGTCGAACGGCTCGATGTGCATCTGGCCTCCCGAAAAAAGACAGGGAATCAGTCTACATTAACGGGCCACGGGTCACGGGCCACGGGCCACGGGTCACGGGCCACTGGCCCGCTGATGCCGCTCAACGCCACGAGATGTGGCGATAAGGCCGAGCGCCCGCAGGGTGTGAGGTACAGGCGCGGGGGTGGGCCCCACCGCAACGTGATGAATGCTGGCGCTATACTGCGAAACATGCGATGTCGCCGAATGAGTGTCATCATCGCCGCCGCTGTTCTGCTGCCCGTGGCGGTGCACGCGCAACAGCCGGCCGAGCGCCAGCCGGTCGTCGTGACGATGGGGGAGAGCGTCATCCGTCACGCACCCGATCGGGCCATCGTCGAGCTGGCCGTGGAATCGCGCGCGGCGACGCCGGCGCAGGCGCAGGAGGACAACGCGAAGGCGATGACCGCCGTGCAGGCCAGGCTGAGCGCGCTCGGGCTTCCGGCATCGGCGGTCCAGACGGTGGCCTACAACCTCCAGCAGGAGTTCGACTACCAGGACGGGAAGCAGACGCCACGCGATTTCCTGGCGTCGCACGCGCTCGAGGTCACCGTCGATCAGATCGATCGCGTGGGAGCCGTGCTGGATGCGGCCGTGCAGACTGGCGCGACCAGCGTGCGCGGGGTCCGTTTCGATCTGCGCGATCGGGCCGGTGCGGAGCACGAGGCGCTGCGGCGCGCGGTGACGGACGCGCGGGCCCGCGCCGAGGCGATGGCGAGCGGCGCCGGCGGTCATCTCGGACGGATTCTTCGCGTGGAATCGGTTGCGAGCGAGCCGCCCACGCCTCGGCCGCTGATGCGCGAGGCGGCCGTGGCCAAGCAGGGCATGACGCCGACGCCGATTGCAACTGGGGAAATCGAAATCCGCGCGGAGGTTCGTTTGACGGCCGAACTGGTCGCGTCTGCTGGATCAGGCGGTCACTGACGCGCCACCGCCTGATCGCGCGTCACGAGAGCAGGAAGGCCTTCGCGGTGAGGAGCAACGCGCCGGCGACAATCGCGATGAGCGTGCCGCGCTCGCTGAAGAAGGTCGCGCCCCACGGATAGGACGCCGACGAGGAGAATGCCTGGCCCAGGCGATCCCACGAAGGGATCCAGCGAGGGACGTCACCCAGGTAGGTCCGGTACTCCGCTCCCATCCGTCCATCGAGCAGCGTCTCTTCCCACCGCACGATCGCGTGATATTCAAAGGCGAGCACGAGCAGCACCACCGGGGCGAGCCACAGCAAGCCGGCGGCCAGCGTGAATCCGAGCCAGATGGCGACGTTGCCGATGTAGAGCGGATTGCGGACCAGGTGAAACGGACCGCTGTCGACCAGCGGACCCGTGCGTCCGCTTCGCGTCCGCGAGATGACGCCGATGTGGCGCACCGCCCACATGCGCAGCCCCTCGCCCACCGCCACGAGCGCCGGTCCCGCCAGGCGCGTCACCCAGAGCAGATGTGACTCCCGCCAGGTGATCGCGATGAGGGCGACGACAATCGGGAGCGGCAGCCAGCTCCGCCGCTGGAACAGCCATCCTCCGATGGTTACCCAGGCGTCGGGCGCGCGCCGGATCTCCATCGCGGCATCCTGCGTCATAACTCAAGTATAGCAACGAGTTGCGGGGATCGGGGTTGTGCCGGGCGGGCGTTTGCTATAATTCCGACTGGATTGGTCGCATATGTCGGTGCCCACCGTCGTGACGCGGGACGCTCATCCGTCGGTTCTCAATCTCATCGGGCAGACGCCGCTCGTCCGGCTCCAGCCGTTCGAGCGCGGGCTCAACGGCGTGGAGCTCTACGCGAAGCTTGAATGGCAGAACCCCGGCGGGTCGGTGAAGGATCGCGCCGCGGCGCGGATGATTGCGGACGCCGAGGCGGATGGACGGCTGACGCGCGACCGGATCATTCTCGATGCGACGTCGGGGAACACCGGCATCGCGTATGCGATGATCGGCGCCGCGTGCGGTTACCGCGTGCGCGTGTGTCTCCCCTCGAATGCCAGCCCTGAGCGACGGCGGATTCTCGCCGCCTACGGTGCGGAGGTGGTGCTCACGAGCCCCCTCGAGGGGACAGACGGCGCGATTCGCGAAGCGCAGCGGCTGTACGCCGCTGATCCGGATCGGTACTTTTATCCGGACCAGTACAACAATCCCTCGAACTGGCGCGCGCACTTCGACACGACCGGGCCCGAGATCATCCAGCAGACGGGCGGCCGGTTGACGCATTTCGTCGCCGGGCTCGGGACGACCGGGACGTTCGTGGGCGTGGGCCGCCGGCTGCGCGAATGGAATCCGCGCGTCCAGCTGATCTCGATGCAGCCCGACCGGCCGTTCCACGGCCTGGAAGGGTTGAAACATCTCGAGACGGCGATGGTCCCAGGGATTTACGATCCGACGCTCGCCGATCGGAACGTGCACGTCGCGACCGAAGAGGCGTATCGGATGGTGCGGCGGCTCGCGCGCGCCGGTGTGCTGGCGGGGATTTCGAGCGGCGCCGCGCTGGCGGCGTGTGTGATGATCGCGCGCGAGCTGCGCGACGCGGTCATCGTGACGATCTTTCCCGACAGCGCCGACAAGTATCTGCACGATCGGCTGTGGGACGAGGAAGACGAACCCGGGCAGGGGGAGCCGTAATGGCCGTTGTGGAAGGGGCGCTCGTCCTCACGGGCGACGTGGCGGAGCAGGTTCGGACGCACGGCTGCGAGACGTACCCGCACGAGTGTTGCGGGGCGCTCATCGGCCGCGACGGCACGATCACCGAGACGTTTGCGCTTCCGAATACAACCGAGGAAGGGCCGCGGCGCCGCTTTCTCGTGCGGCCGTCGGATTACCGTGCGGCCGAACAGCGTGCGTCGGAGCGTGGCGCCGAGCTCCTTGGCTTCTACCACTCGCATCCGGATCACCCGGCGCGCCCGTCGCAGTACGATCTCGATCACGCGTGGCCGTTTTTCGCCTACATTATCGTGTCCATCCAGCAGGGAGCTGCGAAGGACATGACCGTCTGGTATCTTCGCGAGGACCGATCGGCGTTCGATGAAGGTGTGCTATGCCCAACACGATCCTGATCCCCACCCCGTTGCGCCCCTACACCGGCAAGCAGGAAGCCGGGCAGGTGGACGGGGGGACCGTCGGCGAGCTGCTGGCCGACTTGACCCGGCGCTTCGACGGGCTCCGGCCGCATCTGTTCAACGAGGCCGGGGAGCTGCGCAGCTTCGTCAACATCTATGTGAATGACGAAGACATCCGCTACCTGGACAAGGCCAGGACGGCTGTGAAGCCGGGCGACACAATCAGCATCATCCCGTCGGTCGCCGGCGGCGTCGGCGTGATCGCCGGCCAGGAGCTGCCGACGCTCACCAACGACGAGGTGAAGCGATACAGCCGCCATCTCATCATGCCGGAGGTCGGCATGGAGGGGCAGCGTCGCCTCAAGGCCGCGAGCGTCCTCTGCATCGGCGCCGGCGGCCTCGGCTCGCCGGTGGCGATGTATCTGGCGGCGGCCGGCGTCGGCACGCTCGGCCTGGTCGACTTCGACGTGGTCGACTTCAGCAACCTGCACCGCCAGGTGCTGCACCATACGCCGGACGTCGGCATCCCGAAGTTGCAGTCGGCGCGCAACAAGCTCGAGGCGCTGAACCCGGAGATCCGGATCCAGACGCACGAGCTCGCGCTGTCGTCCGAGAATGCGCTGTCGCTCTTCGAGCCGTACGACATCATCGTCGACGGCACGGACAACTTCCCGACGCGCTATCTCGTGAACGACGCGTGCGTGCTGCTCGGCAAGCCGAACGTCTATGGCAGCATCTTCCGGTTCGAGGGACAGGCGTCGGTCTTCGCGACGAAGGACGGTCCGTGCTACCGCTGCCTCTATCCGGAGCCGCCGCCGCCCGGGCTCGTGCCAAGCTGCGCGGAGGGCGGCGTGCTCGGCGTATTACCCGGCCTGGTCGGGATGATCCAGGCGACCGAAGCGCTCAAGCTGATCATCGGCGCCGGCGAGCCGCTCATCGGACGCTTCCTCATCGTCGATGCGCTCCGGATGCGGTTCCGCGAGCTGAAGCTGCGGAAGGATCCCGACTGCCCGGTGTGCGGCACGCATCCGACGGTGCGCGAGCTCATCGACTACGAGCAGTTCTGCGGCATGCGTCCGGCGGCGCCGGCGGCCGCCACGGAGAAACCCATGGCCATTGAAGAGATTTCACCGCGCGACCTGAAGGCGCGCCTCGATCGCGGCGACGACCTGCTCATCCTCGACGTCCGCGAGCCGCAGGAGTACCAGATCAATCGCATCCCCGGCTCCGTGCTGATTCCGCTCGGCGAGCTGCCCACGCGCTTCGGCGAGCTCGACGCGGATCGCGAGATCATCGCGCAGTGCAAGGTGGGCGGGCGCAGCGCCAAGGCGGTCGCGTTCCTGCAGTCGGTCGGCTTCAATCGCGTGAAGAACCTGCGTGGCGGCATCCTCGAGTGGATCGACACGGTTGATCCGAGCCAGCCGAAATACTGAGAGCGACCACGGCCCGCAGAGTGTCTGCGGGCCCGCGCCTCCCCCACCCCCGTTCCACCGCTCACCCGAGACTCTGGAAGCCTGGTCTCCTGACAGACAGCCGGGCCACGCCAACGTCGCAATTCATCCGTAAGTAACTGAATAAGCACAGCTTATCAGGGACTAAAAAGACATGAAATTACATTCATGGGCCTCCAACCCCTGTATTCTGGGTTATATCGTGTCACGATATTTCGCCCAGTTTGGCGAAAGGGCGGGTGGGCATGAGCAAACTTGGCAACGTGGCGCTCGGCACAGCGATTGTGGCGTGTGCCTTCAGTCTGACGCTGGCAGCACAGGGAAGCGGACAGGCCGCTGCCGCGTCCGCAACGAGCGCGACACCATCGGCATCGACCATGTCGGTGACGCAGCAAAACGCACTCGTCCACCAGTATTGCGCCGTCTGCCACAGCGACGCCCAGAAACCTGGCGGGCTGTCGCTCCAGCACTTTGATGCGGCGCGCCCGAACGCCACGGTGATGCGCTTGATGGTGGGCAAGTTGCGAGCGGGGGCGATGCCGCCGGCGGGCATGCCTCGGCCCGCTCCCGCCACCCTCGAGATGTTCATCAAGAGCCTCTCCGGCGAGGCGGCCACCGCGTCGGCCAGTGCGGCCCAGACGAAGACGTCGGGCTGGGCGCCGGCGACGATGCCGCAGATCGCGAGCGGCGTCGCTCCGCAGATCGTGACGTTCGCGCATACCGGCGACGTCATGACCGTGCAGACGCAGAACAAGATGGTGCACACCATCTGCACCCAGTGCCACGTCGATGCGATCAAGCCGGGTGGTGTGAGCTTCCAGCACTTCGACATGGCGAAGGCGCCTCAGGATGCACAGCTCGCCGAGAAGATGATCGCGAAGCTGCAGGCGGGCATGATGCCGCCGCAGTCGGCGCCCAAGCGGCCGGATCCGGCGTCGATCCACGCGTTCGTGACCTCGCTGGCGCACCGGATCGACCGCGAGGCCGCGCGCCATCCGGATCCCGGCGTCCGGACGTTCCAGCGGCTGGATCGTGCGGAATATGCGGCCTCGATCCACTCGATGCTCGGTCTCACGGTCAATGTGGGTCAGTGGTTGCCCCCGGACACGATGAGCCACAACTTCGCCGACGTGGCGAACGTGCAGACCTTCTCGCCGACGCTGATGCAGGGGTACCTCGATGCGGCCGCTCAGATCAGCCGCCTCGCGGTGGGCGACACGGCGCCGACCGCATCCACCACGACCTACGTCGCTCCGCCGAGGACGTCCCAGATGCGCCATGTGGCGGGCGCGCCGTACGGGACACGCGGCGGGATCTCGGTCGTCCACATCTTCCCGGCCGATGGCACCTATCGCTTCAAGCTGCGCTTCTACGGCACCCAGGACGGCGGCGCCGACCAGATCTACGGCATGACCGCGGGTGCCGGCGGGAAGATCGACGTGTCGGTCGACGGACGGCAGGTGGCGCTCGTTCCCATCAATCCGAAGATGAGCGGCGACCATCCGCACGGGCTGGAAATCACGACGCCGCCCATCGAGGTGACCTCCGGCCCGCATCGGGTGTCGGCCGCCTTTCCAAAGCGGTGGGACGGGCCGATCGACGACCTGCTGGCGCCGCAGCGCTTCACGTTGGCCGACACGCTCATCGGCAACGCGCCGGGTGTGACGACGCTCCCGCATCTGCGGATGCTGACGATCAGCGGCCCGTTCCAAGGACCGGGGCCGGGCGCCGCGGATACCAGCCGGCAGACGCTCTGCATGTGGCGGCCCGTGTCTGCTGTGCAGGCAGGATCGTGCGCCCAGAA
The DNA here is from genome assembly GCA_025450765.1 of Vicinamibacterales bacterium. Lineage (GTDB taxonomy): Bacteria > Acidobacteriota > Vicinamibacteria > Vicinamibacterales > CAVVIG01 > JAGWRA01. The sequence goes on along the minus strand of JANWLS010000233.1, from coordinate 10 downwards.
GATCCTCACG
>JANWLS010000232.1 GCA_025450765.1 Vicinamibacterales bacterium | reverse complement strand
CCGGTGATCTTGCGGCGCGCCAGCCAGAGGTGCGTCGACCCGTCGGTCCACCGCGCGAGCCGATACATGCGCTCGACGCGCACCCCTTCGCGGATGAACTCCTCCGGGAACAACGGCACGTCTGGCGCCAGGAGCCGCCCGAGCGGTGCGAGCGGCGTTCGCGTCCCGTCCGCCCGCAGGAGCGCGGCCCGCTGCATGCGCTGCTGCGTCGCGTCGATCGGCCCCGCCACGAACGGGATGTAGTGCTCCGGCGCCGAGGTCCCGAGCTGGTACCGCAAGACCGCGCCCGGCTGGGGCGGCGGCGCCGCTGGTTGCGCGACCGCCGTCGCGCTCGCACGATCGATCGCCGCACCACTCGCCCCGGCCACGATCGTCTCCACACCCCACGCGATGCTCGCGGCATCGTCGCGGACGAGCAGCACCCGCTCCTGTGGGTCGCTCGCCAGCCCTCGGGCCAACACGGGCGGAAGGATCAAGCGATGGTCGAGGGCATCACCCGAGATCGCAAACATTCGCCACCGTCCACCGTCCGCGGTCGCGGCATAGTGAGGAATCGTCTGCATGATCCCGAACGTATCGGTGACCACGAGCGACGCGATGCGCGCCACCGAGCCGACCGTGACCGGCAAGGGCACGACGAACCAGTCGTTGCCGTAGATGAGCGCGAACTCGCGCAGCATGAGCCGAGCCGTGTCCGCCGGCCCCGCATCGATGGCCCCGACGTCGACCGCGGCGTCCTCCAGCTGCCAGTACCGTCGCGCCGGCATCCCTTTGAAGCTCACCGGCGCCGGCACGAGCGAACGGGTCACGGTCGCCGGGGCGGCGGTCACGGCGCCGAGCGGTGCGGCGACATGGTCGAACGACGGCCAGTCCAGCGGGTCGCCGGTGTACTGGTCGGCGACGAACGCGCACGGAGCGTCGGTCGCGGTGGCGTCGATCGTAAAGTGGTACTCCATGCGCTCGTCGACCCATGACGGCGCTTCGCTGGTCGCGGGCGCGTCGTACAGAGCGTCGTACCAGGCGAGAAACGCGTTCGCCGCTGCCTGTACCCCCGGGCGGTCGGCAGCCGGAATGGCGGGCGTCGCCGGCAGTCCTGGTTGCGCCGCGCGCAGTTCGCTCGCCAATCGCGCGCCGTCCGGCACCCGTCGCGCCACGACCGCGGCTAATGCCAGCGCCGGCGCATCGAGCGCGGCCGCCTGCGCCGCGGTCGGCGCCGCCAGACCGTACTGCGTGACGTACAATCCCGCGACCTGCGCGACGTTGCCTGCCCGCAGCAGTCGCAGGAAGTAGAGGCCCGCATCAGCTGCCTGTCGGTACTCCACCGCCGCGCCAGCGGGTCGCACCGCCTCGCGCTCGACGAACGCTTCGAGCGGCATCCCGGCCGGCATTGTCACCGCCCTGTTCGTCCCCGCCGCTACGCGATTCAACGCGACTTCCGACGACGTGACCGATGCCAGGATCGGCGATCCGGCGTCGTCGCCGCTCAACTCGCCGAGCTGCCACTGGCGGGCGAGGAACCAGAACGGATCGTGCGTTCGAGCTTCGAGCGCGGTCGTGAAGTCCGCGTTCCGGCAGCGTGGTTCGAGCCGAGTCCATATCGTCAACGACGGCATGTCAGTTTCGCTCCGTAGTCACAGGATTCGTCGGCACGACCGGTGGACGGATGATGATGCTGCGCGGCGTGGCCAACGTGAGATCGGTCGAGATCGCATCCGGCGTCGTGTCGCCGAGGTTGATCGCGAACAGGAGCGCCGGCAAAAAGTGGCCGACATTCCCGAGCGAGTCCGGATCCACCGTCCGCAGCCGCGCCATCTCGATCGCATCGAGCAGCGTTCCTTCGACACTGGGCAAGGTCCACGACGTGGAGGTGTCCGGCTGCACGCCGAGCAGGATTGCCTGCGGCGCGCGCGCTGTCGGATCGTCGATGTGAAACGTCAACCCCGTCGTTTCGACGGTGTTGGGGATCGTCTCCGTCCATTCGTCGATGACCAGTGCGGCCTGTGCGCTCGTGGTCGCGCCAACGGCCACCAGCGACAGGCGATCGGCTGGTGAGGCGCCTGCCTTCAATGGCAACCCCGCCCAGACATCACCGGCGATGACCGGCAGCTGCGCCACCACCGGCGTCAGCGGCGTCGAAGAGCTCAACGCTTCGGCGTACATCATCGACTCCGCCAGCCGCGCCGTCCCCGCGCGCACGCGCGCGGCGCGTGCCATCCACGTGACCGGCTCCAATGGACGGGCACCAAGCAAGGCGGCACTCGCAACGAACAGGGAGCTCAGAGTTCCGGCAAACGCTGACGTCATGGTGGGCGTCACCGCGAACCCGGCGCCGAACACGATCTGGAGCCGTGCGACGTCATGGTTCCGCAGCGCCGCTTCCGCCGCGCCGCCTCGCGAGAAGCCAGCCTCGAGCGCCGCGGCCTTCGTCGCCCGCGCGTCGAGCTCCGCCTTCGCGGCGACGACCTGCGCCGGCCACGCACTGGTATCGAGGACGGGCACGGCGTTGACGACGCCAAATCCCGCCGCGCCCATGAGCGCCACGTCAGGGGCCGTCCCATCACCAAGATGTGTTCGCGCCGCGTTGAGCGCCGTGACAGCCCAATCGGCGCGCACCTTGAGCTCACCCGTATCGATCGACGCATCGATCAGCTGATCCGGCGCCGCGAAGTCGGCGGCCGTCGCCGCTCGCGCCCCTGCAATCAAAGCCGCACACGATGTGGCCACGGTCGTGAGCTCACCGATCGACAATTTGTCGGGCGTCCACGCGGCATCGCGCGCCAACACCAGCGCTACCGTTGATTCAGCCGGTGTGCTCGACGGCCGGCGGCTCCACGCGAGCCGTGTGAGTCGCGCCGCCAGCTCCGACGGCGCCATCGACAGGACGTCAAGCGGTCCGAGCGCCAGTTCCGCCAGCGTCATCGCGACCGTCGCCACGACCGCGCCAGTTGGCCCAATGATTTGCGCGCTCGCCGCCACCCGCGCCGGCGATCCGAGGACGCTCGCCGCCAGTGCCGCTAGTCGAGGCTCCGCTCGAGTCCTTGGCGTCGCGGTCCACCCGGACGGAGTGCCACCGCCCAGCATCGCGAATAATCGATGCGTGATCACGCCGCCGCGCCGCGGTGTCCGCGTGATATCGAGCACCGGCGGCGGGGTGTCGCCGCGACCGATCGCATCGACGGTCGCCCCGGCGCGCAGCGCATTCCCGCCCACGAGTTGATGCACGCTCTCGGCCAGCATGAGGTCCGACATCGCGTCGGCCGTATCGGCCAGCCGGGACAGTTGAGCGTCGAGCGCGACCTGTGTGGTGTCGCCAATCGGTGGCAGCTTTCCCGTTCCCCAAGGAATGCTTGCGCGCCGGTCGAGCAATGACAGCCCGTCGATCGTACGATCGCCGGTTACGCCCTCAATCGGCGCGATCGTTCGAAGCGGCGCGATGAACGCGTCGAGCGTCGCCGCGTGCAGGCCGCGTTCCAGTTGATAGCCAAGGAGCGCGCCGAGCGCCTGACCAGATCGCACACCATCGAGGAGGTTCTGTGCCAGTCGTACGCGAGTCGATGACAGGTCGATCGCCGCAGCGCCACTCCCGCTCTCTTGGTGCGTGAGATAACCGCTCCGCAGCACGGCCGCCGTGGCCGCGTGGCCAATCGATGGCGCGTGCACGTAGCCCCACGAGACCGGAGTGGGCTGTGGCCGCACGTTGTCGACCCAACCGTATGCTCCGATGTACACCGTCGACGCGTTGCCATTCACCTGACGCAAGGCGTCGAGCCGTGCGGCCGCCAGCGCCGTGTACCAGGCGTCGAGCCGGTGCGAATGCAGGTCGAGCGTCTCGCGCAGCACCTGATCGAGCGCCGTGGTCGACAACCCCGCGAGGGCACCGAGCGCTTTCCAGAACGCGACGAACGGCGCCGGACCGTTGGTTTTATGCTGGTCGAGGAACGCACTGACGGCGCCGGTGCCGGCTGTACCGCCGGGCACCGTCATGGCCAGGTGATTCCACACGTTTGGCGTATGACGGGTCGGCGTGATGTCGATCAGCTCAGGCTCCAACTGATCGCTGGCGCTGACGGCGGCGCCGAGCAGTCCGTACGCGGTGCTCGCGTACTGCCGAAGCGCCGCGTGCCGCACCAGGAGCCAGAGCAACGGCGTCGGACGTACCGTGAACGCCTCCGTGCGCAGCTGGTCGAACGTCATCCCGCCGACCGTCGTCAGGTAGTTGTTCGCGAGCGGGCCGTCGGTGAGTGGCGTGTCGACGATCGTTCCCGACAGGTTGAAGTGCTTGCCGAGATACGTCGAGTTCCCGAGACGGGTCGGCGCCGCGTTTGTTGCCAACGTCCCGAGTCCAGCCGTCCCGAGCTGGCCCAGTCGCGTCCACCACGCGGCGTTGATCGGGCGGGCGAGGAAGCGCCAGTAGAACTGATTGTACTGGGGCCCCAGCACGCTCCGGCCCACGAACGTCTCCGAGCACGGACTCATCCCGAGTACACCCGCCAGGGTCGCATCAGGGTCCGAGCCCAAGCCAGCGCGCGGCACTTGCGTCGACGCCGTACGCCACGTCGGGCGGAGCGATTCCAGCAGCGCGAGTAACGGAGCCGTGATCGCATCGCCCGCGCGTGCCTGATAACCGCCGCTCCACACGACCGGCACGACGCCGTACGGCTGTCGCCCAATGCGCAGCGTCGGCCAAGGACCACGCGCCCGCACCCACGACAGGAAAAAATCGCGCGCGGCCGGCACGGTGGTCGTTGGATCGGGCACGGCGCCGTTGACGAGGTTCTCCAGGTAGTACTCGAACGTCGCCGGCCACAGCACGGTGTTCATCGCCGCCGGTGCATCGTCGTGTCGTCCGTTGGCACCGCCCACGTGCGCGAAGTGCGCCGCGTCCACCCCCAGTGCCCGCGCCAGCCGGTCGCCATCAGCTCGATCATCCGCGCTCGGTGTCATCGGCTGGCCGCGCTCGATCGCGAAGCTCACCGCGTATGCCGGATCGCTCGTCGTATAACCGGACTTGATCCCATCGCTGTTGTTCGT
>JANWLS010000231.1 GCA_025450765.1 Vicinamibacterales bacterium | reverse complement strand
CCGGCCGCGTGCACACCTGCTTCAACCAGGCGGTGGCGGCGACCGGACGTCTGAGCAGCAGCGACCCGAACCTGCAGAACATTCCGATCAAGACCGAACTCGGTCGCGAGATCCGCGGCGCCTTCATCGCCGAGCCGGGCAATGTCCTGATCTCGGCCGACTACTCGCAGATCGAGCTGCGGGTGCTCGCGCACATGGCCGGCGACGAGACGCTCATCGAGGCGTTCCGCCGCGGCGACGACATTCACGACCAGACAGCGCTCAAGGTGTTCGGCGCCGACAGCACGCTGGATCGCCATGAGCTGCGGCGGCGCGCGAAGATCGTGAACTACGCGCTCCTCTACGGCAAGACGGCCTTCACGCTGGCGCGCGACATCGGCGTCACGGCGCCCGCGGCGCAGCAGTTCATCGACGCCTACTTCGCGGGCTTCCCGCGCGTACGCGGCTTCATCGATCGGACGCTCGCCGACGCACGCCGGACGGGCGTCGTGAAGACGATGATGGGCCGGCGGCGGGCCGTGCCGGAGATCAACAGCCGGAATGGTCAGATTCGCGCCGCCGCGGAGCGCGTCGCCGTGAACCTGCCGATCCAGGGAACGGCGGCCGACATCCTGAAGCGCGCGATGATCGACGTGCACGAGGCGCTGTGCGCGCGAGGCGGCCAGGCGCGGATGATCCTGACCGTGCACGACGAGCTGCTCTTCGAGGTGCCGCGCGACGAAGCGGCGGAGGTTTCAGAGCTGGTGCGCACCCGGATGGAGCGCGCCGCCTCGCTCGACGTGCCGCTGACGGTGGATGTGGGGGTGGGGGAGAACTGGAAGGAGGCGAAGGGATAGGGAGACGTCACTTCCATTTCGCCTTCACGACCTCCCACTCCGCTCTCAAGTCCGCCGCCGTCGTCGCCGCATCGGGAGGGGTCGGTGCCAGCTCGCGCGCGCGTTCGGGGATGATGGCCGTCACGACCAGACGATCCAGATCGCGCCGCAGCTGGTCGCTCTTGTCCATCAGCGGCGCGCGCACCCAGGACGCAATCGCGTCACTCCACGCGCGATCGAGATCGCCCAGGCCGCGCTCGCCGGCGACGGTCCAGTAGGCCGCCACGCTCGACCGCGGATCCGCCAGCTGCTCCTGCCGCATCCGCTCGACCATCGCCTGGTAATACGGCGATCGACGATCGGTTTCGTGGAGCTGCGCCTCGGCGCTGAGCGCACTGGCCCACCAGTCCAGCAGTCGATTGCGCTCGTCGGGGCCGAACGGCGCGACCTCCTCCAGCGCGACGGCGAACATGTCAGCCGACGGGCCATACAGGCTATCGAGATAGAGGGCCTCGCCCAGGCCGACCAGCAGCTGCACGCGATCGTGTGAATCGAGCCGGGCGGGATCGAGCGTGCGGAAATCGTTGCGCGCGGTGGCCAGATCCGTGGTGTCGCCCGTGTGCCGGAAGCGTTCGAGGTACGCGCGCCCCGCGACCAACTGCGCCTCGTCCTTGCCGGGCCCTGACGACACCGCCGCGGCCGCCGCGATCGCCTCCTCGTACTTGCCGTTGTTGTACAGCGTGCGCGCCTGCATCAGAGCGGCGGTCGAGGATTGCGCAGCCGCCGTGCCCGCGATCGACAGGAGACAGACACACGCGACGAAGGCCGGCCTGGGGCTCACGATCAGGATGCTACCACACGGAAGCGGAGCCGCTAAGATATTGACACACAATTACTTCAAGCCTGTTCATCAGGTTGGCGTGCTAGAATTTGAGGGTCGATGACGGAGCCCACGATCATCCCGCGCGCGGAGCACAGCCTCTCCCGCAGCCTTGTCGATCCCGACGCCCTGAAGGTGCTCTATCGTCTTCGCCAGCACGACTACGTGTCGTACCTGGTCGGCGGGAGCGTGCGGGACCTGCTGCTCGGCCGCCGCCCGAAGGATTTCGACATCGGGACCTCGGCGCATCCGTACCAGGTGAAGAAGCTGTTTCGGAACTGCTGGATCATCGGCCGGCGCTTCCGCCTGGCGCATGTCCGGTTCGGCACCAAGGTGATCGAGGTCGCGACCTTCCGGCGGCCGACGCCGCCGCCGGGCGAGGAGCCGAACGAGCCGCTCCCACCCGACTCCGTGGACTCGCCCCTCGACGACCAGCCGCAGACCAGCCCCCATCACGCCATCCCGCGGGACAACACGTTCGGCACGCCGGAAGAGGATGCCTTCCGCCGCGACTTCACGGTGAACGCGCTCTTCTACGACATCGCCACGTTCTCGATCATCGATTACGTCGGCGGCCTGCACGATCTCCGCGAGAATCTCGTGCGGTGCATCGGGGATCCGGACGAGCGATTCACGGAAGATCCGGTGCGGATGATGCGCGCCATCGCGCTGGCGGCCCGGCTCGACTTCAAGATCGACCCGCCGATCATGGAGGCGATCGGGCGGCAGGGTCATCGGATCGCGCACGCCGCGCCGCCGCGGCTCATCGAGGAGTACTTGAAGATCCTGCGCGCGGGCGCCTCGGAGCCCGCCTTCCGCTGGATGGCCGATGCTGGCCTGATCGAGCCGGTGGCCCCGGAACTGCAGCGCGGCGCCTCGGTGCGGCTCTGGGAGTCGCTCGAACGCCTCGATGCGTATCGACGACGGTTCGATGAGATCCCGGCTGCGCTGACGAACGTGATCCTGCTCGGCACGCTGCTCGTGCCGCTCGGGTTCTCGCCGCAGGGCTCGCGGCTGGCGACCGTGAACCCGCACAAGCCGGGTCCGCTGTCGCTCGGCATCCTGCCGATCCCGCGCCGCGACGTCGAGCACCTCTCGCACATGCTCGCGCTCCTGCCACGGCTGCTCGATCCCGGCCCGTCGCCGCGGGCGCATCGCACGCTGCTCCACCGCAACGCCTTCGCGGACGCGCTCACCTGGCTCGAGATTCACGGTAACGCGCCCGACACGGTCGGCTTCTGGCGCGGCCTGCAGGAAGGGGCCGCGACCGCTGAAGGCAACGAAAGCACCGAGGGCACTGAAGCGCCTGAACGCCGTCGCCGGCGGCGCCGCCGGCGCCCGCGGCGTCCAGCCGGCGAACCGCGGCCGCCCGAGTAGCCGTCCGCGCCGCTCTCGGCCGATCTGCTATCCTGCCGCGCACGGAGGTGGACGGTCATGAACCTGGTGCAGGCTCCACGTGCGGTCGTCGCGGCCGCCATCTTCGCGGCTCTGCTCGCGGCCGCACCCGCCTCTCCTCCCGCACACGCGAAGACGGTCCCGTCCTACCACGTCGATCCGTTCTGGCCGAAGCCACTCCCGAACCACTGGATCCTGGGCGCCGTCGCCGGCGTGGCGGTCGACCGCCGCGACCACGTGTGGATCGTGCACCGGCCCTCCACGCTGCAGCCGAACGAGACGCGGTCGATCTGGCGCGCGGCGCCGCCCGTGCTCGAGTTCGATCGGGCCGGCAACCTGGTCCAGGCATGGGGTGGACCCGGTAAGGGCTACGAATGGCCGCAGCTCGAGCACGGCATCTACGTCGATGACCACGATCATGTCTGGGTCGCCGGCGCGGGGCCGAAGGACGCGCAAATCCTGGAGTTCACCCGGGACGGCAGGTTTCTGATGCAGATCGGCCACGCGGGCCAGAATCGCGGCAGCAACGACACGCAGAACCTCGGTGCGCCGGCCGGCATGATTGTCGACGAAGCGGCCAACGAGCTCTACGTCGCCGACGGCTACATCAACCACCGCGTCATCGTGTTCGATGCGACGACCGGCGCCTACAAGCGACACTGGGGCGCGTACGGCCGGAAGCCGGACGATTCGTATTTCGAGAAGGCCGGCGAGCATCTGCCCGGACCGTTCAGCGGCACGGTGCAGCACGAGAACCGGCCCAGCCAGTACGATCCAGACGGCCCACCGCCTCCGCAGTTCCGCATCGTCCACGCGGTCCGAATCTCGAACGACGGCCTGGTGTACGTCTGCGATCGCACGAACGACCGCGTGCAGGTGTTCCGCAAGGACGGCACGTTCGTCCAGGAGGCGTTCATCGCGAAGCGGACCTTCGGCAGCGGCTCGGTCTGGGACATCGGCTTCTCACCCGATCCCGCGCAAACCTACGCCATCGTCATCGATGGGACCAATCAGCAGGTGTACGTGCTGCTGAGAAAGACGCTGACGGTCGTCGCGAGCTTCGGCCACGCCGGCCACTGGGCCGGCGAGTTCTACGGTGCTCACAACCTGGCTGTCGACTCGAAAGGGAATCTCTATATCACCGAAACCTACGAGGGGAAGCGTGTGCAGAAGTTCGTGTACGAGGACGGGCCGCGCTGACTACAATATTCCCCATGGCTGCTCTGATTGATGCTCTGTCCGTGAAGCGCAAGACGTTCTTCGAGTTCGAAGGGGCCCCCTATCACTGCCTCGACGTGGAGATCTCCAAGCCGACCGCGCGGGGCGGACAGACGCTGGTGCGCCTGAAGATGCGCAACCTGCTCACGCGGGCCGTGTTCGACCGGACGTTCAAGGCCGGCGAGATGTTCGCCGAGCCGGACCTCGACACCGTCGCGGCCACGTTCCTCTACTCGGACCCGAGCGGCTATCACTTCATGGACCAGGAGAGCTTCGACACCCTGACGCTGACCGGCGACACGATCGGCGAGGATCGGCTCCTGCTCGCCGACAACCTGCTCGTGCAGATCCAGCGCTACAACGGGCGGCCGATCGGCCTGCAGTTCCCGCCGCACGTCGAGCTCACGGTCACCTCGACCGAGCCTGGCGTGCGTGGCGATACGGCGAGTGGCGGGGTGACGAAGGCTGCGACGCTCGAAACCGGGCTCGAAATCCGCGTGCCGCTCTTCATCAAGGAAGGCGAGCGGGTGAAGGTACACACCGAGACCCGCGAATTCGCGGGGCGGGCGTGACCTTCACCAGAGTTCCAGGCTAGGCGTTCGCGTGCTGCTCGATGGTCTTGTACGGGCGGGCGAGCCGCAGCAGCGTGAGCAAACGGATGATCGGCCAGGCCGGATCGAACTCGCGCTTGCGGACGCTGAACTTCGGACTGCGCGGGAAGCCGTGATGGTTGTTGTGCAGCCCTTCCCCCCCGGTCAGCAGCGCCAGGAACCGGAGGTTCGTGGCCGTGTTGTCGAAGTTCCTGTAGCCGACGTGGTGGCAGAGGCCATTGATCGACGAGGACAGCACGAACACGTACATGACGGCGTGAACGCCCGCCGCGAGCAGGCCCCACCAGATGCCGAGCGCGGCGCAGAGCCCGACGGTGCCCACGGCCAGTCCGAGCAGGCCGTGGTTGAAGAACAGCCGGTCCCACACATCGTCCTTGATATCTCGAGCGTACTTCTGGACGACCTCTGGGTTCTTCGCCTCGCGCATGTAGTAGAAGACGTTGCCCAGCTGCACGGGCCAGAAGCCTTCGAGGTAGGGGCTGTGCGGATCGCCCTCCTCGTCGGTAAAGGCGTGGTGCTTCCGGTGCACGGCCACCCACTCCTTCGTCGACAGCCCGGTCGTGAGCCAGAGCGCGGACCGGAACGCAAACGCGGCGACCGGATGCAGCACCAGCGCGCGATGCGTCGCGCAGCGATGCAGATAAATCGTGGTGCTGAAAACGGCGATCTGAATCAGGATCACCGCAGCCACCAGGGCCAGGACAAGCGACAGCAGCAAGGACTCTCCTCCCCTTCCGGCGTCGACCACCGGGTTGTGGGAAACGAGCGATGTTACCACGCGGCGCGCGGGAGGCACCAGCCGAAAAGCCGGCGCAACCCGTGCAAAACCGCTGATTTGGCACCCGACCGAAAAATCACCTTTTAAAGCCTAGCCATTCGTCCGCTCGAACTCCTGCATGAACTGCACGAGGCTGTCGACCCCCGCTTCCGGGAAGGCGTTGTAGATCGAGGCCCGGATCCCGCCGACGGACCGGTGCCCTTTCAGCCCATCGAAGCCGGCGGCGGTGGCGGACTGGATGAATTTCTTCTCCAGGTCTTCGCTCCCCAGCCGGAACGTCACGTTCATGCGCGACCGGCTCTCCTTTTGCGCGGTGCCGCGATAGAAGCCCGACCGGTCGATTTCGGCGTAGAGCCTGGCGGCCTTTCGCTCGTTCAGGCGGGCCATCGCCTCGAGGCCACCCTCGGATCGGATCCATTTGACGACGAGACCGAGCACGTAGATCCCGAAGGTCGGCGGCGTGTTGTACAGCGAGGCGTTCTCCGCCTGCACCGCGTAGCTCAGCATCGTCGGCAGCGTCGCCTGGGACCGCGCCAGCAGGTCGTCGCGGACGATGACGAGCGTCACACCCGAGGGGCCGAGATTCTTCTGGGCACCCGCATAGATCAGCCCGTGCCTGGCGATATCGATCGGCCGGCTGAACATGTCGGACGAGGTGTCGCTGACGAGCGGCACATCACCCGTGCGGGGCACATCGGTCCACTCGGTGCCGAAGATCGTGTTGTTGGACGTCATGTGCACGTACGCGGCGCCCGAGGTGAGCTGCAGCTCACCCTGCCCCGGCACGCGCGTGAACTGTTCGGCCTCGGTGGTCGCCGCCACGTTCGTCTTGCCGACCTTCTTGGCTTCCTTGAGCGCCTTCTGCGACCATGCGCCGGTGAGAATGTAGTCGGCCGTGCCACCCGGCGTGAGCAGGTTCATCGGCACCATCGAGAACTGGAGGCTGGCACCGCCCTGCAGGAAGAGGACGCGGTAGTTGTCCGGCACGCCAGCCAGCGCCCGGATGTCGGCCTCGGCGCCCTTGATGATCGCGTCGAAGGGCTTCGAGCGATGACTGATCTCCATGATCGACATGCCGACGCCCGGCAGCGCGATCAGGTCGCGCTGAACCTGCTCGAGCACGGGCAGCGGCAGAACGGCGGGTCCGGCTGAAAAGTTGAAGATACGCGTGGTGGTTGTGGCCATGGTGCTGCTCCGTTAAATCCTGACGAGATGAAGGTCGAAAATCGCGTCGCTGCCCTGCTGAATCGAGCGCAGGAGGGCGCTCGACGGTTCGGCATCGAGGTTGATGCGCGCGACGGCGGCCTCAGCCCCTTCGAAGATGATGTTCTCGGTCTCCTGCACGTTGATGTTCGCCGACCGCAGCTGCTCGAACACGTGCGCCAGCACGCCGGGTCGATCGTGGTGCCGGACGATGAGGCTGCAGGTGGCCGGTGTGCGCGCGCAGAGGTTCACGACGTTCGGGACCTTGCCGGTTTCCATGTAGCAGCGCACGATCCGAACCGTTTCGGCGGCGATGGCCTCCTGCGCCTGATCGGTGGAGGCGCCGATGTGGTGCGTCCCGTACACGTTCGGCAGCTTCGCGATCGGATCGGTGAACTCACCCGTGGCGCCGCTCGGCTCGCTGGCGTAGACGTCGAGGCCCACGCGGAGATCCTTCTCCCGGGCCGCGGCTTCGAGCGCCTTGTAATCGACGACTTCCCCACGTGCCGTGTTGATGAACATCGCGCCCGGCCTGAGCTTCGCGAGCAGATCAGCGTTCACGAACCCTCGCGTTTGCGGCGTGAGCGCCAGGTGGACGCTCAGCACATCGCAGCCGGCGGCCACATCAGCCGCCGTCTTCGCGACGGTGATCGGCACGTCGTGCGGCAGCTCGCCGCCCTCGGCGAACCGGCGGCTCCAGACGAGCAGCGACATCCCGAGCGCGTGCGCGCGCCGGGCGACTTCGTGACCGATATTGCCGAAGCCGAGCAACCCGAGCGTGCGGCCGTACAGGCCGCGCGCGTTCGAAAACTCCTTCTTGTCCCATTCTCCGATACGCAACGAGGTCACGTTGTCGGGAATGCGGCGATCCAGCGCGAGCATGAGGCCGATGGCGAGCTCGGCCACCGCAATCGCGTTCTTGCCGGGGCAGTTCGACACGTACACGCCGCGCCGTGACGCGGCCTTGGTGTCGATCGTGTTGTATCCGGCGCCGGCCCGGACGACGAGCGCGAGCGAGCCGGCCTCGAGCATGGCCGCCGTGACCGCCGTGGATCGCACGACCAGCGCGTCGGCGCCCGACTCGCGCAGCGCCTGCTCGAGCGAAGCGTCCTTGAGGTCCGGCTGATAGAGGACCTCGCAGCCGGCGGCCTTCAGCCCATCGATCCCGCTCTTCTCGAACTTGTCCGCGACGAGAACCTTCATCGAGATCTCCGATCGGTTCGGGCCTCAGGCTTCGGGCCTGCGGCCTGTGGCCTAGATCAGGTGACTGACCAGCCCGTCCCTCAGTTTCGGCTCGAACCAGGTCGACTTGGGCGGCATGATGGCGCTTTCGTCCGAGATCGCCATCAGCTCGGCCATTGAGACAGGATACAGCGCGAAGGCCACGGCGGCCTGCCCGCTGTCGACCGCACGCGTGAGCGCCTCGGTCCCGCGGATGCCGCCCACGAAGTCGATCCGCTTGTCGGTGCGCGGGTCCGCGATCCCGAGCAGCGGCTCGAGCACGCCGTCCTGCAGCCGCGTCACGTCCAGGGCCGCAATGGCGCCGCCACGCGGCGGCGGTCCGAACGAAATGGTGTGCCAGCGTCCGCCGAGATACATCGCGACGTCGCCCTTGCGCGTCGGCGCGCCTCTGCCGTCGGCCACGGAGAACCGCTTCCCGATTTCCGCGAGCAGTCCGTCCTCCGTCCGGCCGGCGAGATCCTTCACCAGGCGGTTGTACGCGAGGATCTGCGTCTGGTTATCGGGAAACGCCACCGCGAGAAACCCGCCGCTCTCACCGGTCTGGCCCTGCGCCGTCCGCTGCTCGTAGGCGCGCGCGGCGCTCGCCGCCCGATGATGACCATCCGCGATATAGAGCTCCGGTATCCGGGCGACCGCTGCCACGAGCGCCTCGCGCTCGGACGGTTCCGCGCGCCAGATGGTGTGCTGCACGCGATCGGGAGCGGCGAAGTCGAAGAGCGGCGCACGCGCGCACATGTCCGCGACGATGGTGTCGACGGCCGGAGCGGCACGGTAGGTGAGGAACACCGGACCGGTTTGCGCGGCGAGCGTGAGCAGATGGCGCGTTCGATCGTCTTCCTTGTCACGGCGCGTCCGCTCGTGCTTCTTGATGATGTCGCGCGCGTATTCGTCCAGGCTGAAACAGGCGGCAATCCCCACCTGCTCGTGCGTCCCCATCCGCAGGCGATAGGCGTAGACGCTCGGCTGATCCTCGACCACGAGCGGCGCCTCGCGGCGCAGCCGATCGAAGTTCTCACGCGCGCGCGCGTACACCGCGTCCGAGTACGGATCGGTCGACGGCGGCAGATCGATTTCCGCGCGAGAGACGTGAAGAAAGCTCAGGGGATCGGTCGCCAGCCCACGGGCTTCGTCGGTGCTGACCACGTCATAAGGAACCGCGGCGACCCGCGCCGCGACGGCAGGTTCGGGGCGGAGCGCCCGGAATGGGGAACGCGTCGCCATGGCAAGCCGACATTATATCGGCTTACGGCTGCGAATTTGGCGTCGTCGCGGTCGTGTGTGCCGCGCTTGCGTCGGCCAGGGCGGCAGCAGCGACCATGCCGGGCGCCTGGAGCCGGGAGAGCTCGCGCGCGAGCGCGGCTTGGAACGTCGGCCGGTCGGCCGGGGCGATCGGATCGCCCGGCGGCAGGCTCTTGCGAACGAGCACCGGGTTGACGAACTCGCCGCGATGCCGGATCCGGAAGTCCAGATGCGGCCCGGTGGCCAGCCCCGACTGCCCCACACGCCCAATCACCTCGCCCTGCTCGACGCGCGCGCCCTGACGAACCCCGCTCGAGATCGAGGAGAGGTGCAGGTAATAGGTTTCGTAGCCGTTCGCGTGTCGCAGATGGACCATCCGCCCGGACGCGCCCGACCACCCAGCCGACAGCACCACGCCGCTCGCCACCGCCTGGACCGGCGCCCCCATCGGGGCATGGTAGTCGACACCGAGGTGCGCGCGATAGGTGTGCAGGACCGGATGAAAACGGCTTCGAGAGAACGCGGACGTGATTCGCGGGGTCGGCTCGAACTTGAGCGGCGATCGCAGGAAGAAGCGCTTGAGCGATCGCCCTTCGGCATCGTAGTAGCCGGGCGACCCGCCGGCGGGCGTGAACCGGACGGCGACGAGATGCCGGCCGCCATTGTCGAACGACGCGGCCGCGATCGGCCCATAGCCGATCAACTTGCCGTCGCGCACATCCTTTTCGTAATCGACGTCGAACCGATCGCCCCGCTGGAGGTCGGTGTTGAAGTCGATTTCACCGCCGAAGATCGACGCCAGTTCCACGGCCAGCTCCGGCGACTCGCCCGCCGCATCCATCGCCTCGAACAGCGACGGATTGTCCGCGGTAATCGCGCCCGCCGCGACGGCGCCCACGCGGTCCTTCGGGAGCTCGACGATGCTCGCCGCGTAGACGACCTGGCCGGCGTGCACGCGCCTGACGATCTTCAGCAGCCGGTCGGCATCGATTTCGTACTGGAAGTTGCGGAGAGGACCATCGATCGACCGGACGATTTCGTACGCGTGCTCCGCCATCAGCCGCCGCGGATCGAACACCGTCCGCGCGCTGCCGATGATCGCGTCGACGACGTCGCCGGAGACATCCTGCGCGCGGAGCAGCGCCTCGAGGGTGGCGTTGCGCGGCACCATCGCCTTGATGGTGGTCACATCCGCCGCGAGGGCGATGTCGGCGCGCCGGGCCGTCGAGGCCACCGTGCGAGAGGATCCGCTGCAGGCAGCGGCGGCGAGCAGGGCAGATGAGACGGCCAGCAGGGTCGTCGATCGAAGTCGTCGCATAAAAAGGCTCGTCTAAGATATCGAACTCTGGCGCGATCGGAAATACCCTTTCGCTCGATTTTTCGTTTTTAGTGCCCTCCGGCTCGGCCTTGACGGCGACGGGAGGGCGCCGATACAGTCGGGCGGTTCAGCAGGAGGCCGCCATGAGATTCCGTTCGACGCTCGCTCTCGCCGCCGGCACCGCGCTCCTCGCCGCCATTCCGCTCGGCGCGCAATGGACGCCGTCGGCCGATCCACTCGATTTCCAGGCGCTGCACAGCATCCGCGCCGAAGGCTTCCAGCACTCGCAGGTGATGGAAGTCGAGGGCTACCTCACCGACGTGTACGGTCCGCGGCTCACCAACTCGCCCGACATGCGCGAGGCCGCGCAGTACGCGGAAAAAACGCTCACCGGCTGGGGCATCAGCGACGTACACGAGGAGCCGTGGGAATTCGGGCGCGGCTGGTCGAACGACCGGATGGTCGCGCGGGCCGTCTCGCCGCGCGCCTTCCCGCTCATCGCCTACGCCAAGGCCTGGACGCCCGGGACGAACGGTCCGGTCACGGCGGAGGCGGTCTACGCGCCGATCGAGCGCGAGGAAGACTTCGCCTCTTATAAAGGAAAGCTGAAGGGGAAATTCGTCCTGGTGTCGCCGGTCGAAGCCGTCGAACCGCGCTTCTCGCCGATCGGCCACCGCTACACGGAGGATGAACTGGCCGCGATGGCGATGTCGCCCGATCCCGGGCGCACGCCGGATGCGCGCCGATTCGCGCAGTTCCGTGCACGCCGCGAATTTCAGACCCGGCGCAACGCCTTTCTCCTGAGCGAAGGGGTCGCCGCCGTGCTCGAGCCGGGCCGCGGCGTCGGTGGAACGGTGTTCGTCTCCTCGGGCGGCTCACAGGATCCGAAGGCACCGCCAGTCCCTGCGCAGGTCGTCGTCGCGACGGAGCACTACAACCGCCTCGTGCGGATGATCGAAAAGCACGTGCAGGTGACGCTGCAGTTCGATATCAAGAACACGTTCTACGACAAGGACCTGAACTCGTTCAACATCGTCGGCGATATTCCAGGCTCGGACAAGGCCGACCAGGTCGTGATGCTCGGCGCCCACTTCGACTCCTGGCATGCCGCGACCGGCGCCACGGACAACGCTGCCGGCTCGGCGATCATGATGGAAGCGATGCGGATCCTGAAGGCGAGCGGCGTGAAACTGCGGCGCACCGTCCGGATCGCGCTCTGGACGGGCGAGGAAGAAGGCCTGCTCGGATCGAAAGCCTACGTCCTCCAGCATTTCGGCGATCCGAAGACGATGGCGCTCAAGCCGGAGCAGGCGAAGATCTCGGGCTACTTCAACGTCGACAACGGCACGGGGGCGATCCGCGGCGTGTACCTGCAGGGGAACGAAGCGGTCGCGCCGATCTTCGAGCGATGGATGGAGCCGTTCCATGATCTCGGGATGCACACGCTCACGCTGCGCGACACGGGGGGCACCGATCATCTCTCGTTCGACGCCGTCGGCATCCCCGGCTTCCAGTTCATCCAGGACCCGGTGGAATACGAAACGGAGACCCACCACTCGAACATGGACCTGTACGAGCGTGTCCAGCCGGGCGACATGATGAAGGATGCGGTGATCGTCGCCTCGTTCGTCTACGACGCCGCGAACCGCGACGACCTGCTGCCGCGCAAGCCGTTGCCGCCTGCGCCAAAGACCACGACCTCGGCTCAGCCGCGCTGATAGCGCTCGCTCCAGGCCCTGAGGCGGTCGCGGCAGGCGACCGCCTCAGGCTGTCGATCCAGTTCGTCACTCGGCCAGGGCAGCCGATACGTCCAGTTGCGGCTCCCCACCGTTCCAGGCTCGTTGATCCGATCGCACCACCCGAACACATCCCCGACCGGCAGCACCAGCAGGTCGGAGCCTGCGGCAAACAGCGCCTCGAGGAGCGCGTCCCGGACATCATCGGTGTAGGCGCTCGTCGCCGCGTCACGCCGCTCCCGAAGTACCTCGCGCACTTTCGGAATCTCCATCACCGCCCGGCGCTCGTCAGCGGTCGCCTTCTCCCACCACACCGCCATCGGTTCGGTGTCGTGCGTCCCCGACGTGGCGAGCGACACGGCCGGATAGCGCGCCGGATCGCGAAACGGCTGGCCGGCCGCGTGCCAGTCGCGCTCCCAGCGGAGCACGCGATAGCCGGGCACGGCCATGCGTGCCAGGGAAGCCCGCACGAAGTCCGGCACCAACCCGAGATCTTCGGCGAGCACGTGCGCACCGGACTGCCTGAAGATCGTGATGACGGCTTCTCCGAGCTTCGTCTGATCCGGCTCGGCCGCCGGCGAGAAGAACGCCGGGCTCCCATCGCGCGGCCGCGCATAGGTGCGATAGAACCCGACCAGGTGATCGATGCGGAAACCGGCATAGAGCTGGGCGTTGCGGCGCGCCCGCTCGCGCAGCCACCGAAAGTCGGTGCGCGCCAGGACGTCCCAGCGATAGAGCGGCAATCCCCAGTCCTGCCCCTCGGCGCTGAACGCATCGGGCGGGACGCCGACGGCGGCATCCAGCCGGAACTCTTCCTGCCTCGCCCACACGTCGGCGCTGTCGACGTCGACCACGAATGGCAGGTCGCCGATCAGTTCCACCGGCTCCGCCGAGCGCCGCGCATCGCGCCACTGGGTGTCGGCGACCCACTGCAGGTATTGCCGATACAGGATCTCGTCGGCCAGCCTCGTTCTGGCCTCGAGCACGGCGCCAGGCTCTCGACGCTGGAGCGGCCCGGGCCAACAGGTCCACGGCTGCTCGCCCGCTTCGGCGTGCAGCGCACGAAACACCGCGTAATCCTCGAGCCACCACGCCTGTTCGGCGAGAAAGACCCGCAACTCTTCGGCCCGCCGCGTGTGCCTGCGCCACTCGTCGGCCAGGAATCGATCGAACGCGGCGCGCAGCACCTCGTCCTTCAGCTCACGCACGCGGCGGTAGTCCAGGTCGGCGGCGCGGATGGCGTTCAGCCGCTGACGGCGCGGAGCCGAGAGGGCGGCGTCGCCGCCCGCCCGCGCGACTTCCTCCACGTGCGAGATCGTGATGTACAGGGGATCGATCGCCATGGCACTGATCGCCGAATACGGCGACTGCTGACCGGGCGCCATCTCGTTGAGCGGCAGCAGTTGCAGGACGTCCTGGCCGGCCGAGGCGAGCCAGGCCGCCATCGGCGCGATGTCGCCGATTTCGCCGAGGCCCCAGCTCTGTCGTGATGGAAAGGAGAAGAGCGGGATCATGAGGCCGGCGCGGCGGCCGGCCGCGAGGCGAGACGGCATAGCTCTCCGATCCTAGCGCGATTTCAGCGAGAGTCCGTCTCGCTCAGCAGCCGTGCCGCCGCCTGGGCGAACAGATCGGGTGGCGGCAGCAGGCTGAGCACCAGGAAGGCCTCGCGAGGGAAGTCGAAGAAATACCCGGGATGCACGAGCACGTGCTGGCGCCTCAGCACCTCGAGCACGATCGCGTCCTCGCCGCGCGTCGCCGGCACCTGCACGACCGCATACCAGCCGCCCTCGGCCCTGAGCACGCGGCAGGCAGGATGGACGGCCGCCAGCGCATGGAGGGAGGCGTAGTTGGCCAGCACGCGATCCCTGATCTGTTCGCGGACAATGGCGCCGGTCGAGAGCAGCGCCGCCGCCGCGTGCTGCACGGGCGTCGCCACCGAGAGGTACGTGTCGCAGATGATCTCCAGCCGCGCCAGCGCCTCCTCGACGATCGTCGCCGGTCCGCTCACGCCGATCCAGGCGAGCTTGAGCTGGGGAAGGCCGACCGATTTCGACAGCCCGCCCAACCCGAACGTCAAGGCCCGATCCTGCGTCAGCACGCTGATCGCGCGCGATGGATCCGGATCGAGGGGATAGTCCGCAAACACCTCGTCGCCGACAATCGCGAGGCCGCGCGACGCACACAGGTCCACCAGGTCGTCAAGATCGCCCTGGCGCAGGAACGATCCCGTCGGATTGTTCGGTGCCACCACCAGCACCGCTCTGGTCCGGTCCGTGATCGCTCGCTCGAGCGCCCCTACATCCATCGTCCAGACGCCGTGATATTCGAGCTCGTACGGGCTCGCGACCACGCCATCGAGCCGGCTGAGATATTCGAACAGCGGATAACTCGGCCGCGGGATCAACACCCGATCGCCGGGATCGCAGAGCAGCTTGAAGAGGACCGCGTAGGCTTCGCTCGTGCTCGCGGTGAGCACGATGCGCGGCGGCGGTACGTTCAGGCCGCGCCGCGCGAAGTCCGCGGCGACCGCGCTGCGCGCCTGGTGCAGGCCGAATGGCGACGGATCGTAGCGCAGGCCTTCAGGCGCGGCGAGCGGCTGGAGCAGGCGATCGGGATAGATCAGGCCCGCACGCGTCGGGTTCGACAGCGTGAGATCCAGGACGGACGCGCCGGTGGCTCGGAGCGCGGCGAGCTCAGTCGTGAGCTCGTTCGGCTGCCGCTCCGACGGAACGCGGCCAGAGAAGCTGATGGTCACGGGAGAATCGTGATGCTCCGAATGACATCACCTTCGACGACTTGATCGACGACGTCCATGCCCGTCAGGACCTGACCGAAAACGGTGTAGTCCCCGTTCAAGCGTGGGTTATCGACGAGATCGATGAAGAACTGGCCGTCGCCCGTATCACGCCCCCGCGTCGAGATCCCGACCGCGCCGCGCACGTGCGGCCAGAGCCCGACCTCGTTCTGCATGAACGGACCGGCGTCGCCGGCGTATTCGTTCGCGCGCGGGCTGCCACCCTGGATGACGAAGTTCGGGACGATGCGGTGGAAGGTGAGGCCGTTGTAATAGCCGTCGGTGGCAAGCTGGACGAAACGCAGCACCGTGGCCGGCGCCTCGCCCGTGAGCAGCGCGATGTCGAACGAGCGCCCGTCGGCCATGGTCACATGGGCGCGCGGCGACCCGAGGCGCGTCAGCGCGCGCGGATCGATATCGATCGTGTCGGCGAAGGTGCGCGTGGTCGGTCGGACGGCCTGCCCGGTCCAGGTCGACAGGACCGTTGCCGCCCGGTCGGCCACCGCCGGATCGAAGTCGGCCAGGAACGGGCGCAGGCGCGCCGCTTCCGCCTTCGACCCGAGCTCGCCGATCCGATCGAGCAGCGCCAGCCGGACGTCGCGCGAGGTCTCCTTCCGTTCCTTCGTGATGCGATTGAGAGCCTCGATCAGCGCCGGCACGGCATCGTCCTTCCGGAACGTGCCGGCGAGCGCGAGCGCCGCCGTGCGGACCAACTGGTAGTCCGGCTGCTTCAGCGCGAGCAGATACAGCGGATCAGCGCCATGCCCGCTGACGTCCTTCAGCGCGTCGAGCGCCGCATTCCGTACGTTGTCGTCGGCATCGAGCGCGAGATGCTGCAGCGTTTCCTGATCGTGCAGGACGCCAGCCGCGCGTGCCGCGTACATGCGCACCTCCCAGGGCTCGCCGACCGCGAACCGGCCGAGCAGCGGACGCGCGCGATCGGGCGCCCGCTTGGCGAGGGAGACGAGGGCGTGTGCAGGGCGATGCCAGGTGACACTTGTCAGGTCCGAGGTCCGAAGTCCGGAGTCCGACGTCCGCGCGTGGCCCGCGGCCTGACTCTCCAGCGCGGTCGTTGTCACGCCGCTCGTCGTCCCGCCGTGATAGCTCCCGGCGATACGGGCGAGGTCGTCGATCCCGTCCGCGCCAGTCGTCGACGAGGTGCAGGGATCGCCGAGCAGGTCGATGGCGAGCAAATCGACATGAACATCGGGATCGGTCAACGCGGTGATCGTCGGCGCGCAGCCATCCGCGTGCTGGCGGCGCCCATACGTCCGGAGCGCCTCGTACCGGACCATCGGCGCGGGATCGCGCAGCGCGCCGGCAACGAGTGCGGCCGTTTCCGGGAGATCGCTCGCATCGGCGGCGGCGGCCGCCTCGCGGCGCACTTGCGCGTCGGGATCGTGGAACGTGCGCCGTAGCGTGACCGCGTCAACCGCCTTGGCTTCGGTGAGCGCGAGGAGCGCCAGGCGGCGCACCCGCGCCCCGTCGCCGGAGACGCTGTCGTCGGACGCGTCGGTCAGCGTGCGCAGCGCGGCAATCACCGGCGGCGACGGCGGGCTGAGTGTCCCGCGCGTGCGGGTGAGGGTCTCGACGCCGCTCGCCACCCCGAGCGCCACTTCGAGCGTCGGCTGGTCGTGCAGCGCCGTCAGCATCCGCGCCTCGATTCGCTGCACCTGCGCGGCGTCGGTGTACGGGAGCCGCCCGAGGGTCCGACAGATCACACCCACGACTTCCGACTCGTGCTCGGCGTCGAGTCGATCGAGGAGCTGCGACGTGATCTGGTCCAGCGCGTCGGCCGAGAGCTGCGCCTGCGCGATCTGGCCGAGCGCGTTCGCCGCCTCCATGCGGACCTCGGGCACGTAGGAATCAAGGCGCGGATACACGTACTTGGCGAGCGACGGATCTTCCAGGCGGCCGATGGCGCGGACGGCCAGGCGCTGAAGCGGAATGTTGCGGCTGCGTGAGTCGGTGATGATGCGGTTGCGGTCGGCCGACGAGACGGCGTGGCGCCCCACTGACTCGAGCAGCCGCGCGCGGCTCGACGCCGGCGCCTGCTGCGCGCGCGCCGGAGGGGCCAGGGTCAGTGCTCCGATGAGGAGCGCCATCACTCCAGGCCAGACTCCGGCACGGTGGGGCATCTGCACGCCTCCTATTGACTGGCGGCGAACGCCAGCATCTGTGTCGTCAGGTCCTGCGGATACGAAATCGCCACGTCGGTGATCGCGCCGCTGGCGTCGCGCACCGGCGCGAGCGCCGGCATCACGAAGCCGGTGTACGACGGAAGATGGAGCTCCTCGACGCGACTCAGCACCTCGTCGCGCCGGGCCGGATCGACGTGCACGCCATACTGCTCGATGAGCGCACGCGCCGCCGCGTAATCGCCCTCGCCCTTGATCCGCTGCACCTCGGCGAGCAGCCGCCCCACGCCTTCCTGGAACGCCCGCACATCCGCCACGACGTAGTAGGTCTTGCTGTCGCGCGTCCGGCGGTCGATGGCGGACGTGTTCGCGATCAGCCAGTGCACGATCGTCTGTCGGTTGCGCATGTGATCTTCTTCGAGCTGGGTTCCGTGGCGGACGCGCCGGAGCTGCACGAGCGCATTGCGCGTGTAGCTCTCGTACTCGGCGCGGACAATCTCCGCCTGGTCGCCTGGCGCCACCAGGCCGAGCTCGGCAAGCTTCGGGTCGGGCAGGAAGTAGAGCGCCACCAGGTCCGCGCGCGCTTCTTCGAGCGCCGAGAACTGCTCTTTCAGCGCCGCGTGCGGGTTGCCGTTGAGGTGCGGCGAGACCTTGCCGGACCCGTGCCCGATCACCTCGTGCATGTTGGTGAGGAGCTCCGCGGCCGACGCGCTCCAGCGCTCCGCCCGCTGCGCCTCCTCGGGCGACCAGGAAAACTCGCGACGAAAGGCGGTGGGCATCGACTTGTCGTACGCCTCCATGACGTTCGACAGCGACACCGACTTGCTGCCGTACCGCTCGCGAACACCCTGGTCGTTCGGAAGATTGATGCCGACCGGCGTGATCGGCCCCGAGTCGCCCGCTTCGATGACGACGTCGATCGCATTGGCCGTGATCCCCTGGACGCCCGCCTTCCGGTACCGCTCGTCCCACGGCATCCGATCTTCAAACCACTGGGCACTCGCCGCGAGCTTCCGGATCCCTCTCGTCTTCTCTTCATTGATGTAGAAGACGAGGGCCTCCCAGGCGCCCTTCATGCCGCGGGCATCCAGGTACACCTCGATAAAGCCGTTGATCGTATCGACCGGCGACGCCTTGTCGCGGACCCAGGCGATGTCGTAGTGTTCGCGATCCCGTGTCTCACCCGTCTCGTAGAACCGGATCAACGCGCGGAGCGCCTCCTGCATCGTCTCGGTCGCATACGGCAGCGCGTCGCGGAGATGGCCGACGATTCGCGAGATCTGCGATCCGTAGCGGCCGCCCACCCGGTACACCTCTTCGTCGAGATGACCGCTGCGCCGCACCAGCCGCGAGTTGAGCGGGTGGCGCTCGTCGAACCCCGAGAGCGCCTCCATCGTCACGCCGTCGTACAGGTTGTTCGCGCTTGCCGCCAGGATGTCCTGGCCCTTCGCGGGCGTCTTGTTCGTCACGAGGGGATCGACGTCCGGATCGAAGAAGAACGGCTGCAGCCGTGCGAGCAGCGCGTCGAGCGACTCGCCGTCGCGCACGGGACGGCGGGCGCCGTGGCGCGCGGCCGCGTGCGCCGCGGCCGCGAACGCCTGGGGTGTGCAGCCCAGGACGAACTTCCGCGCCGTGAGATTGTTGAACGGTCCGCTGTTGATCCAGAACAGCTTGGTGTAGCGCTCGATCTCGCGGAGGGTCTCCGGGTCGATGTCCGCGGCATGCGCGACGATCGCCTCGAGCACACCGCGCATCGCCAGGCCGTGCGCGTACTTCTGGTCGTAATAAATGTCGCGCCCGGCCACGGCCGCCTGATACAGGTGCCAGATCAGCGTCTTCTCGCGCAGCGGCAGCGAGGAAAAGCCGTCGGCGTACACCTGCACGACGGCGGCATCGTCGACTTGTTCCAGCAGATACGGGCGGTCCGGCTGATTCATCGCGTGTGCTTCAGCCTACCATCGCCTTCACGGCCTCGCCAACCCGGACGCCGCACGCGGCTGGTATACTGGCCGCGGAACACCGTGCGCACGTTGATCGAAGCCCTCCGGTCCGATTCCTCCGTCTTCGCCGCCGAACTGCGTCCGCCCCGGGCCGAACTGGCGAGCGGCGAAGGCATCGACGCGTGGATCGACACCTATCATGCGGTGCGGCGGCTCACGCGCGACGAAACGTTCGTCTGCCTCACCGATAGCGCCGTCGGCGCCGACGAGGAAGACAATCTCCGCCACCTGATGATCAACGTGGGCGCCGACGCGCCGCTGCCGCGGATCGTTCCGTTCCTGACGTGCAAGCATCCGCTGCCGTTCTGCCTCGGCTATGCCGACCGCGCCCGCCAGCACGGCTTCCGCTCACTCGTGGTACTCGGCGGTGATCGCCACATCGGCACGCCGCGATGCGTGGAGCACGCGTGGCAGCTTCGCAAGCTGATTCGTGAACGTGAACCGGATCTGGTGCTCGGTGGATGGGCAAACCCCGCGGGCGACGCCGAGCGCCAGGTCGCGTATCTCGCGGATTCGACCTTCTACGCGGATTTCTTCCTGACGCAGATCGTCTCGCATCACCACCTCGCGCCGATCGACCGCTTCCTCGACGAGCGCGCCCGGCGCGGTGTGGACGTGCCGGGCCTGTTCGGCGTCTTCTTCTATCGCAGCGCCAACCCGCGGACGCTCGAGGCGCTCGCCAACTTTCTGCCCGTGCCGCAGGAGGCGCTCGCGCGCGAGTTCGCCGAAGGAGCGACCGCGGAAGACGTGTGCGCGCGGACCATTCGCGCGCTCCGCGACCGCGGCGTGCGGCATGTCTACATCAGCAATCTCCCGAACGGCTCGGCCCACCGGACGCTCGCGGCGATCCGGGACCGTGTCGAAGGGCAGGTCCCCCAGCCGTAGATCCCTCACATCTGTCCAAGGAGGCGCCGTGTCCCTTGCGAGTCGTCTGTTGGCCATGTTCGCGGCGTGCGCCGCGCTCCTCGCCGTCACGTCCGGCGGCGCGCGTCTTCGCGCGCAAAGCGCGCCGCCCGCCTCGACGCCGCTCCAGAACCTGAAGACGTCGATCCAGCGCATCACGAATGCCACCAACACACAGTGGGGCATCTACGTGAAGTCGATCGAAACGGGCGAAGAGATCGCCATCAATGCCGACCAGCCGATGGAGACGATGAGCACCATCAAGCTGGCGTTGATGACGGAGGTCTTCGAGCAGATCAAGGCGGGAGCGTTCAAGCTGACGGACAAGTACACCTTCAAGGAAGCCGACCGGCTGCCGGGCACCGGCGTCATCAAGTATCTCGATCCGGGCGCGGTCTTCACCGTGAAGGATCTGATCTCATTGATGGTGGTCGTCTCCGACAACACGGCCACAGACGTTCTCTATCGCATGGTGGGCGGGCCGTCCGCCGTGAACGCGCGGATGCAGCAGCTTGGTTTCGCCCAGACGCGGGCGCGGGCGACAGGACACGAATGGTTCGCCGCACTTCGCGCCGCCCCGAGCCCGGAAGCCCTCGACCGCGGCGGACAGCATCCCTTCGGCCAGACGACGGCGCGGGAGATGGGCCGGCTGCTCGAGATGATGGAGCGCGGGCAACTGGTCGACAAAGCCTCCTCCGATCTGATGCTGCAGATCATGCGCGGCCAGCTGTATCGCACGCGGATCCCGCGCTACATCGAAGGCGACTGGCGCGTCCCGCACAAGACGGGCGACTTCCTGCCGTATGTGGCCGACGATGTGGGCGTGCTCGAGTCGCCGAAGCACCACGTGATCGTCAGCATCTATACGCACCGTCACGGCCCCGGCTCGGGCGAGATGATCGAGGATGCGATCGCACGGGTGGCGCAGCAGGTGGCGGAGTATTTTGAATATAGAAATTGAGAATGAAGAATTGAGAATGGAGAATTAGGACACACGCCGTCCGGCGCGGATGGTCTGGACCGGCACCAGGCGCTGTCGGCCGGTGCGCGTCTGGCGATGAGAATCGGTCAGCGCGAAGGAGCCCTCTTCCAGGCGAAGGAGCGCGACATCCGCGGGGGCGCCGGCGCGCAGCGTGCCGCAGCCGGCCGCCAGCGGGTAGATGTGCGCGGGCGTCACCGTCGCCTTCTCAATCACCTGCTCGACCGTGAGCCCCAGCCGCAGGAACTTCGAGAGCGTCGTCGGGAGATCGACGACGGGCCCGTTCACGTTGCGAGAGTGGAGGTCGGTCGAGATCGTGTCGGGCCACCAGCCCTGGCGAGTGGCCGCTTCGGCCGTGGGCCACGAAAAATTGCCCGAGCCGTGCCCGACGTCCATGAACACCCCGCGCGAGCGCGCGTCGACGAACGCCTCATTGATGCGCCCGGCGGCATCAACCACGCCATTCGGCTGCTCACGCAGCACGTGCGTCACCATGTCGCCGCGACGCAGCAGGCCGAGAATGTCCTTCAGAGATGAATGCGAGCCGCCGATGTGCACCAGGAGCGGCACGCCTGAGGCATCTGAGGCCGCGCGTGCGCGGCGCAGGCATTCCAGATCCTGAGTGCCCGGGATGTTCGGCGTCAGCCTGACCTTGATCGCCCGGATCAGGTCTCGATTGGCCTCGATCGCGTGAACCGCCGCCTTCGGGTCGACGAATTCCAGATCGTTCAGTTCGTTGAGCGACACGAGCCCGATCGTGGAGATGTTCAGGGCGGAATAAATCCGCGTGCGCGCCGGCTGGACGATGTAGCGGCGGAAGCCGGGGAAGGTCGTCGCGCCGGCCGAGCCAGCATCGAGGACCGTCGTGACGCCGTGCGCCAGCGAGCCGGCATCCGCGGACATGGCGACCCCGGCGACGCCTTCGTACACATGCACGTGCAGATCGATGAGCCCGGGGGTGACGATCAATCCACGGGCGTCGATCGTGTCGTGCGCGGGATGCCGCGACAGGTGAGGGCCGACGGCGGCAATCGTGCCGCCGCGCACGGCCACGTCGGCGGTTCCGGAAAGATGCTGGGCCGGATCGATCACGCGGCCGCCGGTGATCACGAGATCGTAGGGCGCATCATCCGCGGCTGAAGCTGGCGGCTGAGACGAACGCGCCGCGAGCGCCGGGATCCGCAGGAGCGGCGCCGCCGAAAGCATCCCGAGAAATTCGCGTCGGTCGGGCATGGCCGCTCATTATAATGGGACGCTATGGCCAGATACCTCGATTCCGTCCCGCTCTCCGGCATCACCTTCATCCGCGACCTGATGTACTCGGTCAAGGACCCCTTTCGCCTCGACCAGGGCGACCTGAGCTTCGACGCGCCAGACTCCGTGAAGGAGGCGATGCGACGCGCCATCACCGACAACCGCTCGCACTACCTGCAGACCAACGGCCTGCCGCAGCTGCGCGAGCTCATGGCCGCCAAGCTGCGCCACCGGAACCGGATTCCGGTGGACAGCGCCGACGAAGTGCTGGTGACCAACGGCGGGATGCACGGCATCTACGCCGTGATGCAGGCGCTGCTCGAGCCGGGCGACGAGGTCATCGTGCCGGACCCGGAGTGGCCGCCGACGGTCGGTCATGTCATGGCGGCCCACGGGGTCCCGGTCGGCTGCCCCCTTTACGAGTCGCGCGGGTGGCGCTACGACCTCGACGAGCTCGAGAAGACGATCACGCCGAAGACGAAAGTGCTCTACGTGAACACGCCGAACAACCCGAGTGGCGGCGTGCTCACGCGCGATGATCTCGAGCGGATCGCCGCGCTCGCCCGCGCCCACGATCTCTGGGTGATCTCGGATGAAGCCTACGAAGACATCGTCTTCGACGGCGCCGAGCACATCAGCATCGCCTCGCTGCCGGGCATGTACGACCGGACGATCCCGATCTACACGTTCAGCAAGTCGTACGCGATGACGGGGCTCCGGCTCGGATACGTGGCGATCAAGAACGACGCGATGCGCAGCCGCGCCAAGACGGTTGTCGCCTATACGACGGGCAACGTCTCCTCCATCGTCCAGTACGGCGGGATCGGCGCGCTCGAAGCGGGACGCGCGTGCATCGACGGGTTCGTCACGGAGCTCGAGGCGCGCCGCACGGTCTTCTACGACGGCCTCGCCGAGCTCGGCGGCATCTTCACCGGCCAGCCGCCGCGCGCGGCCTTCTACGCCTTCGTGAAGATCGATCCGTCCTGGAAGTCGACGCCGGAATTCAAGCAGGCGGGCAAGGCGCTCGCCGGCCACGGCGAGTCGCTCTCGTGGCGCATGGCCGAGCACCTGATCACCAACGGCCGCATCGGCAACGTCCCCGGCGAGGACTTCGGCGCGCAGGGCGAGGGCCACATCCGGTTCTGCTTCGCGCGCGACCGGAAGGAGCTGGCGGGGGCGATTGAGTCGATGAAGTCGCTCTTCGCCGTCAAGGTGTAGGCGCTGAGCACTGGGCTCTAGGCGCTAGGCGCTAAAGACAGTCTGGGCCGTAGGTCGATTCCGGCGCCCAGAGCCTGGCAGCCTAGCGCCTGTCGAAGTGCAGGAACCGATCCATCACGAACTCGCCGTCGATCGGCTCGCCGCTGAGCGCCATGGCCAGCAACTCGCCGCCGAGCACCTGCGGTGCGATGACGATGTCCGGCTGCACGAGCTTCATCCGCTCGACATGCTTGCTGTCGTTGATCGCGGCAACGGTCTTCGCGCTCCCCTTCAGTTCCTTCACCGCCAGCACGATGAAGGCGTTCTCCGAGTCGTCTGCGCGCATCGCCAGCACCGCCACCGCCTGATCGGCATCCGCCTGCCGCAGGACCTCCAGGCTGTTGGCATCTCCCACGATCACATCGTCCGGATCGAGATCGTCCCCCGTGGTCATCGGCTGCGGCAGGATGATGGTGACCGTCTGATGCCGCCGCTTGAACTCGCGATAGGTGTTGAAGGCGAGGGGCGTCGCTCCCACGATGATGTAGTGATTGCTGCGTTTCATGGTTCTCCTGCTCTGCGAAATGATGCGCTGCAGGCTGCCGCTCACCATCGGCGCCAGGATCGCCGTGATGGAGGTGGCGAACACGGCCACCCCGAAGAAGATGAGCGAGACACCGAACAGGCGCGCCTCCGGCGTCTTCGGCGTCACGTCGCCATACCCGACCGTCGACATCGTGACGACGGCGTAGTAGAGCGCATCGGTGAGGGTGGTGATCGGCGGCCCGAACTGCCGCCCGAGATAGAAGCTGCCGAAGACGGCGTAGGTGAGGAGCACCAGGCCGCTGGTGAGCGCGAACAGCGTGCCCGCCGCCAGGCTGCTGCGATCGAAGGTGCGCCGCGCCAGCCACAGCGCGGCGATGAGGATCGCGTCGTAGTAGATGACCCGGAGATGAAGATGCCGGCTGAACTCCGACAGTAGCAGCAGCGTCGCCACCGTGAGGCCGATCGCCACGATCCAGGCGAACCGCGACCGCAGGATCAGCCCGATCGACATCGCCAGCATGGCGAAGCCGATCAGCACGTACGGCATCTCGGCGGGCGGAAAATCGAAGAAATCGAACGGGAAACGTGCGGCGAGCGTGCGCCAGCCAAAGCCGATGCTGACCGAGAGCAGCAGCAGACCTGCACCGGCGAGTGCCGCGGCGAGCGGCACGTGGGGAAACCAGTGGTGGGCGGCGACCCGCGCACCCACACGCCGGATGCCGATCCGCAGCCGCTGCCAGGGCCGGATTTCGACGGGCCACGCCCGCTCTCGCGAACAGTCCTTCGGAAGCACCGCGTTCAGGATAACAGGTGTTGTCCCGTCGCCCGCGCTGGTCTAGGATCCGGACCATCATGCGACCATCGTTCCGCGTCATCACGGCCGCGGCCATCGCGATCGCCGCGGCGAGCCTCGCCATGCCGCACGCGCAGGAGCCGTCCCGGGCACCCTTTCAGGTGGAAGAAGCCACGATCGCCGGCGTGCACGCCGCCATGCAGGATGGCCGGCTCACGTGCCATCAGCTCGTGGAGGATTATCTTCAACGGATCGCCGCGTACGACAAGAACGGACCCGCCATCAACGCCCTCATCGAAGTGAATCCGGATGCGCTGAAGGAAGCCGACGATCTCGATCGCCGCGACAAGCAGGGCGGCTTCGTGGGCCCACTCCACTGCGTGCCGATGATCGTCAAGGACAACTACCAGACGATTGGGCTGCAGAGCGCGGCCGGCTCGCTTTCGCTCAAGGGCTTCGTCTCCGACAAAGACGCGTTTCTCGTGAAGAAGGTGAAGGCGGCCGGCGCGATCGTCCTCGCCAAGTCGAACATGGCCGAATTCGCCTTCAGCCCGTACGAGACGGTGAGCTCGATTCTTCCCGGCTACACGCGCAACCCCTACGACACGAGCCGCGTCACCGCCGGATCGAGCGGCGGCACAGCGGCGGCCATCGCGGCCAGCTTCGGCCTCGTCGGCTTTGGCACCGACACCGGCAACTCGATTCGCGGGCCCTCGTCACACCAGGCGCTCGTCGGCATCCGATCGACGATGGGGCTGACGAGCCGGGCGGGCATCGTGCCGCTCAACCTGCTCGCGGACGTCGCGGGACCAATGGCGCGCTCGGTGGCAGACGCGGTCGCGGTGTTCCAGGTGATCGTCGGACCGGATCCGGACGATCCCGTCACCGAGGCGAGCCGCGCGCACCTGCCCCAGAGCTACGCGGCGTCGCTCGTCGCCGACGGCCTGAAGGGGGCGCGGATCGGCGTGCTCCGCCAGGCGTGGGATGCGGACACCGCGGATCCCGAAGTGATGCAGGTGTTCGCCCACGCGCTCGACGAGCTGAAGGCAGCCGGCGCGACGATCGTCGACCCCGCCACGGTCGAAGGCCTCGAGGCGATCACGCGCGGCGAGCCGGCGGGCCCTTGCATGGGGTTCAAGTACGACATCAACCGGTATCTCGCCGCGCAGGGGACGCGCGTGCCGGTGCACACCCTGGCGGAGATCATCAAGTCGAGGAAGTTCCACCCGTCGGTGGAGCTCCGGTTGGAGCGTGCGGAAGCTGGCCCGGTGAACGGTCCGGACACGCCCGCGTGCCAGGCTGAAACGAGCTATCGCGAGAAGGTGCGCGAGGCCGTGATGCAGACGATGACGCGGCTGCGCCTTGAGGCGTTCGTCTATCCGACCTGGAGCAACGTGCCGCGGCTGATAGGGGACCTGAACACGCCGGCCGGGGACAACAGCCAGTTCTTCTCGCCCACGACGGGCTTCCCGGCGATCCAGGTGCCGATGGGATTCACGAATGGTGGACGGCTGCCGGCGGGCATGACCTTCTTCGGCAAGGCGTGGGACGAACCGACCCTCATCAAGTTCGCCTACGCGTACGAGCAGGCGACGCACCACCGGCATCCGCCGCCGAGCACGCCGCCCTTACGCTGAACGGTTGATCGGCCTCTCGTGGTTACGACTTCGCCGACGCCTCCGCCAGGTTCGGGATCGGCTGCGCGAAGCCGAGCGCGCGCAGCGTCCGGAGGTTGAGCGTACCGGTGGGTGCCAGGTGCTGCGCCTGCTGGAACTGCTTCAGCGCCGCCGGAATCTTCGGCGTCCAGTGGCCGTCGACCACGATGTCCTGCCCCTTGTCCTTGAGCGCCTGCTGAATCGCGCGGACGCCCGCTTCGGTGAGGTAAATCGGCGAGCCGCCATACGGCGCCTGCACGTCGGTGAGCATCGGCACGCGCGCGGGTGCTTCGGGCGTCACGAGCTTGCCGTCCAGGTCGAGGGCACGCACCAGCCCGAGGTTGAAGGTGCCGTTGGCCGGAAGCCCATTCGCCTTCTCGAACTTCAGCGCCGCCTGCGTGCTGCCATCGTGCCACACGCCGAGGATGTTGCCCGGCACCGCCCCTTTCTTCTGGAGCGCCACCTGCACCTGCCGCACGAACACCGGGCTGACGTAGAGCTCCGTGCCCGGGCTCTTCATCGCGTCAGCCGAGAGCGGCTGGCTGGCGGCATCGGCTGGCAGATCGCCGGTGAGCAACGAGCCGAGGCCGAGGGCGCCGAGCGTCATCACGTCGATGTGGCCGGATGGATCGATGCCCTTCTTCGCCTGGAAGCTTGCGAGCGCCTTGCCGGTCGCGTCGCCCCACACTCCGTCCACGTTCCCGGGCTTCTCGCCTGCGGCCTGCAGCGCGCGCTGCACCTGCCGCACAGCGGCGGGGCTCAGGTACAGCACCGGCGGTGCCGGCGGCTTGGCCGCGGCCGCCGCGCCCGCACTGGCCGCACCTCGCCCCTGCCGCGCCTGCGCGCCCGCACTGGCGCAGACGAGTAAGGCAGCCGAGGCGACGGCCGCGCCCACACGAATGATCCGGGTCTTCATCTCTCGCCTCCTCCAGATATGATGCCGTTCAAGACGTACGCGGAGAATAACCGAGCGCACGCCGGTTTGCCAATCAGGTCGCCGCGTGCGCGCGGATCGCTTCGAGGAACAGCCCGCCCAGATCGTCGGCCTGCCGCGCGCCGACGCCGTACACGCCGCGCAGCTCGGCCATACTCTGCGGCTTCATCCGTGCGAGCTCCCGCAGGGTCGTGTCGTGAAACACCACGTAGGGCGGCACGCCGCGCGCCCGCGCCACCTCGAGCCGCACAGTCCGCAGGTGCTCGAACAGCTCGCGGTCGACACCCTGCCACGATTCGGATTCCACGCGCGACCGCGGCCGCGTCTTCTCCCCCTTCGGCGGCCGATGCTGCCGTGCGAGCATCAGTCCCGGCCGCGCCGCCGGATCCTTGAGCAGCGCCACGCCGTCGTTCGACAACCCGAGCACGGCATACTGATCGCCGCTCTGCAGCAGGAGTCCTTCGCCAATCAGCTGATCGATGTAGCCGCGCACTTCGGCGATCGGTGCTTCGGCGAGCAGGCCGAACGTGCTCAACGCCTCGTGACCACGTGAAAGGATCGGCTCGCTCCGGCTGCCGCACAGGATGCCTGCCACGTGCGCCGCGCCGAATCGCTGGCCGACCCGCGCCACACACGACAGGATCTTCCGCGCGAGCACCACCGGCTCGTTCACCCGCTCGAGCTCGCCCAGGCACACGTCGCAGGCACCGCAGCCGTCCCTCGCCATCGGGTCGCCGAAATAGCCGACGAGATGCGCATGACGACAGCCGACGCTCGACGCGTACCGCTCCATGTCGCGCAGCAACTGCCGCCGCGCCTCCGTCCACTCCCCATCCCGCTCGAACATCGTCCGCCACTTCAGGAAATCGGCGGTCGAGTAATACAGAATGCACTCGGCTTCGAGGCCATCCCGTCCAGCGCGGCCGGACTCCTGCTGGTAGTGCTCGAGTGACTGCGGCGCGCTGGCATGAGCCACGAAGCGGACGTCAGATCGATCGATGCCCATACCGAAGGCGACCGTCGCGACGATGACGTCGATCCGCTCGTCGAGGAACTCGTCCTGGTGGCGATGGCGTACCCCGTCGGCGAGTCCGGCGTGATACGGGCGGGCGCGGACGCCCGCCCCGTGCAGCCACTCGGCCAGATCCTCCACCTCCCGGCGCGAGGTGCAATAGATGATGCCGGCTTCGCCGCGATGCCGCTCCAGCAGTTCGACGAGCTGCCGCTTGAGGCTCGCGCGCGGCTTCACGCGATAGAGCAGGTTCGGCCGATCGAACGATCCGACCAGTTCCACCGGCGCACGCAGTCCAAGCTGCGCGACGATGTCACGCCGGACGCGTTCGGTGGCGGTCGCCGTGTACGCGTGCAGGCTGATGTCGGGGAACACACTCCTGAGCATCCCGAGCTGGCGGTACTCCGGGCGGAAGTCGTGGCCCCACTGGCTGATGCAATGCGCCTCGTCGATCGCCATGAAGGCGACGTTCGCGGGCCGGAGCCGCGCCAGGAAACCGTCGCCGCCCTCGCCCACGAGCCGCTCCGGCGAGACATACAGCAGCCGGAACCGCCCTTCGCGCAGGCCGGCCAGCACCGACGCCTTTTCGTCGGCCGACAGCGAGCTGTTGTAGCAGGCCGCCGGCACGCCGTTGCCGACGAGCGTGTCGACCTGGTCCTTCATCAGCGAAATGAGCGGCGAGACGACGAGACCGAGACCGGGCCGCACGAGCGCGGGCGCCTGGAAGCAGAGAGACTTTCCACCGCCGGTCGGCAGCACCAGGAGCGAATCGCGGCGGTCGAGGATCGCGCGCATCGCCTCGAGCTGCAGCGGGCGGAACTCGCTGTACCCCCAGTAGCGCTCGAGAACGTCCGTGAGATCCGCGTGCATGAGCTTCAGATCGTACCACACGCATGCAGCTTGACTGGCGCAGCACGTGCGACGATCCTGACGCGTGAGGTGGACACATGCCGGACATTTCCAACGTGACCTTGCCCGAAACGCTGCTCGGCCGGACCGACATGCGCATCAGTCGCACCGGCTTTGGCGCGTGGGCGATCGGCGGCGGCGACTGGTCCTTCAGTTGGGGGCCGCAGGACGATGAGCAGTCGATCGCCGCGATTCGACACGCCGTGGAATCCGGCATCAACTGGATCGATACCGCCGCGATCTACGGGCTCGGGCACTCCGAAAAGATCGTGGCCCGTGCGCTCGCCGATCTGCCGCGCGGCGACCGCCCGTACATCTTCACGAAGTGCGGCCTGATCGGGGATGAGCAGCAGCGTCGCGACGCGCCTCGACGGGTCGGCGCGCCGGCGAGCATCCGTCGTGAGGTCGAGCATTCGCTGCGCCGGCTGCAGGTGGAGCGCATCGATGTGTACCAGATGCACTGGCCCGCGGAAGATGGCACGCCGGTCGAGGAATACTGGCAGGCGCTGCTCGACCTGAAGCAAGCGGGCAAGGTGCGCGCGGTCGGCCTCTCGAACCATTCCGCCGACGACCTCGAGCGCGCCGAGCGGCTCGGCCACGTCGACACGCTGCAGCCGCCCTTCTCCGCCCTCAACCGTGCCGCGGCGGCGCGCGAGCTCCCCTGGTGCCGCGATCACCAGACCGGCGTGATCGTCTACAGCCCGATGCAATCGGGACTGCTGACCGGCGCCATGACGGAGGACCGGATCGACGCCCTGCCAGAAGACGACTGGCGGCGTCGCTCGCCGGATTTTTCCGGCACGGCGCTGCAGAAGAACCTGGCGATCGCCGGTCTCTTCCGATCGATTGCCGCGCGCCACCAGACGACGACCCCGGCGATTGCTGTCGCCTGGACACTCGCCTGGCCCGGCGTCACCGCGGCCATCGTCGGTGCGCGATCGCCGGAGCAGGTGGACGGCTGGATCGGCGCGTCGCAGCTCACGCTCGAGGATGCCGACCTCGAAGAAATCGCGGCGACGCTCGAGCGAACCGGCGCGGGCGCCGGCCCGGTGCGTCCCGACGACTGGCAGCGTGACCTGGACACGCAGGGCGGACGCGAAGCGCAACGGGGAACGCGAGTCGAGAAGCCGAGGACGCTGCGCGAGCCGTAACGTCCGCGGCCGTGCTACAAGCGCGACGGTCTGTCGCGGGTACGTGACAGACCGTCCGGAAAGTCCCGCCTTCCGTCGTAAGGTTTTCCCTTTCCCAAAGCCGGCGTTTCCTGTCTTTCCGCTTCACGCGCGCGCTTCCATTCTTAGGACGTGGTCGTATTCTGGCGCCGCGCCGTGTGCCTCATCCTCGCGCTGACCGCCTGGGGCGCGGCAAGTTGCAGCAGTCCCACGTCGCCGTCGAGCCTGGCGCCGCAGATGAACACGGTGCAGCCGGCGAGCGGCGCGCCGGGACAAACGGTCGACATCACGCTCACCGGCACTCACTTCACCGTTGGCGACACGGCAGCCGTCGTGGTGACCGGCAGCGGGATCACCGTCTCGAACGTGAGCGTGCAGAGCCCGACGAGCGCGGCGGCGGCGCTGACGATCGCGGACAGTGCCTCGCTCGGCCCACGGACGCTGACGCTGACGACGGCGACCGGAGGAACGAGCCCGGCGGTGACGTTCACGGTGGTGCCGCCGGCGCCGACGCTGACCGCGATCAGCCCGACGAGCGCGGTGGCCGGTGCCGCGGTGACGCTGACGCTCACCGGCACGCAGTTCATCAACGACGCCACGTCCGTGGAGGTCAGCGGGTCCGGGGTGACGGTCGGCCGCGTCACCGTGCAGAAGAGCACGTCGCTGACCGTCGACCTTTCCACCGACGGGAGCGCGGCGGGCGATCACAGCGTGACCGTGAAGACGGCTGGCGGGACGAGCGCCGGCCGGACGTTCACGGTGAGTGCGCCGCCCGCGGCAACCATCGGCGCGTTCGGTGCCAGCCCGTCGAGCATCACCAGCGGACAGTCAGCCGTCCTTTCGTGGAGCGGCATCAGCGACGCCTCGAACTGCTCGATTGACAACGGCGTGGGCCCGGTCGCGTGCGCGGGAACGGTGAGCGTGAGCCCGACGGCGACCACGACATACACGCTGACGGCCAACGGGCCCGGCGGAAGCGCCACGGCCACGGCCACCATCGCCGTGGCGCCCGCACCGACGTCCGCTCCCGCACCTGCGCCAGGGCCAACCCCTGCGCCTGCGCCGGCTCCTGCTCCGGCGCCCGGTCCCGGCCCCACCCCGGCTCCGCCGCCGGTGCCCCAGCCGGCGGCGCCGACGCTTTCCAGCATTTCGCCGGACAGCGGCCAGAGCGGCGATACCGGGCACGTCTCACTGAGCGGAACGAGCTTCGTCGCTGGCCAGACCACGGTGTCCGTGACCAGCCGCGATGTGTCGGTCAGCAGCGTGAGCGTCCGCAGCACCACCTCGTTGACGGCGCGGTTCGG
>JANWLS010000230.1 GCA_025450765.1 Vicinamibacterales bacterium | reverse complement strand
TCACAATACCCAGGATATAGGCCGAGAAGTGATTCCCGTTCTTCTCCGCCTGGCGAATGATCTGGCGGATCGTCGGCTGGTCGAAGTACTGGATCCGCCGGCCGAGCGCGTAGGTCATCAGGTAGCGCGTGAAGGTGTGCTCGAACACGTACGAGTGATTGAGCAGCGCCTTCTGGAGGTCCGCCGGACCGGTGATCTTGGACCCGTCGTAGAGCTGGCCGGCCGTATCCACCGGCACTTCGTTGTCCTTGATCCGCCACGCGCCGGTGACGTCGAAGTTGTCGAGCGCGAGGCCGAGCGGGTCGATCACGCTGTGGCACGAGGCGCACGCCGGATTGGCGCGATGCTGCTCCATCCGCTCGCGCGTCGAGAGCACCTTCCCGCCCTGGACGGCCGACGCCGACTCGTCGAGGTTCGTATTGACGTTGGGCGGCGGCGGGGGCGGCGGCGAATCGAGGAGCACTTCCATGATCCACTTGCCGCGCTGCACCGGCGAGGTGCGGTCCGCCACCGAGGTGAGCGTGAGAATGCTCCCCTGGCCGAGCAGGCCGCGACGATACGGCGGGAGCATCACCTTGCGGAACTCGCTGCCGGTGACGTTCGGGAGGCCGTAGTGCTTCGCCAGCCGCTCGTTGACGAAGCTGTAGTCGGCCGTCAACAGCGTGAGGATGTCCTTGTCGCTGTGGACGATGTCGTCGAAGAAGAGCTCGGTCTCCTGCTTCATCGCCGCGGCGAGCGTGTCGTCGTACATCGGGTACTGCAGGTAGTCGGGATGGATCTTGTCGAGATCCTGCAGCCGCAGCCACTGCGCCGCGAAGCGGGTCGACAGCGCATCCGCCCTCGGGTCCTGCAGCATCCGGTGCACCTGCTTGTCGAGCACCAGCGGCGTCTGCAGCTGGCCGGCCCGGGCCACCTTGATCAGCTCGGCGTCCGGCTCCGTCCCCCAGATGAAGTAGGACAGGCGCGACGCCAGGTCGAGGTCGCTCAGGCGGTACGACTGCCCGGCCTTCGCCGTCGTCGGCTGGTCCTCGAGGCGGAAGAGGAAGCTCGGATTGGCGAGCATGCCCTGCACCGCCAGGCGGATGCCATCCTCGAAGGTGCCGGTCTTGCGGCCCTGCGCGTAGAGCCCCATCAACTGCTGCACGTCGGCCGCCGTCGCCTGACCGCGATAGGCCTGGTTGCTCAGGCGCTTGACGATCTGCGAGGCACAGGCCTGCTCATCGGTCGCCGAAATCGGCCGGCAGGTGAAGATCTTCTCGCGGCTCACCGTGTTCGAGACGCCGGTGACGCGCATCGGCCCGAGCACCGTGAAGTCGCGCATGTGCGGCATGTCGGTGATGCCGAAGGTGTTGCTCACGTCGGCGAGCGAGTCGCCGAGCGGCTCCACGAGGTCGTCGATCGGACCGTCCATCACGCGGATGAACGCGGCCGACACCCGCTGCGGCCCCGCCTGCACGTGAATCGGCGGCGTCTCCACCGTGAGGCCGTTCTTCAGGTCCGTCTCGCTCATCTTCGGATTGAGGTCGAGCAGCGCGACGCGACGGCCGTTGATCGAGACGTCCACCTGCTCGTGCAGGTTCATCGTGACCATCGGGATGGCGCCGAAGACGTGCCCGAGCGGTTCATAGTGCATGCTCGCCTTGAACACGTACTCGCCGTCGGCCGGGACGATGTGGACGACCGACACGCCGCCGCGCGTCCCCATCGGCGCGCCGTCGACGTGGTTCATCTGCGAGAGCGTGCGTCCGAGCTTGTAGGTGGTGGAGCTCGCCGTCGCGTGGAGATCCCCAACCGCCAGCCGCGCAATCTCGCTCGCCGCGCGCAGGTAGCCCTGCATCAGCGTCGGCGAGAAGCCCTGGGCGTCGGCCACGTTGTCGAAGCCGTTGCTCAGCGTGTCGGGCGGCAGGAACTGATCGACGTCGATGTCGAGGCCGAGCAGGTCGTGCACCGACTGCGCATACTCCACGCGATTGAGGCGCTGGAACGAGCGCCAGCCGGGATTCACGTTGACCGCCGCCGCGTCGAGCCGCGACTCGAGCGAGTTGACGAAGGCCAGGACGACCGCGCGATCCGGATGGCGCGGCGCATAGGACGCCGGCATCATGCCCACGTGCAGCATGTGAATCATCTTCTCGGCGGTTTCGGCCATCTCGGGCGCCTTGGCCGCGTCGAAGTGATCACCGAACGTCTGTCCGCCGGTCTTCATCCGGTCGTTGTGGCACGGCTGGCAGTAGCCCTTGACGAAGGCGTTCATCGAGGCGGCCGTCATCTTGTCGCCGACGTGCTCGGTGGCGAGCGGCGAGAGCGGCGGGAGCGAGGCCTTGACGGGCGCGGCCGCGGCGATCCCGCTGGTGCTGCGCGCATCCATCAGCGCGATCAGATTCTTGAGCGCATCCTCGTCCGGCTTGGGCATGCCGGGCGGCGGCATCTGGCCGGCCTTGAGCTTCTTCACCATCCGCATCGCAATGCCGGGGTCGACCGTCGCCGCATCGTAATGCTCGAAGGAGACACCGCCGGGCATCTGCGAATCGTCGTGACACGTGGCGCAGAAGTTCTTGACCGTCTCGTTGGCCTGGTCGACCTTGGCCTTGTCCGCGGTCTTGCCCTTGTCGGCCTTGTCGTCCTGGGCCGCGGGCGCCGCACTGGTGGCGTGCGAGGCGGCCAACGCCGGCTGCGTCGACTTCTGGGCGGCAGCCTGCGTGGTGGTGCGAGCGGCAACACCGACGCTCAAGAGCGTGCCGGCTGCCACCGCAAAGGCGAGTCTCCTCATACTCTTCCCCCGATTCCGAATCTGTCGATCTGTCGCGCGCAAGCCTGGGTTCGCCGCGGCGTGTGGCGGGTGTCCGCTCGCCAACCCTGCCACCGCAGAGATTTCGATGTCACTCAGTATAAGGGCTCTTTGAGGGATTAAATGCACTTTCTCGTCACTCCCGTGTCATTAGATGTCATTTCGAGAGTCGCTCAAAATACATCGTGTCACGATAGGCGACTGAGATGTCTGGTGATAGGCGCGCTTCTCTTACCCTCCATCTCGACGCGACGTCCCATCCTCTTTAATATGGGGTGAACCACGTCGTGCCACTCTGTCGGGACCGGAGTCGTGAACCATGCCCCTCTATGACTTTGTTTGCCGGGCCTGCGGCCGTGAATTCGAGGCGCTGGTCCGTCCTCAAGATGCCCCGCCCGCCTGCCCCGCCTGCCGGTCGGCCGATCTGACCCGCCAGGTGTCCAGCTTCGCGCTGAGCACGGATGAGCGCCGCGAAGCGGCCGCGCTCACGTCGCGCAAGCGGCAGATCGCCGGGCGCAAGGACGCGCTCATCGCGGAGGAAGAAGCCCGGCAGCATCATGACGATTAGTCAGTCATGACCGATGCCTCGTGGCCGTACTGGCCGACGCTCGTGCGCCTGGCGCTCGCCCTCGGGCTGGGATTGTTCGTCGGGATCGAGCGCGAGCGCCGGCGCAAGGAGGCCGGGCTCCGCACGTTCGCCTTCGCCGCGCTCATGGGCGGTGTCGGCGGCCTGCTTGGCGAGCCCTTCGCCCTCGTCGCGCTCATCCTCGTCGGCGTGCTCGTCGTCCTGCTGAACGTCGAAACGATTCACACCGGCGAGGGCGCGGAGATCACGACGTCGGCCGCGCTCTTCGTCATGGCGTTTGCGGGCGTGCTCGCCGGACAGGGCCACACGTTCACCGCCACGGCGCTCGGCGTCATGACGGCGGGACTGCTCGCCTGGAAGGAACCGCTCGCCGGCTTCAGCCAGGCGCTCACCCAGTCCGAGTTCCGGTCGGCGGTGCTGCTGGCGATCCTCGCCTTCGTGATCTATCCCGCGCTCCCCTCGGGCAGTCTCGATCCCTGGAACCTCGTGCAGCCGCGCGCCGCCTGGATTACGGTGATCCTGGTCGCCGCGCTCGGCTTCGCGAATTACATTCTCCTGAAGTTGTACGGCGCGCGCGGCGTCGAGCTCACGGGGTTTCTCGGCGGGCTCGTCAACAGTACCGTCACCGTGGCGGAGCTCGCCAATCGCGTGTCCGAGTCGGGCGGACACCTCGCCAATGTCGCCTTCGTGGGCGTGAGCCTCGCGACGGCCGCCATGCTCGTGCGCAACGGGATCATCATCGCGCTGCTGGCGCCGGCGGTGCTGCCACCGGCGCTCATCCCGCTGGCATTGATGCTGCTCGGCACGGGGACGGCGTTGTGGATGCAGCGCAGGCCGCGCACGGCCGATGGAGCCGCGCAGGAAGCCTCGGCTGCCGACGAACCGGTGCCGGCCTTGAACTCACCCTTCTCGCCGCTGGCGGCGCTTCGCTTCGGCGCCATCTTCCTGGGCTTGCAGATCGCCGGGACGCTCGCGCAACGAGGCCTCGGACCGGCGGGATTCTACGCCGTGAGCTTTGCGGGTGGATTCGTCTCGAGCGCGAGCGCCGTGGCCGCCGCGGCGAATCTGGCGGCCGCGCACACGCTCCAGCCCGAAGTCGCCGCGGTCGGCGTCGTGCTCGCCTCGGGCGCGAGCGTGATGGTGAACCTGGCCCTCGTCGCCCGCTTCGGCGGCGACCGCCGGCTGACGCGGCGCATCACGACCGTACTGGGCTCGACGATCGTCCTCGGCGCGATTGGCGCGATCGCGGTGGTCGCGGTGGGAAAAATATAACGGACGTCCGAGGTCCGGGGTCCAAGGTCCGAGGTCCACTTCCTGACGTCCGAAGTTCGAGGTCCGGCGTTCGAACCGCTGGTCCGTGTCTTCCTGCGGACGCCGGGCGTGGGCAAGACGCATCTGGCCATCAGCCTCGCGTCGCGGCCGCGCAGAGCGGCCGGCGTGTCTACTACGGCACGCTCGCCGATCCGATCACCTCGCTCGAAGAAGCCCAGGCCGCTGGGCGGTTACAGGCGCGCCTCAAAGTCCTCACGCA
Organism: Vicinamibacterales bacterium; assembly: GCA_025450765.1. Classification (GTDB taxonomy): domain Bacteria; phylum Acidobacteriota; class Vicinamibacteria; order Vicinamibacterales; family CAVVIG01; genus JAGWRA01. Next base: position 601 of record JANWLS010000230.1, on the reverse strand, counting down.
TCCGGCGCTGCTCGTCGTCGACGAGATCGGCTACCTGCCGATCAATCGGACCGGCGCGATGCTGTTCTTTCAGCTGATGACGCGCCGGTACGAGCACGCGTCGACGGTGCTGACGTCCAACAAAGGCTTTGCAGAGTGGGGTGAGGTGTTTGGCGACGAGGTCATAGCCGCGGCGATCATCGACCGGCTCGTCCACCACTGTCACATCGTGACGATCCGCGGCAACAGCTACCGCATGCGGCAGCACACGGATCTCTGGCAGGCGCTGCACACGCCGGAGCCGGAATCGACCTCGAACCGCCGACGCCGGCCCCGTCAGGAGGCCGCGACGACCTGAGGCTCGTCCCCGAGCCGGTCTGTCAGATTTTCAACCGGCGGAACTGTCAGATTTTGGCCCAGCGTTGACAATTACTTCGCGACAACGAGCGCCATAATGCAATGGTCCAAATCAGAAGGTGTCCGAATGTGCGACGATTCGGCTGGACGGTCGGGCAAGGCCGAAGGGACCGGCGTTGTCCGCTCGAGCCATAAATCCAGCTGATTCCCGTTTGGTAGCAGCGGATAAAATGCCGCGAAATGAGGAACGACCGATGGCGCTGGC
>JANWLS010000229.1 GCA_025450765.1 Vicinamibacterales bacterium | reverse complement strand
GAGCAGGATGTTCGACTTGGTGAGCTCGATGTCGTTCCGGCTGCGCGGCTGCTTCTGGATTTCGATCCGCTTGTAGTGGTTGTAGACGGCGACGGCGAGCTTCTTCTTGGTCAGTTCCTGGCCGATGACGTACTCGTCGAGGAACTTCTTGATTTCCTGCGGCGTGGGCAGCGCCGAGCGCGTCGTCCGGTTGTCGAACCGGTTGTCGTCCGCAATGATGTCGTTGCAGACCTCGACGCACTCGTCACAGATGAAGACCGTCGGCCCGGCGATGAGCTTCCGGACGTCGTTCTGATCCTTGTTGCAGAACGAGCAGCGGAGGACTTCGGTGTCGGCGCCTTTTTTCACCATATGCAATCGAGGCTCTGCCCCGAACCTCCGCCTTCGCGCGAAGCGCTCCGGCGGGCCGTCCCGACCGACGTGGGCGAACTACACCCGTTGCCGGATGACATCATCAATAATACCGTATTCCCGCCCCTGGTCGGCCGACATGATGTAGTCGCGCTCGGTGTCCTCCTGGATCCGCTTGGCCGGCTGGCCGGTGTGCTGGACCAGGATTTCATTGATCCGCTCGCGCATGCGCAGGATTTCCTTGGCCGCGATGTCGATGTCGCTCGCCTGCCCGCCCAGCCCCGACATCCACGGCTGATGGATGAGGATACGCGAGTTCGGCAGCGAGAAGCGCTTGCCCTTGGTGCCTGCCGCGAGCAGCACCGCCGCGATCGACGCCGCCTGCCCGATGCAGACCGTCTGTACGTCGGGCTTGATGAACTGCATCGTGTCGTAGATCGCGAAGCCGGCCGTAATCGATCCGCCCGGGCTGTTGATGTACAGCAGGACGTCCTTGTCCGGATCTTCGGCTTCGAGGAACAGCATCTGCGCAATCGCCAGGTTGGCGATGTTGTCATCGATCGGCGTCCCGATGAAGACGATGCTGTCCTTCAGCAGGCGCGAAAAGATGTCGTAGGCGCGCTCGCCCCGGTTGGTCTGCTCGACGACCATCGGGATGAGCTGAGTTCTGGGCTCGGACTCGTAGCGCATGGTCACGGCGTCGCTTGTTCGGGTTCCGGCCCGCCGGACGGAACGTTGATGCTGAAAACTGGATGGGGCGAGGAGAAAGAACGACGGGGCGGGAGACTCACTCCCGGACGATTGTAGCACGCGAGAGGGCCAAGTCAATTGCCTTCTCCCGCCGCAACCCCGTCTGCAGGCGGGAGATCCCGCCTTCCTTCTCGACCGCCGCCCGCATCGCCGCCGGCGTGCGTCCCGCCGCCTCCGCATAGCGCGTGATCTCGGCGTCGACGTCCTCGTCGCTCACCGTCACCTGCTCGCGCCGCGCGATCTCATCGAGGACGAGCATGCCGCCCACCGCCTCGCGGGCGGCCTCCGTCTGGGCTTCGCGAAACGCGGCCCAGTCGATCTGCGCCTGCCGCGGATCGATCCCCTGCTCGAACAGGCGCCGCGCCAACTCTTCCGCGCGGCGTTCCACCTCGCGGCCCACCAGGCCCTGCGGCAGCTCGAAGGGGACGCGCGCGGCGAGCTGCTTGAGGAGCTCCGCCCGGATCTCCCGGTCGGCGGCTGCCTCGGCTTCGCGCGTGAGATCCTCCCGGATCCGCGTCTTCAGGGCGTCGAGTGTGTCGAACTCGCCCAGGTCCTTCGCGAACTCATCATCGAGCGCCGGGACGACCCGCCGCTTGAGCGCGGTCACCTGGACGTCGTACGTGACGTCAACCCCGGCGAGGTCCGCACCAGCGTAATCGGCAGGGTTGTGCACCACGAAAGTCTTGTGGTCGCCGACCTTCAGTCCGAGCAGCTCCTGGTCGAAGCCCGGCGGATTAGCGGACGATCCGAGCTCGATCGAGACGTTCTCGTGGTGTTCCGGCTTCGCGGCCGGCTTATCGGCACGTGTCCGGTCGAGCGTGAGCACGACCGTATCGCCGTCTTCGACGGCCCGGCCCTCGACCACCTCCGACCGTGCGGCGCGTTGCCGCAGCTGCTCGAGCGCCTGGTCGACGGCCTCCTCGGTGGCGGGCGCGACGACGCGGCGCAGCGAGATCGAGACGAGATCGCCCGGATCCAGCGCGGGCAGCGTGTCGAACGCCGCCTTGAACGTCAGCGGCTGTCCCTCACGCATCTCGACGTCTTCGATGTCGGGCGTGTCGACCGGCTCGACGCCTCGCTCGCGCAGCGCATCGTCCACCGCGCGCGGGATGAGGTCGTGGGCCACGTCGTGCAGAATCTGCTCGCGGAAGCGCTGCTTGACGATCCGGGGCGGCACCTTGCCCACGCGGAAGCCCGGCAGGCGCACCTTCTGGCTGTATTGGTGCGCCAGGCGGTCGATCTCCGAATCGACCACATCGCTCGGGATTTCGACGAGCAGGTTCTTGCGCGTCTCGCTGACGTCGACGAACTCGGTCTTCATGGGTTATCGGCAGGAACGTCTTGATGATTGAACGGCAGTTGCTGGTGCGAAAGGGGGGACTTGAACCCCCATAGCCTTTCGGCTACCGGATCCTAAGTCCGGCGCGTCTGCCAGTTCCGCCACTTTCGCAGGAAAACCGCTGACCCCGAACTGAGGTCAGAGTAGCACGCGGGGGAGCGGGGGGGCACTGAAGCAGGGCCTCGGGCTGCTGGCCGCAGGCCACAGGCCCGAAGCCCGTAGCCTGAGGCTGATATCGTAACGGCCCGCTCCGCGGGCCCGCGCAGCGCCGAACGAGCGGCGACGCGCGAGTGCAGCGGAGCGAGCCGGGGTTCGGGGCGGAGCCCCGATTGAAATCAGAACTCGAAGCGGATGCCGAGTTGAAGCGTAATCGGGTCGAGCGGCTGGATGACCTGGTTGTAGGTCGAGCCGTTGCGGATGTTGAAGTTGGTGACGGCCGCGTCGTTCAGGATGTTGAACACGTCCAGCATCCCGGTCAGGCGATGGCCGGCGAAGTTGAACGCCTTGTCGAGGCGGAAGTTGAGCAGCGGCACGTTGTCGGACCGCTGGTTCATGTCGGTCATCCAGAAGTTCTGGTTGCCCGAGTTCGGCAGGCTCACCGTGATGCGCCGCGCGTAGAGCCAGCCGCTCTGGATGGCCAGGTTGGCGCCGATCCCGATGTCGTACTTGAACTGGTACCGGCTCGAGAGGTGGAACTCCCAGACGTTGGTCATCTGGCGGTTCGGCACCGTCGGGTAGACGTTCTGGAAGTAGCCGGTGGCGATCGGGTCCGACTGCGTCAGCGCGCTTGTGCTGTTGCTGTTGGTCCGCAGATCGTCGCGGCGTGTGTAGTCGAAGCTCGAATCGAGGAAGAGCCCCTGCGAGAAGCGCTTGTTGAAGGCGAGCTCGAAGGTGTCGTAGTTGTAGGCACCGTTCTCCACATCGTTGGGCATCGTGGCGATCACCGTGTCGACCACACCCTTGAGGGAGCTCGGGATGTCGTAGACGGTGAAGTCCTGCGAGCCCTGCGCGCCCGCGTCCTTGCTGCTGAGCGCCACCGTCTTCACGATCGGGACGGTGAACTGGCCCACGCGAGCATTGTTGTAGGTGGCGAACAGGTTACGGCTCATCTTGCGCACGTACGCCAGGCGGAACGACGATTCACCCCAGAACTGCCGCTGGTACGACAAGTCGTATTCGTCGGTGTGCGGCGTCACCATGGTGGTGTCGAGACGGGTGCTGACGCCTCCCTGCGCGTTGAGCAGCGTCCCGATTTCCTGCGGGCCGTCGTAGAGGCCGTTGCCGTTCAGGTCGTTGAACACGTAGTCGGCGAACGCCGCGCCGCCCGGATCAACCGCCGTGAAGCTGTCGGCGAAGTTGAAGTAGTAGCGGCCGTAGAACGCCTTGATGACCTGCTTGCCGTTCCCCTCCGGATCGTAGCTGAGGCCGAGACGCGGCGCGACGTTGTTGCGGACGAAGAGCGTCTTCGCCGGCGTGCTCACCGTCGGGAAGAACTGGGTGAGGATCGGCGCCCGCTTCGACGCCGTGTAGTACGGCCGCTGCCGGTCGTAGCGCACGCCGCCCGTGATCGTCATCTTGCTGTTGGCCGTCCAGCGATCCTGGAAGTACACGGCCTGGCGGCGGTTGCGGTCGCTCGGCGTCTGCCAGTCGGTCCCCAGCTTCGCCGGATCGCCCAGGTCGGTGAGCCGGATCTCCGAGGGAGCGCCGTTCTCGTCGAGGTACAGGATCGGACCGGAGGTGCCGATGCTGGCGAAGTTCGACTGATCGTCGAGCCACTCGAAACCGAACTTCAGATCGTGGCTGCCCGACGACTTGGTCGGCAGGTAGTAGGTGACCTTGCCGTACACCTGCGGTTTATTGCGGGCCAGGTCGAACGGTCCCGTGTCGCCACCGGTGAGGAAGCCGGCACCCGTATCGCGGCCCGTTGCCAGGTCCGAACGTGGTGGATTCGTCTTGTAGTCGACCGATGGCTTCTCCGGGAAGTCGTACCCGAAGTTGCCGATGTTCAGCTCGGTGAACATCCGGTTGTTCCACACGCGGTCCCACTTGCCGTTGTAATCCCAGCTCGCGCTGTCCTGCGCCAGGGTCGACGCCGGCCCGCGCAGCGACGACAGGCCGCGATACGGCTTCTGCTTCCGGCCCCACTGGTAATAGCCGATGATCGTGTCCTTCGACGACAGCTTGTAGGTTTCCTTGGTCGTGAAGTTGTTGAACACGCCGAGGTCGGTCGCGGTCGAGACCGGCACGCCCGAGAGCTGCTTGTTGATATTGAAGTGGTTGAACGCGGCGAAGAACCAGAGCTTGTCCTTCACGATCGGACCGCCGAGGTCGGAGTGGTTCTCCCAGAACAGGAGGTTCGGCGACGCCGATCCCCCTCGCTTGGTGATATCCGCGTTCGTGTTGTCGCCCACGAAGCTCTTGCCCTCGTAGGTCTGGTTGACGAGCGCCTTGAACTGATTGCCGCCGCTCTTGATCGTGGAGATGACGGCCGCGCCCGGCGTGTTCATCTCGACGTCCTGGCCGGCGCCGCTCACCGCGATTTCGTTCTGCGAGAAGTAGTCCTGATAGAACCCGGCGCCGCCGGTGCCCTCCGTCTGGTCGACGCCTTCCGTGATCACGCGCGTCTGGTTCGTGATCCCGAAGGCGTCATAGCCCGACTGCTGGCTCTTGTGGCTGCCGCCGACGTCGAAGCCCTGCATCCGGACGCCGGGTGATTGCGCGAGCGCGGCCCAGAGGTCGGTGGAGCTCGGAACGCCGGTCAGCTTCGTCTGGCTGAACGTGTTGCCGACGGCCGTCGACTGCGTGTCGACGACGGGGGATTCGGCCGTGACCGTCACGTTCTCCTTGAGCGAGGCGAGCTGCAGTTGCGTGTCGATGTTGAGCGTCTGCGCGATCGCCAGCACGATGTTCTCGCGCGTCATCGTCTGGAACCCGGCGAGCTCGTACTTGAGTGTGTACGTTCCGGGCGGCAGCGCCGGGAACTGGTAGGAGCCGTTGGCCTCGGTCACGGCGACCTGGTTGCCAATCAGCGCCGGAGACGTGGCGGTGACGGTCACGCCGGGCAGAACCGCGCCCTGCGCGTCTTTCACGGTGCCGGTCAGCCGGCTGATCCCGAGGTTCTGCGCCCAGGCAGATCCCCCGACGAGCAGCGTGGCGCAGACCAGCCAGAAGCCCACACGCGTTCTCACCATATCTGACATCCTCCGCGAGCGGTCAGCTCACTAGATGCAAACAACCCCGTTTGGTCGTGGGACAGGACGCCACGGCCATAGCACGCGGTATGCCGCATGAGCCGGCGATGTCGGCGCGCGAGATCTCACTGAATGGGGAGTAATTCGTGTGAAGTTCGATCTGTCTTCGCGCGACAGCGCGATCGTCGATTCAAATTGTTGAAAATTGTAACTGAGCGAGATTCGTCGAGTTGGTTTTTCTATCGAGGCGCGATATTTTGCGCGTGATAATGCGCTAATACAAGCAGGAATTTATTAGCGCAGGTTTGACGCCGAATTGTGCTCGGCCCACCACCAGACGCCAAGCGCGCCGCCGACCAGGCCGGCCGCGGCAAGATACAGCGGGACCTCCGGCGCGACACGTTGGGCCACCGACGACATACCGGCCCCGAACAGGCTCATGACGCCGCCGCCGACCGCCGAAAGACCGGTGCGTTCGAACAGCAGCCACACGCTGGCGGCCACGATGAGCAGTCCGACCAGGATCACGACGTTGAAGCCGGCGTCGACGTATTGCTCCGCCCGCCAGCGTGCGCGGCGCACCCGTGTGAGCACGCGGCCCGTGAAAGGCGAGGGCGCCGCGGGCACCTCCCGCGCCGAGAGCAAGCGCTCCAGCCGGCGCGCCCGTGCGAGCGCCTGGCCGCAGTTGCGGCACGAGCTCAGGTGCTCCGCCACACGCCCGTCCGGCGTCACCTCACCGGCCGCGATGGCTTCCAGTTGATCGAGCGCCTCGTCACAAAACATGACTCACAACTCAAAACGAATGACTGCTAACTCACTTCAGCGCCGTATCCAGCAGGTGCCGCAGTTGCCGCTTCGCGCGGTGCAGTTGCGTCTTGACCGTGCCGAGCGGCAGGTTCAGCATCTCGGCGAGATCCTCGTACCCGATCCCCTTCAGATAATGACCGGCGACGAGCAGCCGGTATTGCGCGGGCAGCTGCGCAATCGCCTTTTCAAGCCGATCCTTCAGCTCGAAATCCGAAAAGCTCCGGTCCGTCCGCGCGAGCGCCCCGCCTCCGTCCCCCTCGGGGCCAAGTTCGCTCAGCGAAGCAGGCGGCTTGCGCCGCGCCACCTCCTGGGCGAAGACGTTGGCGACGATGCGGTAAATCCAGGTGGAGAGGCGTGCTTCGCCGCGAAAGTAGGGGAGGCCGCGATGCACGCGCAGGAAGACCTCCTGCGCGAGGTCTTCAACCCGCGAATGCTCGAGGCCGGTTCGCGCGAGGAACGCGAAGACGAGATCCTTGTAGTGCTCCACGAGATCGCGGAACGCGTCCTCTTCGCCGGCCTGGCACCGCCTGACAAGGTCGTCCTCGCTGGCGTGATCCATTCCTCCGGTGTATTAGAACATCAGCCGAGGGGTTTTGTTTCAGAATGTCTACGGGCGTCAGGCTTCGGGCCGCGGCCGTGAAACAAATCCGATCGCGCTCCAGTCTAATCATCCAGGACGGAGGATTTCGAGACATGTGGGACGGCACCACCGTGCTCCCGTTTCTGATTCCGATCATCGCGATTGCAGGCTTTTTCCTGGTGATCGCACTCCGGATCTCGAGCGCCGCCCGCGTCCGGGAGCTGGAGATCCGCGAGCGGATCGCCATGATCGAGAAGGGGATCGTGCCGCCGCCGGAAGTCGACCCGGGCGGTTTTGAACACGCCCTGGGCGACTGGCGCCTGTCCCACCGCCGGAACCGGCCGTCTCGCCACCGCAGCGCCGGCATCACCCTGATGGGCATCGGCGTGGGCCTCATGTTCCTCATCGGGTTCGCCGGTGACGCCGCCGACCAGGGCATCGGCGTGGGCGGCTTCATCGCCATCATCGGCCTGGCGTTCTTCATCAACAGCCTCTTCGAGCCGCGGCGCACCTGGCGCGATGATCTGCCGCCGCGTTCGCCCCAGGCCGACCCCCCCGCCGCGACGAGTCATTCCAGCCTGCCGCCTCAGTAATTACGCCTGTATCGCTTCGGACGTGGTCGCGTGTCGTTATTGACACAGCTCGGCCGTAAAGTCAGAATAAGTCGCTCAATGTGACTGGCGGGGCGAAGCCGTGTCTTCCTCCATCAACGCTCATGCTGATTGACGCGCTCCGAGGCGCAGCCACCTGTTCGGCGTTCGACGTCGTCGAGACGGCCACCGGAACTCCAGAGCTGCTCGGCGGCACAGCGCTGGCGCGCCAACTGGCGGCCGACATCTCCGCCGCAGCCGCGCATGCCGGCGGCGTCCTGCTGGTCGCCGAACCGGGCAGCGATGTGGAGGGGCTCGCCGCGCAGATTCACGGCCAGGGCCGCACGGCCGGGCATCCTCTTATTACTGTCGCGGGCGACCTGGGCGATCCGGCCGCGTTGGTGGAGCAGCTGTTCGGCAGCGCCCACGAGGCGTCCCCGTCGGACCTCGAGCTCGTGGATGCCGCGAGCGTCTTCGGGCGTGCCGCGGGCGGCGCCGTCCTGCTGCGCGATGCCGACCAGCTCCCGGCGAGCGTGCAGGCCCGGCTGGCGCGCGTCGCACGCGATGGAGAAGTGCGGACGCGGGCGGGAGAAGCCCCGTCGCGCATCCGCCTGATGGCGAGTTGTGCACCAGCCGCGGACGTGGCAGCCGAGCGTCGGCGCTTCGCGCCGGATCTGTATCGGCGCCTGAGCGCGACACGCATCCTCGTTCCGTCCTTGCGCCAGCGCCGCGAGGACATTCCGGTGATCGCGCGGCACCTCATCGACGTGATCGGTCTCTCGGAGGCGCGCCCGCCGGTCGCCTTCACGGAGACCGCGCTCGTGCTCCTCTCGGCGCTCGACTGGCACGACAATCTCCGCGAGCTGCGCTCGCTCATCGTCCGGCTGCTGACGTCGCACGCCCGCGAGCACACCATCCGCCTGGACGATGTGCTGGCGGAGGTGCCGCTTGGCGCCGGGCCTGTGGCGATGCCGCCGGGCAGCCTGCGCGACGCGAGGCTCCGCTTCGAGCGCGAATACATCGCCGGCGTCCTCCAGCATCATGGGTGGCGCATGAGCGAGGCCGCCCGCACGCTCGGCATTCAGCGGCCGAATCTCTATCGCAAGACACGCCAGCTTGGCATCGCGCTCCTGAAACCCGTCGATCCGGCCGGTTCACGCTGAAGGCACTATGGGGCTCATGTTCGCTCGCCTGGTCTGCTCGGTTCTGTTGCTGGCCGTCTCGGCGCCGCCGCCCGCGGGGACGGCCGGCGCACAGACGCCATCACCCGCGGCGGCCCCGGCCGTCCCGGCCGACAGCGATTACGTGATCGGGGCGCACGACGTCCTGAACGTGACCGTGTTCGGTGAGCCTGACCTGTCGGGGCCGTTCCGCGTGGATGGCGACGGCACGATTACCTATCCGCTCGTCGGCCGTGTCCCGGCGAGCGGCACGACGGCCCGCTCGCTCGAGGATCGCTTGCGCACCCTGCTGACGAACGGCTACCTGAAAGATCCGCAGGTGCGCGTCGAAGTGGAGCAGTATCGCAGCCAGAGCGTGTTCGTGATTGGCGAAGTGCGGGAGCCCGGGCGCTATCCGCTGACGGGCGACATGACGCTCATCGAGGCGCTCGCGGCGGCCGGATCGATGAGCGGCACGGCGGGCAGCGAAGTGCTCGTGGTGCATTCCACGCACAAGACGCCGCCCGCGGGCCCCGTCGTGCCCGGCGCCGACCAGACGGCCGAGGTCACCCACGTCAACATCACCGACCTCCAGACGGGCCGCATGTCGTCGAACGTGATGCTGCACGATGGCGACACGATCTTCGTCCCCAAGGCCCAGACCTTCTACATCACGGGGCAGGTGAAGAATCCCGGCGCGTACGTGCTGCAGCCGGACATGACCGTCCTGCAGGCGATCTCGCTCGCCGGCGGGTTGACGGATCGCGGATCCAACCGGCGGATCAAGGTGGTGCGGTTCGTGAACGGCCGGAAGCACGAGATCGAGATGGACCTCACCGACCGTGTGCAGGCGGGCGATACCGTGGTCGTGCCGCAGCGGTTCTTCTAAAAAAAGATGACCTCCCGGGCGATCGATCAGGCACACCGTTTCGTGGTCAGTGAGGCGGTTGTCGCGCGCGAGCTCGATGGTGAGATGGTCCTGCTCGATCTCGACAGCGGGACGTACTTCGGTCTCGACCGGGTTGGCACGCGGATGTGGCAGATCCTCGTCGACGGCGCGTCGGCGGACGACATCGTGGATCGGCTGTTCGCGGAATATGACGTGCCGCGCGAGACGCTTCAGCATGATGTCCTGCGGCTCCTCGAGCAGCTGCGGGCCAAGGGTCTCGTGATGCCGGCGGATGGGCCGCGATGACCGGCATCGCGGGCGAATGCCGGTTCGACCGATCCCCAGCCGATACGCCCGCCGTCACGCGGATGCTCGAGGTCCTTGCGCATCGCGGGCGCGGCCGTGATGTGCACGCGGACGGCCGCACGGCCATGGGGGCCGTCACCGACGCATCAACCAGCGAGTCGTCTGGCGCCGGTCTGCTGTGCGACGAGTCGGCTGGCCTGGTCCTCGCCTTCGATGGGCGGATCGACAATGCGGCCGATCTCCGATCGGCCCTCGCCGCGTCTGCATCACAGGGGCCGCTCGACGCGGATGCCGCCCTGGTCCTGCGCGCCGACCAGGCCTGGGGACGTTCCAGCGTCGATCGGCTCGTCGGCGATTTCGTCTTCGTCATCTCCGATTCGCGCCGCGCCCGGATCTTCGCGGCACGCGACGTGTTCGGGGTTCGTCCCTTCTTCTACCGCTTCGAGACCGGCGTCTTCCGCTTCGCTTCCGAGCCGCAGGCGCTGGCCCGCGCGCGCGATGGCTCGGTGCGCCCCAATGCCGGCATGGTCGCCGAGCACCTGGCCGGTATCGTGACCAGCCGCGACGAAACGCTCATCGACGGGCTGTGGCGCCTCCCGCCGGCGCACGCGATCTCGGCCGACGCCCGCGGGCTCACGCGGACGCGGTACTGGCGCATCGATCCCGCGCACCGCATCCGCTACGCGCGCGACGCGGATTACGAAGCGCATCTCCGCGAGATCTTCGCCGAAGCGGTCCGCTGCCGGTTGCGGGGCACGCGCCGCGTTGCGGTGATGCTGAGCGGCGGCCTCGATTCCTCGTGCATCCTCGGACAGGTACAGACATTCGCTGAGGCGCTCGACTCGCCCGCCGCAGAGGCCTTTTCGCTGACCTGTCCCGGCCGCGCCTGCGACGAATCGCGATTCGTCGACGTGGTCGTCGGCCGCTGGCGTCCGGTCGCGCACGTCTGCCCGGAGCGTCCGCTCGACTGGGTGGCGATCGCGCAGCAGGAAGCCTCCCGTTACCTCGACGTGCCCACCTATCCGAACAGCAGTGCCGCCGATCCAATGCGCGTCCTGATCCGGGACCACCGCTGTGGCGTGGCCCTCTCGGGCGTGG
>JANWLS010000228.1 GCA_025450765.1 Vicinamibacterales bacterium | reverse complement strand
GGTTGTGCTCGAGGCGCTCCGACTCCTGCTCAAGGGCGAAGGCTACCAGATCGAAGCGGCGCGCACGCCGGCCGGCGTCATCGACGCCCTGCACCGGCGTGAGGTCGACGCCGTACTGATGGATCTGAACTACACGCGCGACACGACGTCCGGCCGCGAAGGCCTGGACATCCTGTTGCAGATCCAGGCGATCGATCCCGTGCTGCCGGTCAGCGTGATGACGGCCTGGGGCAGCGTGGAGCTGGCCGTCGAAGCGATGCGCCGCGGCGCCCGCGACTTCATCCAGAAGCCCTGGGAGAACGCGCGGCTCCTCACCATTCTTCGCACGCACATCGAGCTCGCCCGGGCACTTCGCCGGGGCCAGCGCCTCGAAGCCGAGAACGAGGCGCTGCGTCCGACAGCCGCCGGGCCGCCACTCATCGCCAAGGCGCCGGCCATGCAGCCGGTGCTGGAGATGATCAGCCGTGTCGGCCCGTCGGAGGCGAACGTGCTGATCACCGGCGAAAACGGCACCGGCAAGGGGACCGTCGCCCAGGCGCTGCACGCGGTCTCTCCGCGGGGGCCGCGGCCGCTGGTCACCGTGAACGCGGGCGGCCTGTCGGAGGGCGTCTTCGAAAGCGAATTGTTCGGGCACGTGAAGGGCGCCTTCACCGATGCCAAGTCGGACCGCGTGGGGCGTTTCGAGCTCGCCGACCAGGGCACCCTGTTCCTCGACGAAATCGCGAACGTCCCGCTGAACCTTCAGGCCAAGCTGCTGCGGGTCGTGGAGACCGGTGAGTTCGAACGCGTCGGCTCATCGCGGACGCGGCGCGTGGCCGTCCGCATCCTGTCGGCGACGAACGCCGACCTCGCCGACGAGCTCGCCGGCGGCCGCTTTCGCCAGGACCTCCTCTTCCGCCTGAACACGATTGAAATCCACCTGCCGCCGCTGCGCGATCGGCGTGAGGACATTCCGGCGCTCGCCGCGCACTTCCTCGCCCAGCACGCGCGGCGGTATCGCAAGCCGGTCACCGGCTTCGATTCAGGCGCGATGCAGGCCCTCCTCGCCCATGGCTGGCCGGGGACCATCCGCGAGCTCGACCACGCGATCGAACGGGCCGTGCTGATGGCGCGCGACGATGCGATCCGGACGCCCGAGCTCGGGCTGCGGGCCGCCCGCGATGGCGGCTCCCGCATCGAGGACATGAGCCTCGAGGATGTCGAAGGGTTCCTGATCCGAAAGGCGATGGCGCGCTATGATGGCAACGTCAGCCAGGCGGCCAAGGCGCTCGGCCTGAGCCGGAGCGCCCTCTACCGCCGCCTCCAGCGCTTCGGATTCTGAGCCCACGCCATCCATGCCTCGCCGGCGACTCACCTTCGACCAGCGCGTCCTCCTGCTGGCCATCGGCGCCGGCGTTCCCGGATCTCTGGTCGCCCTCTCGCTGCTCTGGGCCGGCGACTACACGCCCAAGCTTCAATGGACCCTCACGGTCTTCGTCGTCACGGTGTGGCTCGGCTTCGCCTTCTCCCTCCGGCATCGTGTGGTCACGCCGCTCCAGACGCTCGCGAACATCCTCGCGGCGCTGCGTGAGAGTGATTTTTCCATCCGCGCCCGCGCGTTCCGAGACGACGATTCGCTGAGCGCGATCACGAGCGAGGTGAACGCCCTGTCGACGACGATGCGCGAGCAGCGTCTCGATGCGCTCGAGGCCACGGCCCTGCTCCGCACGGTGATGGGCGAGATCGATGTGGCGGTCTTCACGTTCGATGGTCACCAGCAGCTTCGGCTGGTCAACCGTGCCGGTGAGCGCCTTCTCGGCCGGCACGCGGAACAGATGATGGGGCGCACGGCCGCCGAACTGGACCTGGCCGACTGCCTGGAGGGTGCCGCGCCGCGCATCGCCGACGTCCGTTTCCCTGGAGGCGCCGGCCGCTGGGAGGTCCGGCGCTCGACATTCCGCCAGGGAGGGCTGCCCCACCAGCTGCTCGTGCTCGCTGACGTGAGCCGGCCGCTGCGCGACGAGGAACGGCAAGCGTGGCAGCGGTTGATCCGCGTCATCGGCCACGAGATCAACAACTCGCTCGCGCCGATCAAGTCGATCGCCGGCAGCCTCGAGCGGCTGGTGGACAGGAAGCCGATTCCCGACGACTGGCAGGACGACATGCGGAGCGGCCTGGCCGTGATCGCCGCGCGGTCCGAATCGCTCAGTCGCTTCACGAACGCCTACGCGAGGCTCGCGAAGCTGCCGGAGCCGCAGCGCGAGCCCGTCCGGCTCTCAGCCCTGGTGCGGAGGGTGGTCAACGTCGAAACCCGGCAGCCGGTCCGCATCGAGCCGGGCCCCGATCTCGTGATCAGCGCTGACGGCGCACAACTCGAACAGCTGCTGATCAATCTCGTGCGGAACGCCGTCGATGCGACGAGCGAGACCGGCGGCGGTGTTCGCGTCAGTTGGCGCCGCGCGGGCACGGACGTCGAGATCCAGGTGGACGACGAAGGTCCCGGCCTGGCGGCCGCGTCGAATCTCTTCGTCCCCTTCTTCACGACCAAGCCTGGCGGTTCGGGCGTCGGGCTGGTGCTCAGCCGGCAGATCGCGGAAGCGCACGGCGGCACGCTCACGCTCGAGAACCGCGAACCGCGCGGATGCCGCGCACTCTTGCGGCTGCCGATTTCGGGCAGCGGCTCAATTCGCTAACGCCCCGGCGGGGCGCCGACCTGCTCGATCCGGATCGCCTGCGCGAGATTGATCCAGATCGCCCCCGTCTGGCTGGCCTCCCCCGACACCAACGCCCACCCGCCCGCCTCAACGCGCGTCACGGTATCCACCTCCGGTTTCGCGCCAGGCGCCCACGTGATGGCGTACTGTCCTCCGGGCTCAAGAAAGGTGGGAGCGGCGACGTGCACCGGCGCCAGCGACAGCGGCTGATCACCCTGCAGATGGAAGGTCCAGGTCCCCGCCTGTCTCGCATTCACCGTCGGCTCGTTGGTGACGATCACGTCGGGCGGCACCGGCGTCGGCATCGGCGTCATCTGCTGAGGTGTCTGGCCGCCCATCGCCCGTGCCATCATGGGAGCCGTGGTCTGCATGACGCCCAGCGCGACCATGCCGGCGGCGATCAGCGCCGCTGACTGAAGTATCTTCATCGTCGAGCTCCTTCGGCCGCCTTGTATGCTGTTTCCGCGCCACTCCATCGACGAGATAGCGTCCGGCGCCTTTCTGCTGGCCGGCTGGCTGACGATCGACGAGCAGCGGCAGCTGGTGGACCGCTGCCGGGCGCTGCAGTCTGCCGAAGCCGGCATGTATCGCCCCACGGTGCGCGGCGGTGGCAAGATGCGGCTGGACATGCTCTGCCTCGGCCGGCATTGGAACGCGCTCACCTACCGCTATGAAGACACGCGCGCCGATTTCGACGGCCGGCCGGCTCCGCCGTTGCCGGACGACTGGCGCGCGCTCGCGGCACGTGCCGCGGCGGCCGTCGGCTTTGCCATCGACGCCGACGTCTGCATCGTCAATTACTACGGGGACGACGGCCGACTCGGCCTGCATCAGGACAAGGATGAACGGCCGGAGACGCTCGCCGCGGGCATCCCCGTCGTGTCGGTCTCGCTCGGCGACACAGCGCGGTTCCAGCTCGGCGGCCTGAAACGCCGCGATCCCATCGAAACGCTGGGGCTCGAATCGGGCGACGTGTTCGTCTTTGGCGGCCCGGCACGACTTCGCTATCATGGCGTCGCGCGCATCCTGCCCGGAACGGCGCCGGCGTCGCTGGCGCTGTCGGGAAGGTTCAATCTGACGTTCCGGCAGTACTGACACTGACGAATTTAGAATGTGGAATGGAGAATGTAGAAATCCTCTTTCTCAATTCTTCATTCTCAATTCTCAATTGATCCGCAGAGCCCCTATGCGACACACACTCATCGCCGCAGCCGCCGCCCTCCTCCTTGTCACGACCCTTTCGGCTCAGGGCCGGAAGCCAAAGCCCACCGCGGGGCGTGACGTGGACATCAAGGCCGCTGACGGCGTCACACTGAAGGGAACCTACTACGCTGCGGGCAAGACGGCGCCCGGAATCCTGCTGCTGCACCAGTGCAACATGGATCGCCATGCGTGGGATCACCTCGGCGCGGATCTCAACGCGGCGGGGTTCAACGTGTTGACGCTCGATTTTCGCGGCTTCGGCGAGAGCGGCGGTGAGCGGACGACCGACTTCGCCAAGCTCGGTCCGGTGATGCAGCAGAAGTGGCCGGGGGACGTGGATGCCGCGTATGCCTGGTTGACCAGCCAGGCCAACGTGGACAAGAGTGCGATGGGCGCCGGCGGCGCGAGCTGCGGCGTCACGCAGGCCGCCGACCTGGCCGAGCGCCATCCTGAGATCAAGGCGCTGTTGCTCATGTCGGGCGGCGTGAGCCCTCGCGCGAAGATTCACATCGAGGCGACGCCGTCACTGGCCATCTACGGGATCGCGAGCACGGAGGATAAGGGCCCGGCGGCCGGCATCACCGCCACGCTCGACGCCTCACGCAGCGCGGACAAGGTGCTCAAGATCGAGCCGGGGTCGCTGCACGGCGCCCCGATCTTCGATCGGTACCGTTCGCTCGAACCGGCCGTGGTCCGCTGGTTCGCGGCCCAGCTGCTGCAGAAGCACTAGTTCCGCAGGGCGATGGCCGGATCGACCCGGCTCGCGCGGCGGGCTGGCAGATAGCTGGCCGCAAGCGCCACGACGATGAGCACCACGACGAGCTCCGCGAAGACGTACGGATCGAGCGGCGTCACCCCGAACAGGAACCGGCGCAGCACGCGGGTCGCCGCCGCTGCGCCGAGCAGCCCCGCGATTCCTCCTGCGGCCGCCAGCGTCAGCCCCTGACCGATCACCATGCGCGCCACGGCACCGCGAGAAGCCCCCAACGCCATGCGGACGCCGATCTCGTGCCGTCGCTGCGCGACCGCGTACGCAATGACGCCGTAGAGCCCGATCGCCGCCAGGAGCAGCGCGAGACTGGCGAAACTCCCAACCAGTGTCGACATGAATGTCTGCGGGCCGATCGACTGCGCGATCCGCTCGGTCATCGGCTGCAGATCAGTGACCGGCTCGTTGGGATCGACGCCCGAGACCACGCGCTGAATCGTCGCCAGCGACGGCGGCGTGCGGGTCTTCAGGACCCAGCCGGCCGGGTAGGCGGTATCCATGGCCGCCGTGATCACGTCCGGCATTTGTGTCTGCGGTACGAAGATCGTCGACGGCACCGGTTGGCTCAAGCCGAGATGCCTCGTGTCTGCGGCGACGCCGACCACGCGCACGGGACCGCCCAGCGTCTTCTCCGCTTCGGGCGGCGTGCCCGACCCGCCATAACGGATCGTCGCGCCCAGTACGGCGCGCCCGCCGCAACATTCGCGGGCGAACGTCTCGTTGACAATCGCCACGCGCTGGCTTCCCGCGGCGTCGCTCTCGGCAAAGCCGCGCCCGCGGCGAATCTGCACGCCAAGCGTCTGAAAATAGTTCGAAGAGATGGCGCGCGCCTGGATGTAGAGATCCTTCTCGCCGTGCCCGTCATCGACGCGCACGCCGAAGTTCAGGCCCCAGCGCATCGGGAGATTCGATGTCGTGCTCACCGCGGTCACGCCGGGCAAGGCGCGCAGTCGGCTCGACACCTGCTCCTCGAACTGCGAGACGCTGGCGGACGTGTTGTAAGTCGGGGGCGGAAGCATCGCCTGAAATGTCCAGAGATGATCCGGATTGAAGCCGGAATCCACCTGAGCCAGCCGGGCCAGGCTCGTGAGCAGCAGGAAGGCGCCGGCGAGCAGCACGAGCGAGATCGCAAACTCGCCTGCCGTGAGCACCGAGCGCAGCCGCTGGCGTGTGCCGGAGGCGAGCGTGCGCCCACCTTCGCGCAGGGCTCGATTGACGTCCAGCCGCCGGAGATGCGCGGCTGACGCGAGCGCCATGAAGAGGGTCGAGCTGATCACAAGCGCCGCGCAGAAGGCGAGCACCCGCCCATCCGGCCTGGGACCGCCGACGAGCGCAAACAATCCCATGGGGCTCGCCGCGATGACCGCCTGCACGACCCAGTAGGCGAGCAGAACGCCGGCGACGCCTCCCATCACCGACAGCACCAGACATTCGGTGGCCAGTTGCCGAACGGCTCGCCAAAGGCTCGCGCCAAGCGCTCGTCGAACGGCCACGTCTCCCGTGCGCGCCGCCTGCCGTGCCACGAGGAGATTGGCCACATTGGCGGCGGCAATCAGCAGCACGAGCAGCGCCGCACCGAGCAGCACCAGGAGCGGCGTGCGGGCGTCATCCCCCAGGGCGTGTCGATACGACTCGACATCCATGCCGATTTCGTTCGGCCGGAGGTACCCGGGATAGTCGTGCTTGAAGGATGCATCGAGCCGGCTGACGTCCGCCCGCGCCTGCTGCAGCGTGACACCCGGACGCAGGCGTCCGAACATGCCGGTGTTGTGACCCTGGTCGTGCACATCTCCGACGAGCGGACGCGGTGTCCACACAACGGGCGCAGGCCCGCTCCGAGCGACCGTGAACCTCGGGGGCATCACACCGATGATGGTGTACGCCACGTCGTTCAACGTCACGGTGCGCCCCAGCACATCCGGCCGCGCGCCAAACCGGCGCCGCCACAGGCCGTCGCTGATGATCGCCAGGCTGGGTCCGCCGGGCCGGTCGTCTTCGCTGGAAAAATCCCGGCCGAGTGCGGGATGGACACCGAGCACGTCAAAGAACTGATGCGAGACCTGCTGCGCGACTGCCTGTTCGGCCGGTCCGTCGCCTGCTGAAAGATTGGTCGCGCCCTCGCCCAAGGTCGCGATGGCCTGAAGGGCACTGGTGTGGGCCGACCAATACTGGGCCTCGAGATCGGTCACCGCGTCCATCGTGCCTCGGGTGCTGCGCCAGTTGAACCACACCAGGCGATCACCCTGCGGATACGGCAGCGGCCTGAGGAGCGCGGCGTTGACGAGGGTGAAGATGGCGGCGGTGGCGCCGATGCCGAGGGTCAGTGTGAGGAGCGCGGTGAGGGTGAATCCCGGAGACTTGCGCAGCGTGCGGACGGCAAACCGCAAATCCTGGGGCAGCGTGTCCATGGGGGGTGCCTCGGGCTTCCGACCGAAAAACACCTCGTTAGACGGGATGCCCCCTTCTGGAGTTCAGGTTATTTTTCTCCAATCCTCCAATTCCAAATTCTCAATTCACAATTCCTCCGGTTCCAGTCCAATCCCCTTCTCCCCCGCCCGTTTCTTTTCCCAGTATTTCCGCACCCAGGCCTCCCAGCTCTTGCCAGCGGCCGGGTCGCGGCCGCTGAAGGCCAGGCCGGCGATCTCCGCATACGAGATCACGAGCTTCTCGGTGCCTTCGGCCGGAAAGAGCCGGACGAACGATTCGGCGAGCGTGGCGCCCGAGCGCCGATCGAAGAGATAGCCGGCCACCGTACTGCCGTCCTTCTTCGTGATGGTGATGTCGCCGCGATAATCGAACGCCTTCTCGAGCCCGTCGCGCAACTCGGCGTCCGACGCGGTCTGCCAGACGAGGCCCTCGAGCGCCTCATGCGCCGTCCCCGGCGCCCGCTCGAGCTGTTCGGGATCGAGCTCACGCATGCTTCCGCTCCGCGTCGTTCGCCTGGGCCTTCGCCTCACGCGACAACTCCTCGACGGCCGCGAGCGCCTCCGAGTCGCTGTAACGCGCCGAAAAGGTCGCCCTCACGGTATCGACGAGCCCTCGCCAGGAGTTGAAGGTGTCGTGCACGGCCGACGCCTCGTAGCCGCTGTGCACCATGCAGTTGGCGCACTTGGGGTTGCCGGACTCGGTGCCGTAGTGCTCCCAGTCCGTGCTGTCGAGCAGCTCCTGGAACGTGTCGACGTAGCCGTCCTGCAGAAGGTAGCACGGCTTCTGCCAGCCAAAGAGGTTGTAGGTCGGCATCCCCCAGGGCGTGCAGGCGTAGTGCCGCTGGCCCATCAGGAACTCGAGGAAGAGCGGCGACTGGTTGAAGTGCCACTCGGATTTCCGGTTCGAGAGGATGGCGCGGAACAGGCGCCGCGTCCGCGCGCGGCCGAGGAAGTGCTGCTGGTCGGGCGCCTTGTCGTACGAGTAGCCCGGCGACAGCATCATGCCTTCGACGCCGAGCGCCATCATCTCGTCGAAGAACGTGCGCACGCTCTTCGGATCGGCGCCGTCGAACAGCGTCGTGTTCGTCGTCACGCGGAAGCCGCGCGCGACGGCCGCCCGGATGCCCTCGATCGCCTGCTCGTAGCCGCCCTCGCGACACACGGACAAATCGTGATGCTCGCGCTGCCCGTCGACGTGCACCGAGAACGTCAGGTACGGGCTGGGCGTGAACAGGTCCAGCTTCTGCGCCAGCAGGAGGGCGTTCGTGCAGAGGTAGATGTATTTGCCCCGCGCCACCAGGCCGCGCACGATCTCGTCGATCTGTGGATGCATCAGCGGTTCGCCGCCCGGGATGGACACCATCGGGGCGCCGCATTCGTCCACCGCGCGGAAGCACTGCTCGGGCGTCAACTGACGCTTGAGGATGTGGGCGGGGTACTGGATCTTGCCGCAACCCGCGCAGGCGAGATTGCAGCGAAAGAGCGGCTCGAGCATGAGCACGAGCGGGTAGCGTGTGCGTCCTGCCAGCCGCTGCTTGACCACGTAGCTGGCGACCGTCCACATCTGCGAGAGCGGCACGGACATGAGACGAGCGTAACAGGCATCGGGGAGCGGCCGCAACACGGCTGTTTTCGACACGTCGGCACAAAGCACCCGGCGGTTCGCCGGCGCCGCGAGCTCGACCTGAACGGAACGCACATCTTCAGGCCCGGATCGGCATGGCGGCCGATTTGCACTGCTCGACGGCAGCGTCCATCAGCTCACGAGCGACCGACTCATCGGCCGCTCGTTTCCATCTCCGGAGGTGCCGCGTGCTGTATTGGGCCTTCGTCTTCCTCATCGTCGCCATCGTCTCTGCCCTGCTGGGGTTCACGACGATCGCGGGTGCGTCCATCGTGATCGCGAAGTTCCTGTTCGGGCTGTTCATCGTGCTCTTCATCATCTTCCTGATCATCGGCCTGGCGGTGGGCCGGAAGGTGTTGTAGCCGGGCACATCCCTTGCCTCTTTCTATCCGGAACGGCGCGCAAGCCGCGCCCGCGAACGGAACCGAGCCGGATCGCGGGCGCAGTTGAGTGAGCCGGGGTTCGGGGCAGAGCCCCGAGGAAGAAAGGGGTGTTACTTATGGCCGAGACTGCCGCCGACTTTCTGCTGTCCCGTCTGTCTGCCTGGGGTGTGAAACGGATTTACGGGTATCCGGGGGACGGGATTAACGGGCTGCTCGGGGCGCTCGAGCGCGCGACCGATCGCATACAGTTCATCCAGACACGCCATGAAGAGCTCGCCGCCTTCATGGCGTGCGCCCACGCCAAGTTCACCGGCGAGGTGGGCGTCTGCATGGCAACCTCCGGGCCCGGCGCCATCCACCTGCTGAACGGTCTTTACGACGCCAAGCTCGACCACCAGTCCGTCGTCGCCATTGTCGGCCAGCAGGCGCGTGCGGGCCTCGGCGGCAGTTATCAGCAGGAAGTCGATCTCATCAGCCTCTTCAAGGACGTCGCGCACGAGTACGTGCACATGGCGTCGACGCCGGTGCAGATCCGCCACCTGGTCGATCGCGCCGTGCGGATCGCGCGGGTGGAGCGGACGGTCACCTGTATCATCGTGCCCAACGATGTCCAGGAGATGGACGCCGTGCCGGAGCCTCCGCGGAAGCACGGCACCGTTCACTCGGGTGTCGGCGTCAGCCTCCCGTACATCGTCCCGCAGGAAGAAGATCTCCGCCGCGCGGCCGATGCGCTGAACGCCGGCTCGCGTGTGGCGATGCTGATTGGCGCGGGTGCGCTCGGGGCCGCTCCTGAAGTGCAGGAGGTGGCCGACAGTCTCGGGGCCGGCGTCGCCAAGGCCCTGCTCGGCAAAGCCGCGCTGCCAGACGACCTGCCGTACGTCACCGGCTCGATCGGGCTGCTCGGCACCAACCCGAGCTGGGACCTGATGATGAACTGCGACACGCTGCTGATGGTGGGCAGCAGCTTCCCGTACAGCGAGTTCCTGCCCAAGCCGGGCCAGGCGCGGGGCATCCAGATCGACATCGATGGCCGGATGCTCAGCATCCGCTATCCGATGGAAGTCAATCTCATTGGCGATGCCGCGGAATCGCTGCGCGTCCTGATTCCCTATCTGAAGCGGAAAGAAGACCGGCGCTGGCGGCAGCAGATCGAGAAGGGCGTCTCCGACTGGTGGACCCTGATGGAAGCGCGCGCCATGGACAGCGCCAATCCCATCAACCCGCAGCGCGTCTTCTGGGAGCTCTCCTCACGCCTGCCCGACAACTGCATCCTCTCATCCGACTCGGGGTCGTCGGCGAACTGGTTTGCGCGCGATCTTCGCATCCGCCGCGGCATGATGGCATCGCTCTCCGGCACACTGGCCACGATGGGCCCCGGGGTGCCCTATGCGATCGCCGCGAAGTTCGCCTATCCCGAGCGTGTCGCGATCGCGATGGTCGGCGACGGGGCGATGCAGATGAACGGCATCAACGGCCTCATCACCATCAGCAAGTTCTGGAAGGAATGGAAGGACCCGCGGCTCATCGTGCTGGTGCTGAACAACCACGATCTGAACCAGGTCACCTGGGAGCAGCGCGTCATCGAGGGTGATCCGCGCTTCCCGGGCTCGCAGGCGCTGCCGGATTTTCCCTACGCCGAGTACGGAGACTCGCTCGGCCTCCAGGGGATTCGCGTCGCCAAGCCCGACGACATCGGCGCGGCATGGGATCGAGCCATGGCGTCCGACCGGCCAGTCGTGCTCGAAGCCCTGACGGATCCGGACGTGCCGCCGCTGCCGCCACACATCACGCTCGAGCAGGCGAGGGCATTCAGTTCGTCCGTGCTCTCTGGCGACGCGCAGGCGCTCGGGTTCATCAAGGAGACGATGAAGCAGGCCGCCGACAGCATCCTGCCCGGACGCCGGAGGCCCTGAGCGATGCCAGTCACCACCCCGGAGCACACCCGGATCGACGTGCCGATCGCGCGCGTGGAGGCCTCGGCTTACACCATTCCGACGGATGGGCCCGAATCCGACGGCACCCTCGAGTGGGAGGAGACCACGCTCGTCCTCGCGCAGGTCACGGCCGGTGATGTCACCGGCCTGGGATACAGCTACACCGATGCGTCGGCCGTCCGCGTGATTCGCGGCGCGCTCGAGAAGCACCTGGTGCATCACAACGCGCTCGACATCGAGGCGCGATACGCGGCGATGGTCGCGTCCGTCCGCAATCTCACGAGGCCTGGGATCGCGTCAGCGGCGATTTCGGCGGTCGACGTGGCGCTATGGGACCTCAAGGCGCGGCTGCTCGGCCTCCCGCTCATCTCGCTGCTCAGCGCCGCCCGGGAAGCCGTTCCGCTGTACGGGAGCGGCGGCTTCACGTCGTACTCGATCGAGCGATTGCAGGAGCAGCTGGGGGGCTGGGCGCGCGAGGGATTCGGGGCGGTCAAGATGAAGGTCGGACGCGATCCGGCCGCCGATCGCGAACGCGTGCGTGCCGCGCGGCGCGCCATCGGCGCGCACGCCGCGCTGTTCGTCGACGCCAACGGCGCCTACGGCCGCAAGCAGGCGCTCCAGCAGGCGGAGATCTTTGCCGAGCAGCAGGTCGCCTGGTTCGAGGAGCCGGTCACGTCCGACGATCTCGAAGGGCTGCGCCTCGTTCGCGATCGCGCGCCGGCCGGCATGGATGTGGCGGCTGGCGAGTACGGCCACACGCCCGATTACTTCCGCCGCATGCTGGCCGCCGGGAGCGTGGACGTGATCCAGGCCGACGCCACGCGGTGCGGAGGCATCACCGGGTTTCTCCGCGCCGCGGCGCTCGCCGACGCGTGGCATGTCCCGATCTCCGCGCACACGGCGCCGAGCGTGCACGCGCATCCGTGCTGCGCGGCTCCCCGCCTGCTGAACCTGGAATATTTCCACGACCATGTGCGCATCGAGCACCTGCTCTTCGATGGCGTGCTGCGGCCCGAGCACGGGACGCTTCGTCCTGATCGATCGAGACCGGGACTGGGCCTCGCCTTTCGGCGCGCCGACGCCGATCGCTATCTCGTGCGCATGTGAGAGGAGTGATCTCAGGCCTGGTCGATCGGGCTCTGGACGCGGCCGGCCAGGGCGCCGAGCGCGGACAGCAGTTCGGTGGGATCGACCGGCTTGGCCAGGTGCATCTGGAAGCCGCTGGCCAGCACGCGCGCGCGATCCGCCGGACGGGTGTAGGCGGTGAGCGCCGCGGCAGGGATTTTCGCGAGCCGCTCGTGACGGCGGATCCGCCGGATCAGCTCGAAACCATCCATGCCCGGCATCCCGATGTCGACCAGCAGCGCGTCGGGAAGCACCGCCGATTCAGACAGCACCTGCAGCGCGGCCAGCGCCGATGAGGCGGCGACCACGCGCGCCCCGGCCGTGCCGAGCAGCGTCTGCAGGAGCGAACGGGCATCCGGATCGTCATCCACCACGACGACCGTGACGCCGCGCAGCGCATCCGCCATCCAGCGCGAGAACCCCACCGGGTGAACGTCTGGCGCCGCGATGGTCGCGGCGCGCGCGGGCACATCCAGCACCGGCTTCACCGGCTCCGTCATGAGCAGCGGCAACCGCACGCAGAAGGTAGCGCCGTGCCCGGGCCCGTCGCTTTCGGCGGTGATGGTGCCGCCGTGCATCTCGAGCAGCTGCCGGCAAATCGCGAGGCCGAGGCCGAGGCCGCCGTGCTCGCGCGAGAAGCCTCCGTCGGCCTGCCGAAAACGCTCGAACAGGTACGGCAGGAATTCCGGCACGATCCCGTGGCCGGTGTCGCGGACAACGAGCTCGGCGAGATCGTCGTGCCTCCGCACCGTGAGAGAAACCACGCCGCCACGATCCGTGAACTTCACGGCGTTGGTGAGCAGGTTCCAGACGACCTGCTGCAGCCGCGCCGGATCGCCCGACACCACGGCCGGCTCGAGCACGCCCATCTCCAGCCGGACGCCGCGGGCGTTCGCGGCCGGCATGACCGTCTCCATGGCGTTCTCGAGGACGTCTCGCAGGTCGACCGATTCCAGGTTCAGCCGCAGCTTGCCCGAGGTGATGCGCGCGACGTCGAGGACGTCGCCGATGATCTGGTTGAGCGCGCCGGCGTTCCGCTCGACGATTTCGAGCGCGCGCGTGAGCTGGTCGCCCTGCATCAGGCCGCTGCGCAGCATGCGGGTATACCCCATGATCGCGTTGAGCGGGGTCCGCAGCTCGTGGGAGAGCGTCGCCAGGAATTCGTCCTTGAGCCGGTTCGCCTCCTGCACCTCGCGAAAGGCCCGCGCATTCTCGATGCCGAGGGCCGCCCGGTTCGCCACGGCCTGCACGAAGGGGATATCCGATTCCTGGAAATGCCGGCCCGACTCGGCGCCGATGAACGTCACCGCGCCAAGCGTGCGTCCCCGCGCCATGAGCGGGGCGCAGATGAACGAGCCCACGCGCAGGTCACGAAGCGCCCGACGGTGCTCGTCGTCGTAGCCAGCGCCGCTGAGAAGATCGTCGGTGACGCGCTCGAGAAGCAGCGGCTCGCCCGAGCGGATGACCGACTCCACGCTGTAGGGCGATTCAGGCCTACGGAAGCTGCTGCTGCAGCTGGCGAACCCGCTCGATTCTCGTCGGATCCGCGTGCGCCATCGCCACGCGCTCGATCGCACCGTCGTCGTTGACGATGTCGACCGTGCACCAGTCGGCGATATGAGGGACGGCCAGGTTCGCCAGCGCTCGCAGGGTCTCGTGGAAATCGAGCGACGAGGTGAGCGTCGCGCCGGCGGCGGCCAGGAAGCTGTCGCGCTCGCGCCGGTCTCGCTGATCGTCGTACAGCTCGGCGGCCCGGACCGCGTTGCCGGACAGATGTCCGAGCGCCGCGGCCAGGCGGACGTCGACAAAAGAGAACTCGTGAGGCTCCCGGTAGTACAGCACCAGCGTACTGGATTGGCGTCCGCGGATCGTGAGCGGAACGATCAGGACCGACGCGATCCCCTCGGCCTCGTGTGCGGCTCGCCGCGCCGGCAACATCGGAATCGAGGCGATATCCGTCACCGCAACCGGCGCCCTGAGGGCAAGGGGCTCGCCGGGGAGGCCGCCCTGGCCGGGTGCGAGAAAACAATCGGACAGCCCTTCCGAGGCATTCACGCGCCAGACGCCTGCCTCCTCGTCCAGCAGCCAGAGCGCGTACGCGTCCGCCACGATCAGTTGGCGCGCCACAACGAGCACTGCCGGAAGCACATCCCCCAGCGTCGGCGAGGCGAACAGCGCGCCCGAGGCATCGACCAGCGCGGACAACCGCTGCTGCAACAGCGCGCGGTCTGCTTCGATCTGCTGGGCGCGGAGCCGCTCGCTGATGTCGCGGGCAATCTTGGAGGCGCCGATGATGGTGCCATCTTCGTCGCGGACCGGCGAAATCGTCAGCGACACCGGCAGCAGCGTGCCGTCCTTCCGCCGGCGCACCGTCTCGAAGTGGTCGACCGCTTCCCCGCGCCTGATACGCGAGAGCACCATGTCCTCTTCGGGCAGGCGCTCCGAGGGAATGATCAGCGTGATCGATCGCCCAACCACTTCTCCGGCCGAATACCCGAACATCCGCTCAGCCGCAGGATTCCACGATTGCACGATCCCATTCAGGTCCTTACTGACAATCGCATCGTCGGACGATTGGACGATGGCGGCCAGGTGGCGCGCCGCGACGTCCTTGAGCGGTTTCATCCCACATAAATTGTACACCGTGAAAGAATGTCTCCTGATGACCTTCGCCCATCGCCTGCGCCAGCCAGCACCACTTCTCGCGACGTTCTCGCTCATCGCCTCGCCCGTCATTGCCGAGCTGGTCGCGAAGGCCGGCTTCGACGCCATCATCCTGGACACCGAGCACGGCCCGCTCGGACCTGAGGCGCTGAACCTGCTCGTGCCGGCCGCCCGCGCGGCGGGCATTGCGCCGCTCATCCGCGTGCGGGTGAACGAGCCGTCGCTCATCGGTGCGGCACTGGACGTGGGTGCCGCCGGCGTCATCGTGCCGCAGATCGGATCAGCTGATGAGGCCCGTGCGGCGGTCGCCGCGGCACGGTTCGGCGGCGGTGGCCACCGCGGATCGAATCCGTATGTGCGGGCGGCCGGCTATGCCGCCGACGCGAGCTGGTTCGCGCGGGCCGACGGCGAGACGGCTGTGCTGGTGATGGTGGAGGGCCGCGCAGGCGTGGCGGCGCTGCCGGAGATCCTGAAGACGCCGGGGCTCGATGGGATTTTCGTCGGCCCGTTCGACTTGTCCCACTCGCTCGGCGTCGCCGGACAGGTGGAGCATCCGACTGTGCTCGCGAAGACCGAGGCGATCGTGCGCGAAGCGGCGGCGCAGCAGGTCGCGACGGCCGTCTTCGCACCGACGCCGGCAATGGCCCGCCGCTGGCTCGATCTCGGCGTCCGTCTGGTCGCGCTCGGCTTCGACACCGCCCTCGCGCTCGACGGGTTCCGTGCGGCACGGGCTGCAGTCGGCGAAATCTGATCGGCCCGAGAGCACGAGTCGGATCAGACGCATCAACTCACCTGCCACATCAATCGCGATAACGGACCGGTCGCCTCACGATCTTTGCAGCAGCGCTGCGCGTAAACGCCTTGACACCCGCAGACCGCAGAGCTAGTCTGCTGCGCCAGTACACACACACTCCCAATCAATCTCCACCGCTGATCGCCGCAGGTGCAGCTCATGACTCTGACCGCGGACCACGGGCGGGATCCCT
>JANWLS010000227.1 GCA_025450765.1 Vicinamibacterales bacterium | reverse complement strand
TCGTGTCCTTCAGCTCGAGGATTTCTCCGCGCACATCGACCGTAATCTTGCGCGAGAGGTCGCCGCGGGCGACGGCGGTGGTGACCTGCGCGATGCTCCGGACCTGGCTCGTGAGGTTGCCGCACATCGCGTTGACCGAGTCGGTGAGATCCTTCCAGGTGCCGGCGACGCCGGGCACGACCGCCTGGCCGCCCAGTTTCCCTTCGGTGCCGACCTCGCGGGCGACGCGCGTGACCTCGCTCGCTAACGACCGGAGCTGGTCCACCATCGTGTTGATGGCTTCCTTGAGCTGAAGGATGTCGCCCCGGACGTCGACGGTGATCTTCTTCGAGAGGTCGCCGCTCGCGACCGCGATCGTCACCTCGGCGATGTTCCTCACCTGCCCGGTGAGGTTGCTGGCCATCGAGTTGACGCTCTCGGTCAGCTCCTTCCAGACGCCGCTCACGCCCGCCACCTGCGCCTGGCCGCCCAGCTTGCCTTCGGAGCCCACCTCGCGCGCGACGCGGGTGACTTCGGCCGCGAAGACGCGCAGCTGCTCGATCATCGTGTTGACGATCGTGGCGGAGCGGAGGAACTCGCCCTCGAGCGGGCGGCCGTCGACGTCCATCCGGACCGTTTGCAGGAGGTCGCCCTGCGCCACCGCCGCCAGAGCGCGCGTGACCTCGATGCTGGGCCGGACCAGGTCGTCGACGAGCGTGTTCACCGACTGCTCCATCTCGCCCCACGCGCCCTGGGCGCGGTCGAACTTCACGCGCTGGCGCGTCTTGCCCTGCTTGCCGACGCCGGTGCCCACCCGTTCGAGCTCGTTGGCCATGCGCTCGTTGGCGGCCACGATCTCATTGAAGGTATCGGCGATCTTGCCTTCGAGGCCCGTCCAGTACCCCGGCAGGCGCACCGAGAAGTCGCCGTCGCGCACCGATCGCATCGCATCCAGCAGCCCCCGCATGTCCGCGAGCGGCAGCGTCACCGGCTCGGTCGTCTGCGTGTTGGCCATCTGCGGCGTGTCCATACTTGGTCCGTTCCTGACCTGTCTCGCCAGCTCGTATGACGGCTTGTGATCGGAAGTACGAGAGCGGCCGGGCGGAAGACGAGCTTACGCCCGGCCGTCCGCGGTTCAGCAATCGACGTGCCTTGCGAGCGAATGAGATTTTTTGGCGGGTTTTCGGGCGGTGCCGGTTCCGGAATGTCTCAAATCCGAACACGGCCGAGCGCGATTTGTATGATCCCTGACCCTTCAGCAGGGGCAGGGATCACGGGCGTCTACTTCTTGCGCGCTCCCCGCTTCTGCGACCGCGCCGGCGCGGACGGCATGGTCGAGCGCGAAGACGAGGGCGTCGTCCGGCGGCGCGATTGGTCCGCGGCGGTCGCGCGCGGCTCGCGCTTCATCGCGGGTGCGGCGGCCGCCGCGCGCGGCTCGCGTTTCGTCGAGGACGTCGCAGCCGACGACGTACGCGAGTGGCTCTCCTTCGGCGGGAGCGACACGCCGGATCGCCGGGCCTTGTCGAGGCCGATGGCCATCGCCGGTTTCGGAGAACTCGCGCCGTGCTTGCCGCGGCGCACGTGCGCCATCTCTTCACGGACGAACTCGCCAGCCGCCTCCGACGGCCGCTTGCCTTCACGCAGATCCTTGCGGGCACGCTCACGCGTGGTCTTCAAAGCCATGGAATCCTCCTGTGACTGAACCGACTTCGTACGCCGACGATGCGCGTCGCGAAGAAAACTGTACGCGGTTCATTCGATCGGCACGCACGCGCGTGCTTGTGTGCACAGGACGTGCCGTAGAACGTCCGAGGTCCGGAGTCGTGTCCGAGGTCCGGAGTCCGACGTCCAAGGTCCGTGGCCTCAGTCCGATGTTGGGACGCTGCGTCCCACGGATGAACAGGGCGAGGCACGACGGCGCGCACGCACGCGATCGCATCGGCCCTGCTTGCGGGCAGAATTCGTGATCCTCGCGTATGCTTCAGACGGCATTCCGTTCGCAAGGCACGACGAGCCATGAGAATCCTCCTGCGGGATCTGCGCTTCGCCAGTCGGATGCTGACCAAGGCGCCTGGCTTCGCGACGCTCGCCGTACTCACCCTCGCACTGGGGATCGGCGCCAACACCGCCGTGTTCTCCATCGTGAACGGCGTGCTGCTCAATCCCCTGCCGTATCCCGATCCCGGCGAGCTCGTCGCGCTGCACGAGAGCAAGCCGAACTTCCCCAACGGCGCCATCTCCTTTCCGAACTTCGTGGATTGGCGGGCCGGCACTCGCACCTTTTCGGAGATGGCGGTCTATCGCGGGACATCGTTCCTGCTCACGGGCCGTGGTGAAGCCGAGCAGATTCGGGGAGAGCTCGTCTCCGACGGCTTCTTTCGGCTGCTCGGCGTCCACCCCGCGCTCGGTCGCGAGTTCGCGTCGGGCGACGATCGCACCGGCGGCGCCCCCATCGCCGTCGTGAGCGCCGGATTCTGGCGTCGAAAGCTCGGGGGAGCCCCGGCCATTCTTGGTACGACGCTCACGCTCGACGGCCGCAGCTACACCATCGTCGGCGTCGTCCCTGGTTCGTTCGACCTGCGCGTGGGTGGGTTTCAGCCGAGCGATGTGTACGTGCCGATCGGTACGTGGGGCAACCCCGCCCTCCGGAACCGGAGCGCCGGTCTCGGCATCCACGGCATCGGACGCCTGCGTCGCGGCGTTACGCTCGAGCAGGCTCGTGCGGACCTGGCGGGCGTGGCGCAGAATCTCGCGCGCGCGTATCCCGAGTCCAACAAGGACGTTGGCGCGCGGCTGGTGTCGCTCAAGGCACAGATGGTCGGCGAGATTCAGCCGGTGCTCCTCCTGCTGCTGGCCGCCGTCGCGTTCGTGCTCCTCATCGCGTGCGCCAACATCGGCAACCTGCTGCTCGCCCGCGCAACGGGCCGCACGCGGGAGTTCGCGGTCCGTGCGGCGCTCGGCGCCGGCCGCGGCCGCCTCGTCCGCCAACTGTTGACCGAGAACCTCCTGCTGGGGCTCGTCGGCGGCGCACTGGGGCTGCTCATCGCGACCTGGGGCACCGAGGCGGCGCTTGCCGTCGTGCCCGCCGCACTGCCTCGCGCAGACGCCGTGGCCATCGACGCGCGTGTCCTGCTCTTCACGCTGGGGCTCTCGCTGCTCACCACAGTTCTCGTCGGCCTCGGCCCGGCGCTCAGGATCTCGCGCGCGGATCTGCGGGCCGTCCTGCAGGAAGGCGGTCGCGGCAGCAGCCGCGGCCGTCACCGTGTGCAAGCCGTTCTCGTCGTGGTCGAGTTGTCGCTGGCGCTCGTGCTGCTGGCCGGCGCAGGGTTGACCGTGCGCACGCTGCTGCGCCTGTGGTCGGTCGACACGGGCTTTCGTCCCGACGACGTCAGCGTGTTCGGGTTGACGCTCGATCCAGCCATGAGCAGCGCGCAGCCGGAGACGATCCGCCGCGCGTTCCGCGCCATCGACGATCGCCTCTCCGCCATTCCCGGTACGCAGGGGGTGTCGCTGTCGTGGGGAGCGGTCCCGATCCTCAGCGAAGACGACCAGACGTTCTGGCTCGCCGGAACCCCACAGCCCTCGTCGTTCTTCGACATGAACATGACGCTCAGCTACGTCGTGGACCCCGCGTATCTCGAGGCCATGGGGCTGACGCTGCTCCGCGGCCGCTTCCTGACGGATTCAGACGGCGTGAGCACGCCGCCGGTCGCGGTGATCGACGACGTCTTCGCGCGCACCTACTTCGGGAAGACAGATCCGATCGGCCGGCGTCTGAATGTGACCAATCCCAGCCGCGAGGTCGAAATCGTCGGCGTCGTGAAACACGTGAGGCAATGGGGGATCGACACCGACGACCAGCAATCGCTGCGGGCTGAGTTGTACCAGAGCTTTCGCCAGATGCCGGACGACATCGTGACGCTCGCCGGCAGCGGTACCACGTTCGTCATCCGGTCGAGACGAACGGG
This sequence comes from Vicinamibacterales bacterium, assembly GCA_025450765.1. Classification (GTDB taxonomy): domain Bacteria; phylum Acidobacteriota; class Vicinamibacteria; order Vicinamibacterales; family CAVVIG01; genus JAGWRA01. The sequence goes on along the minus strand of JANWLS010000227.1, from coordinate 4,632 downwards.
TGCCGATCTGGTCTCGGTCCTCCGCGGAACACTGGGCACGTCGGATGGCCGGCCGGTCGTCTACGGGCTCCAGCGCATGAACGATGCGATTGCCGGGTCGCTGGCGCAGCGCCGCTTCTCGATGGTCGTGCTCTCCACCTTTGCAGGCATGGCGCTCCTGCTCGCCTGCCTCGGCATCTATGGTGTGATTGCGTCCCTGGTGGCGGGCCGGATGCACGAGCTCGCGATCCGCGTGGCCCTCGGCGCCCGGTCCGCGGATGTCCTGCGGCTCGTATTCAAGGATGCGACCTGGATGATCGGCCCAGGAATCGTGCTGGGTCTCGGTGCGGCGCTGGCGCTCACGCGTGTGATGGCGAACCTGGTCTACGGCGTGAGCCCGACAGATGTGCCGACCTTCGCGGCGGTCGCCGTGCTGCTCGCGGTGGTGGCGCTGCTCGCGTGCTATGTGCCGGCGCGGCGCGCGGTCAGGGCGGATCCGCTAAGGGCGCTAAGGGATGAGTGAGCGCCTGCGGCCATGCGAGCCCGAGGATATGGAAATCCGAGGGCGAGCATCAGCGTTAGTTCGCGGCGGGGGTGGGGCCCCGCCGCAACTGATCGATGCTGACATTTACCCCTCTTTACACCCCGCGTTGCTGTACCCGGATCGAAACGCGGTGACGCGGCCCGACTCGGGCTCGAACTTGTGGCGCCACACGCAGGCGGTGTCGTTGGCCAGGAGATGGATGGACACCGAGGGGGCCTCCGAGACGGTCCGGACGTAGTGGATGTCGCCGTCGGGCGGCAGGAGCGTGTAGCAGCCGCCGCGCGCGAGGCGCTGATTCAGCGCCACCTCCAGTTCGGCTCGTTCAGCATCTTGCCCATCGTCGAGCCGTCGATACACCGTCTCGTCCTGCTCGCCGCGATAGATCCCCACCAACCCCCACGCGAGATGATCGTGGACCGGCGTCGCCGCGCCGGGCGGGACGACCAGCGAGAACAGGCAGAGCGAGGCGTCCTCCGCGCGATAGAGCGCGTACTGGCCGATCCCTCCCCCCATGCCGCTCGTCTCGTCGGGCGACGCGAACGGCTCGGGCAACCACCCGTCGCTCGCCAGCAGCGCTTCGAACGCCGGCCGCAGCATCTCAACGCGCTCGGCGTTGCTCGCTCGGGCCGCGAGGGCTTGCTCGGCGGCTTCGACAACCGCCCGAATGGCTGGCGCGTCGGCGAGATAGCCGAACGCCGCCGGTTGATGCCGATGATCGAGATCACACATTGTCTAATGTCCCGCGCCGGGGCCCCGCCCCAGCGCCTGTATCTCGCGCACAACGCGCGCTCGGCATTATACGGAGGTTCTCTCGCTTGGCGCCGCACTCGTCCACGGTCCCGCGCCAGCCGGCGACTCGACGATCGGCAGCTTGATCGTGAACGTGCTTCCCTGGCCGAGCTCGCTTTCCACATCCACGCGGCCGCCATGAGCGCGAACCACGTAATCCACGATGGCCAGGCCGAGCCCGCATCCCTGCGGACCGTTCCCATCGTCCGGCTCCACGCGATAGAACTTCCGGAAGATCTTCCGCTGAAATTTCGGCGGAATGCCGACACCGTGATCGCGCACGCGCAGATAGCCGTAGCTCTCCACCTGCCCGGTTTCCACCTCGATCTCACGCCGCTCCGGCGAATACTTCATCGCGTTCGACAGCAGGTTTTCGAACGCCTGCTCGACCGCCTCGGCATCCGCCCACACCGTGGCGCCCGGCTCGATGCGGGTCGTGACGGTGAAGTTGTTCTGCTGGAACTGGCTCTCGAAGGACGCCAGGACGCGGGCCGTCATCTCGGACAGCTCCACCGGTTCCATCTGGTACTGGCGGAGGCCCGCTTCCGTCTTCGAAAAATCGAGGATGTTGTTGATCAGGCGCGTGAGCTTGCGCGCTTCGCTGTTGATGATGCGGTAGTACTCGTGCGCGCGCTCGGCGCTGCGCAATCGCCCAAGCTCCAGCGTCTCGGCGAACATCTGGATCAGGGCCAGCGGCGTCTTGAGGTCGTGCGACACGCTCGAGACGAAGTTCGACTTCAGCTCGGCGAGACGGACCTCCCGCGCCGCCGCCCGCGCGACGACGAAGACGCCGAGCGCCATCACCACGGCGAGTGCCACCATCAGGCCGATTTGCGAGGAAGTCTGCGCGCGCGTGATCGCCGCAATCGATCGATGCCCGTAGCTGACATCGATGCTCCAGGTCTCCATCGTCGGTTCGTACGCCCGGACGGCCTGCAGGATGTCCTTGTCGAAGAACACCACCGGGAACTGGCGCTCGACGGCAAAGTGGCTCGGCACGCCGCCGCTCGAGTTGAAGATCACGTGTTGCTGGTCGTCGCGGACGGTGACCACCAAGGGCGGCACGCCGGCCGGCACTTCGAGGCTGCCGATGCTCGCGCGCATCAAGGCCGGGAAGTACTCCTGCCGCAGCCGGGCATCGTCGACGCGCAGCCCGACGAAGCTTGAAAGCGCCCCCTTCGGTCCGCTGAACCGGAGCTGGAACTCCAGCCACGTCGGCCGGCCATTCATGTCGACCTTCGAGAGGACGATGAACCGGCGATGAGCCGCGAGCTCGCGCATCTTCTCCAGGATGAACGGCCCTTCGGGGACGTTGGCTCGCAGGACCGTGCCCGGCGGGCCTGTGTGGTCCGGAGCTTCCGTGCGCTCCGCCGCCATCACGTCGCCGACGTGATCGCGCCCCACGGTCGACCAGACGTAGAACGCATCCACGAATGGGTTCCTGGCCAGGCCGTCGGCGAAGACGGACTGCACGTACGGCAGGTTCAGCGGCTCGGTCTGATACTGGCTGCGCAGCAGCACCTCGAGGTGCGGCCGCTTGAGCTCCTCTTCCACGCCGCGCGTGAGGTCGTCGGCGGCCGACTCGCTCAGTTGCTGCAGGACGACGGTTGAGGCGCGCTGGAGGTTGTCGAGCGAGTGAAAGCGGAAGTAAAAGAGGATGGCGACCGGGACGGCCACCGCGACGGCCAGCCCGAGCGCGAAGCGCAATCCCCGATCGCGCGACCACTCCCCGAGCAGCGAAGGACCGACGCCGTGGCCTTGGGACGCGCGCGGATGGGGCATGGCGATGACCTCATTGTATCGCTCCAGGTGGTAAACTGTCCGGATTGGCTGCGTTTTTCGCGTTCTGGGGATCATGGGCTCACTGACCAACTGGCAGGACTTCGGCGGCATCAATCAAGGCTACGTGCTCGAGCTGTACGAGCGCTTTCGGCAGGACCCGTCCTCGGTCGACCCGGAGACGCGGGCGCTCTTCGAAGGCTGGACGCCTCCGGGCGAAGAGCCGGCGATGCAGGCGGCCGCCGTCAATCTCCGGACGGCGGTTGGCGCGGTGAACCTGGCGAAGGCCATCCGGCTGTATAGCCACCTCGCCGCCAAGCTCGATCCGCTCGGGCATCCGCCGGAGGGGGATCCGCTCCTGCGTCCCGAGACCCACGGCATCTCGGAAAACGACCTGCGCCAGCTGCCCGCGAGCCTCGTCGGCGGTCCGGTGAGCGAAGGGGCACCCTCCGCGTTCGAAGCCATCGAGCGGCTCCGGCACATTTACAGCTCCACGATCGGGTACGACTTTGCCCACATCTTCGTGCCCGAGGAGCGCGAGTGGCTGCAGGAGGCGACCGAGAGCGGCCGCTTCCGTGCGCCGGCTGTCCCGGTGGACGCCAATCGCCTGCTCGATCGGCTCACGGAAGTGGAAGCCTTCGAGCGCTTTCTCCACCGCACGTTTCCCGGCAAGACGCGCTTCTCCATCGAGGGCGTCGACATGCTGGTGCCGGTGCTCGACGAAGTGCTGGCGGAAGCGGCCGACGCGGGCGTGCGAACGGTGTTCGTCGGCATGGCGCACCGCGGCCGGCTCAACGTGCTCACGCACATCTTTCACAAGCCGCACACGCAGGTCCTCGCGGAGTTCAAGGACCCCCTGGGCAACACGTTCGCGAACGACCCCACGTGGTCGGGCGACGTGAAGTATCACAGCGGGGCGCAGTACACCGATCCGGTCACGGGCCTCACCCTCGTGATGCCCCCCAACCCAAGCCACCTGGAGGCGATCGATCCGGTGGTCGAAGGGATGGCGCGCGCGGCAGCCACCGACACGAACGCACCGGGAGCCCCGCGGATCGACGGCTCGCGTGTGCTGCCGATCCTGATTCATGGCGACGCGTCGTTCCCCGGCCAGGGCGTGGTGGCGGAAACGCTGAACCTCTCCCGGCTCCCCGGGTACGACACCGGCGGCACGCTGCACATCATCGCGAACAACCAGCTCGGGTTCACCACGTCGCCCGAGGATGCGTACAGCACGAGCTACGCGAGCGGTATGGCTCGGGGATTCAAGATCCCGATCCTCCACGTGAACGCCGACGATCCTGAAGCCTGCCTCGAAGCGGTCCGGATGGCCTGCGCGTTCAGGCAGCGGTTCCAGCGCGATTTCATCGTCGATCTCGTCGGATACCGGCGCTACGGTCACAACGAAGGCGACGAGCCGTCGTTTACGCAGCCGGTGCTCTATCGGGCGATTGCCGAGCACCCGACCGTGCGCGAGATCTGGGCTCGCGCGCTCGTGGCCCGCAAGATCATCAGCAGCAGCTTCGCCGACGAGTTGAACC
>JANWLS010000226.1 GCA_025450765.1 Vicinamibacterales bacterium | reverse complement strand
GGCGCCGCCGGGCATTGGGTTGACCCGCCATAGGTCGATCCGAGCTTGACGCGCAGCGCCGCACGCACGTTCGCAAAGGTCTGTATGGTGACCACAGCGGCGGGGAAACACCTGGTCCCATCCCGAACCCAGTAGTTAAGCCCGCCAGCGCCGATGGTACTGCGGGGGCAACCCTGTGGGAGAGTAGGTCACTGCCGGGAGTATTTCGACGGGCCGGAGAGGCATCCGCTTCTCCGGCCCTTTTTTTGTTCGTCCGCCCTCTTCCGCGCCAGCTCATCGGAAGATAAGATGCTCCCCGTGGTGCGCCGCGCCGCCGTGATCCTGCTCGTCCTGCTCTCGACGGGCGCCGCCCGCGCGGCGACGTTCGCGCGAGCCAACCACGCCTTCGGCATCGTCCAGCAGGGGAGCTTCCGGGCGATGGCCGCGGGCAGCAGCACCACCGTCCATCTGCGCGTGCGGAACGATGGCGCGCTGACCTGGACCGACGCGCACGGCTTCCACTTCGCCTACCACTGGCTCGGGACCAGGGGCCGCCTCATCCAGCTCGATGGCGAGCGGACCACGTTGCCGCACGACGTGCCGCCGGGCGCCGTGGTCGATCTCGACGTGCGCGTCATCGCCCCCGCCGATCCGGGTCTCTATCGCCTGCAGTGGGACATGGTGGAGGAGAACGTCACCTGGTTCTCCCAGGAAGATCCGTATCCGCCGGTGTGGCATTACGTGCTGGTGCAGCCGGACGCAGCCCTGTACGCGACGGCCATCATGCCCCTCTTCGCGCTTCTCGGGTGGATCAGCATCCGCCGGCGAGGGGCCGACGGATGGGCCGCATCACGCCGCCTCCTGGTTCCGGCGGATGTGCTCTGGGCCGCCGGGTCCCTGATTGGCATTCAACTCCTGTTCATGCTCCAGGCGGGCGTCATCCCGGCGGCGACCGCTGACTGGGCGTCGGTCGTCGTGAGCCTCGCCCTGTGCGCAGTGGTCCTGCTCATCCCGGGCCGGTGGCGCGTCTGGGTGAACTGGGCGCTCGTCGCCGGCGCCGTCAGCCTGCTGTTTGCCGATCTTCTGTACGTGCGGTACTTCAACGACATGCTCTCCCTCGCGGTTCTGCGATCGTCGGGCCAGACCGGCGACGTCTGGGACAGCGTCGTCGGGCTGCTGCAGCGATCGGATCTCTGGTGGTTCGTGAACCTTCCGTGCGGTGTGCTGCTCGCCCGCGCCGTGACGTCGCTGCCGGAGGCGCCGCGCCTGTCGCGCTGGCGGCAGCGGGCCATCGGCTTCGCCTGCGTGGTCGTCGCGATCGCCGTCGGGCAGCCCGTGGGCGCGTCGGGCCTGCTCCACGATCCCACCTTGAAGAAGTTCTTCCGCAACCTGGCGGTCGTCGAGCGCGTCGGTCCGCTCGGGTTCCACACCCTCGATGTCTGGCAGGACGTGGAGAACGACTGGCTGCGGCCCGCGCTGACGCCCGCCGAGCTCGCCGAGACGCGTCAATGGTTTGCGGCCCGCGCCGGCTCTCGCGCCGGGGCCGGTCCGGCGTTCGGGGCGGCGCGCGGGATGAACATCATTGCGATCCAGGTGGAGTCGTTCCAGCGGTTCGTGGTCGGGCTGCAGGTGAATGGCCAGGAGATTACGCCGAACCTGAATCGATGGACGCGCGACGCGCTGTGGTTCTCGCACACGACCGATCAGACGAGCGAAGGCCGGAGCTCCGACGCGGAGTTCATCACGATGACCTCGCTCCTTCCGCTCGAGCACGGGGCCGTGGCGTTCCGGTACGGATCGAATCACTACGTCGGCCTGCCGGCTGTGCTCGCGGACCACGGCTACAGCACCCTTTCGGCGGTTCCCCTCGAGGGCAGCTTCTGGAACAGCCGCGTGACGCACCAGCAGTACGGCATCACCAACAACCTGTTCCGCAGCGATTTCACGATCGGCGAGCAGGTGGGTTGGGGGCTCAACGATCGTGACTTCTTCCGGGAGATGATGCCGCGCATGCGCGCCGCCCGGCAGCCGTTCTTCGCCTGGCTGCTCACGCTCTCGCTGCACCATCCCTTCGACGGCTTTCCCGACGATCTGCGCGTGCTCAAGCTCGGCGACCTGGAACGGACGCCGTTCGGCAATTACCTTGAAGGGCTGCACTTCTTCGATGCCGCGCTGGGCGATCTCGAGGCGCAGCTCCAGAGCGCCGGCCTGCTCGATCGAACCATCATCGTGATCTACGGCGATCACGACGCCGGCTTCGGCTGGGATGGCGGCCTGGCGCCCTACATCGGCCACGCGCGCACGGCCGTCGAATGGGTCGAGCAGGATGCGGTGCCGTTGTTCATTCGGGTGCCCGGCCACTCCGAGCTCGCCGGCGAACAGGCCACACCTGCCGGGCTGACGGACGTGCCGCCGACGCTGCTGGCGCTCGTCGGCATCGATCCGTCAGGACTGCCGTATGTCGGGCGCAATCTTCTGGGGAATCCCGGTGACGAGCCGCTCGTCCGTCCGTATGGGAGCTGGATCGACCGCCGGCACGTGTTCCTGCAACAGGGACAGGGGCGGGATCGCTGCGGCGATGCCGCGAGCGGTCAGGTGGGGCCGGCCGCCAATTGCCAGGCGGCCAACCAGGCGGCGCTGAAAGAGCTCGAGATTTCGCGGCGGGTGATCGCGTACGACTTGCAGACGAAGCTGGCGGCGCAGGCGCTTTCCGCCTCGGGGAGCACGGGTCCCGCGAGCTGGGCGCACAAGCGGCGGTAGCGCACGTTCGAACGTCGCCCACGACCGACGCGTCGAGGACGCGGCATCCGGCGCCCGGTGCCGGCTTATACTGGCGGACAACTTATGGACGGTGCTCGGTCTACTTCCTCGATTCCAGTCGAATACGCCTCAGCGCGCAAAATCCGGGAGCGGAACAAGCTCTATTACCGGTTCAATCACTGGCCGATCTGGATTTTCGTGTTCTTCATCGCGCCGGGACCTCTGACGTTCGACCTCTTCGCGCACGGGTTCGACCGTCGGATGGCCGTCTGGCTCGGTGTCGTGCTGGTCGGCACCGGGATCGCGGGGCTCCGCGGCGCCCTGCCGGGGGTGGAGCCCAGGCCCTATATCATCCGGTTCACCGAGGACAAACCGAACCCGCTGTATCGGCGTGTCTGCTACACCTTTGCGTGGGGCGAGGCGATCGCCTTCGCCGTCCTCAATATCGTCGGCTTGCTCGTGGCGATCGTGACGGGCCACTGGTATTTGCGGCAGATATACGCGGTGGCGTATTTTCCACTCGCCGGATCGATCTGGCTGCTTGGCGCCTTCGGACAGTTGCCGCGCGTGAAGGCATCGACCAAGGGCGAGGGGCACGAGCGGCGGTACTTCTACGGCACCGTGTGGGCCGTGGCGATCGCGCAGCCGGTGCTCGGTTTCCTCTGGCAGGTGCTGCCGCACACGCGCCCCGCGGATACGCTGAAGCTGGTGATCTTCGTCGGCGTGCTGGCGTTCGTTGGGAACCTGGCCCGTCTGGGCCGGCTGCCGCGCACGAGGCCGATCGTGCCGGGCGAACTGGCGGTCTCGGACTGAGACGGCGACTGCGGGCCTCAGGCCTGGAGCCCGTGGCCCGTCGCCTACTCGCCAGTCTCGATCTTGGCCCGCCCGATCAACTGTCCTCCTTCCGTTTCCACGTCCACCCTGATGCGGCTGCCGGCCGTCACCGAGACGTGATCGCGCGTCCAGAGCCGATAGCCCTCCGTCCGTCCGCCCGACACCTTGTAGTAGGGCGAGGCATAAATCATCCGGCCATCCTGATACCAGCGGTGCCGCACGCGCTCGTGCAGGCCGAGCGGCGCGACGATCGACGTCATGGCGTACAGCTCGCCGGACCAGGTCGGATCGAGCAGGGCCACCGGCTGCGTCATCGCCAGAGGATGCTCGCTGAGGGCCGTCCCGAAGCCGACGCTCGCCACGCGCAGCGGCGCTGGCGGGACGAGCGGCCGTCCCCAGATGACGAGCACGAAGACGAGCGCGCAGCCCGCGATGGCTACGCGCCGGACGTGCGGCCGCCGCCAGTCGGCCGGCGGAAATCGCAGCGTGAGGAACCCGGTGATCGCGAGCGCGGCGCTCGTCCAGATCGCGAGCTCGTTTCCGATCTGCCACAGCACCGGCAGGGCCACGTTGAAGCAGGCGAACAGGTTGAAGGCGAAGAAGGCGGCGGCGATCGTCGGCCGCGCGGCCACATGGTGGTCGTACACCACATCGATCGACGCCATCACCGCTGATATCGCCACCAGGGCCAGAAAGACGACATTCCAGGAGGTGAGCGTCGCGCTGGCGAAATACATCGGCAGCACGAAGAAGAGGAGCTGCTGATAGAAATCCTTGTTCAGGTACGTCGCGATCGCCCGAAGCCACCATCGGGTGCGCGGGCCGAGCGAGGGCCGGCGATCGATCCAGGGAAGGATCAGGCTGGTCGCCCAGATGAACGCGATCTGGGCGAACACGTACCGGAGCACCGCGAAGTGGTGCGCGCCGATCCACATCACGACCACGCCTGCCGCCAGCGCATAGAGGCTGTGCAGCGACCAGAGCAGTCGCTCGTGCCGGCGAATCGCGTGGCGCAAACCCATCACCCGTATAATTCAACCGCAGATGCCAAAACCGCAAGACGGCCACGAAGGCTGGGACGAGTACGCGCCGTTCTACGACTGGGAAAATGCGCAGACGCTCGGGCGCCGCGACGTGAAGTTCTGGCGGACGCTGGCGCGTCGGACCGGCGGCCCCGTCCTGGAGCTGGGGTGCGGCACCGGTCGTGTGACGCTGCCCGTCGCCCGGACAGGTGTGTCACTCGTCGGGCTGGATCGATCCTGGCCGATGCTCGATCGCGCGCGGCAGCGGAAGCGGCGAACCCGGCTGCGCACCCTGTCGCTCGCGCGCGGCGACATCCGTGCGCTGCCCTTTGCCGACGCCAGCTTCCGGATGGTGATGGCGCCCTACGGCGTGCTGCAGTCGCTGCTCCGCGAGCGCGATCTCACCGAGACGCTCGCCTCGGTCGCCCGCGTCCTCGAGCAGGGCGGACGGTTCGCGATTGACCTGGTCTCCGACGTCCCCTCCTGGCAGGAGTACGACGGGCATCGGTCCCTGCGAGGGGAGCTCTCGCACGGCGTCCACGTCACCCTTGTCGAGTCCGTCCGCCAGGATCGCCGCCGCCGCCTCACGATGTTCGAGCAGGACTACATCGAGCGGCGCGGCCGCCGCCGGATCCACCATCGGTTCGCGCTCACGTTCCGGACGCTGTCCATCCGGCAGATGACGAGCCGACTCGAGCGGGCCGGCTTCCAGGTGACCGCCGTCCTTGGTGATTACGATGGCCGCCCCTGGCATCCGGAGGCGGACGCGTGGATTATTCTGGCGACGCGAGGATAGTCCGGCGTCCAGGGTGCCAGGTCCGGCGTCCAACGTCCATGAAGTCCGTAGCCCGCGGCCCGTGGGCCGTGATACCATTTTCGGTCCGGTTTTTGCCTGTTTTGAGGGAGCGCTGAACCATGTCCGGCCATTCCAAGTGGCATTCCATCAAGCATAAGAAGGGCGCGGCCGACGCCAAGCGCGGCAAGATCTTCACCCGCATCATCAAGGAACTGACCATCGCGGCGCGAGCCGGGGGCGGCGACGCCGATTCGAACCCCCGCCTGCGGACGATCATTGCCGAGGCCAAGGCGAACAACATGCCGGCCGACAACATCAAGCGCGCCATCCGCAGGGGCACCGGCGAAGAGCCGGGTGTCTCCTACGAGGAGGCGATCTACGAGGGCTACGGGCCCGGCGGCGCCGCGGTGATGATCGACGTGCTCACCGACAACAAGAACCGGACGGTCGGCGAGCTGCGCCACATGCTCACCAAGCACGCCGGAAACCTCGGCGAGACCAACAGCGTCGCCTGGATGTTCCAGAAGAAGGGCTACTTCGTCATCGAAAAGGGCAAGGCCGACGAGGAAGCCCTGCTCGCGGCGGTGCTCGAAGCCGGTGCCGACGACATGCGCGACGATGACGACAACTGGGAAGTCCTCACGCCGCCGGATGTCTTCCCGCAGGTGCAGGAAGCCATCAAGGGCCTTGGTGTCGAGCCGGCGGCGGCTGAAGTCGCCATGCTGCCGCAGAACTACGTCAAGCTCGAAGGCAAGACGGCGCAGCAGATGGTGAAGCTGATGGACGCGCTCGACGATCACGACGATGTGCGCCACGTCTGGTCGAACTTCGACATCGCGGAAAAGGAGATCGAGGCATCGCTGGCGTGAGGGTCTTCGGGATCGACCCCGGCTCCGATCGCACCGGCTTCGGCTGCGTGGAGACCGACGGCACGCGCCATCGGCTCGTGCGCTGCGGGGCGATCACGGCGCCGCCTCACGCCCCGTTTCCCGAGAAGCTCGTCGGGATTTATCGCGAGCTGCGCGCCTGCCTGGCCGACTGTCGTCCCGGCATCGTCGTCATCGAGAGCGTGTTCTACGCGGCGAACGCGCGCAGCGCCCTGAAGCTGGGGCACGCGCGCGGCGTCGCGATGCTGGCCGCGGCCGAAGCGGACCTGCCGATCGTCGAGTACACCCCCGCCGAAATCAAGCGCGCCATCGTCGGCTACGGACGCGCCGAGAAGCCGCAGGTGCAGCAGATGATCAAGCTGTTGCTCGGCCTGTCGGCGGTGCCGACGCCGCACGACGCGGCCGACGCGCTGGCGGCCGCCATCTGCCACATCCACGCGCGGCACCCTGGCGGACCTCTCCCGCCGGCGACGATCTCGCGAGCGGCCACGAGTTGGCGCCGCTATCGACCGTCGGTCCAGGCCACGCGCGCCGCGCGCCGGCCATGATCGCATGGCTGCGCGGGCGCCTGGTCGAGAAGCAGCCGAACCGGCTGGTGCTCGACGTGCACGGCGTCGGCTACGACGTCGCGGTGCCGCTGTCCACCTTTTATGCGCTCGGTGAGCCGGGCGCCGAGACCGTGCTGCACATCCACACACACGTGCGTGAGGATGCGCTGGCGCTCTTCG
>JANWLS010000225.1 GCA_025450765.1 Vicinamibacterales bacterium | reverse complement strand
TGCTGGCCACCGCGCGCGCCGACGCTGAATCGACGGCGCCTGCGAGCCCCTCGCCAGCCGCGCCCCCGCTGTCGTAGGAGAGCCGCCAGCGCCGCACCCGCACAGAGCGTGTGCGTATTCCTTTTCTGGAGGTGCTGCCTGAGTGGCGCCCGGTCGGTCCGTGGTGCCGGGAGGCATGCGCTCGGCCCGCGAGTTCCCGGCAGTCGTCGCCCTGGCGGATGGCCACCACGTGCTGGTGATCGGCGGACAGGATGCCTCGGGGACGGAGTCGGCCACGGTCGACGTGTACGACGCGTCGACGCACGCCTGGGCCGCGCCCGCTTCGTCGATGCACGTCGCACGCACCTTGCCGGCGGTGGCGCTGATGCATGACGGCCGCGTGCTCGTGGTGAGCGGCCTGACGGACGTCGGTCCTGGTCGGCCGGGCCGACCCTGGTCACCGCGCGCGGTCTCGCTGGTCTTTCGATGCTCGCTGACCACCGGGTGCTCATCTCGGGAGGATCGGGCGTCGACGGCGCCGGCGTGGCGACGGCGGAGATCTTCGACCCGGCATCGGGCCCGATCGTGCCGGCCGGCCAGATGTCGGTCGGGCGCGCCTTCCCGGTGACGGTGAGCCTGGCCGACGGCCGGGTGCTGGTGGCGGGCGGGACCGGCAACTCCTCGGGGCTTCAGGATTCGATGTCGAGCGCCGACATCTACGATCCGGCGACCAATCAGTGGACCGCTGCCGCGCCGATGAGTGTGGGCCGCATCGCCGCGCTCGGCGGCCTGATGCCGGATGGCACGGTGGTCGTGGCGGGTGCTTGACGGTCGACGATGGCTTCGGCGGAACGGCAACGGCCACGGTGTCGGTGGTCGTGAGCGATGCGACGGCCGGCCTGCAGGCGCAGATCGCTCAACTGACGGCCCAACTCGCGGAGGCCCAACAACAACTCGCGGCCGCCGGGCAAGTGGCGACGAATGCCGTCTCAGTGATACAAAACAGCCTGCGCACGACCACGCACGACCGGTCGTTTACGGTGCCTGGCGCGACGCCAGACGCGCAGCTGCAGGCGATCGTGCAGGCGGTCCTGCATCTGCAGCGGCACTGCCTCGAGGATCTGTGCGAGGCGCTGCGGCCGCCATCTCACGGCCACGGGCACGACGGGCATGATCATGGGCATGGCGGATAGCGCGGTGCCCGAGGCCCGAAGGCGGGAGTCGAACTGTTTGCCATGCGGAAACGTGCAGTCCTGATTACCGGAGCCGGCGGCGAAATCGGCCACGGCCTCATCACTCGATTGGCGGCGTCCACAGGGGCGCCGCCGATCGTCACCATCGACCTCGCCCCGCTCGATGCGCCGCTCACGCCCTATGTGGCGCGCGAGCTCACCGGATCGATCACCGACGCGGCTTTGCTCGAGCGCGTCCTCGCCGAATTCGAGATCGACCAGATCTTTCATCTCGCCGCGCTGCTCTCCACGCGCGCGGAGTTCACGCCGGTCACCGCCCACCAGGTGAACGTCGAGGGGACGCTCAACCTCCTCGAGTTCGCGCAGCGCGAGGCCGAGTCGCATGGCCGTCCGGTCGTGTTCATGTATCCCTCGTCGATCGCGGTGTTCGGACTGCCGGACCTCGAGACGAAGCGGCGCGCCGGCCGAGTGACCGAGGACGACTGGAACTGCCCGACGACGATGTATGGGTGCAATAAGTTGTATTGCGAGCACCTGGGGCGGTACTACGCGCATCATTACAAGCAACTCGCGGCCGAAGCCCCGGCGGGACGCGTCGATTTCCGCTGCGTCCGTTTTCCCGGCCTGATTTCCGCCGCCACCATCCCTTCCGGCGGCACGTCGGACTACGCGCCGGAGATGATCCATGCGGCCGCGAAGGGGGAGCGCTATGCCTGTTTCGTCCGGCCGGATGCGCGCATCCCGTTCATGGCGATGCCCGACGGCGTCGATGCGCTGCTGCACCTCGCCGCCGCCCCGCGCGAGCGGCTGACGCGCACGGCCTACAACCTCGGCGCGTTCAATCCCTCGGCCGAGGAAATTCGCGCGGTCGTGCAGGACGCCTTTCCCGGTGCGGAGATCGACTACGTGGTCGATGCGAAGCGGCAGGGGATTGTCGATTCGTGGCCCGCCGACGTCGACGACCGGGCCGCGCGCGCGGATTGGGGCTTCGCCCCGAAGTACGACTTTCATCGTGCGTTCGCGGACTATCTCATCCCAGCCATTCGGACCCGCTATCGCGCCGGCCACGAAACCATCGGGATGTAGCGGCACGCTCCGGTTGTCAGCAATCGCGGCGCCTGTGGCGTAAGTAGAAAGCAGGTGCCCACGATGGCGAGGTTGTCCACGTCTGCGATCGCCCTGGTGGCGTTCGCCTGCCTGGCGGCGCTGCCGCGGGGAGCCGCCGCGCAAACCTCCGGCGCGCCGCTGCAGGCGACGGCCGCTCCGGCCGCACCTGCCTCCCTCTCGGGCCATGTCCAGGGTCCCGGCGGCGTGGAAATCCCTGGCGCGACCGTCCTCCTGACGGACGCCGCGAGCGGCGCACGCAAGGAAACCTGGACGGATGAATCGGGCGATTATCGGATCTCCGCGCTCGCGCCCGGCACCTATCGCGTCGTCATCTCGCTCGTCGGCTTGGCTCCCTTCACGCAGGACCAGATCGTCATCACGGATCGCGCGGCCGCCCCGGTCAATGCGACGCTCGGCTTTGGGACGCCCGCCACGCGTGCACCATTCGCGCCGGGTGCCGGTCGGCAGGAGCGGGCGCCAACGGGTGCGCCTGGCCAGCAGGGCGCCGATCGCGGTGGTGCCGGCGGCTTTCGACAGGGCCGGCGGGCGCCCCCTGGCAGGGTGGCCGCACCAGACAACGGTGGCGCCGATCAGGGCGACGGCGAAGATGCGGCCGTCCGCTTTACGAATCCCGATCTCGATGCGGCGCCTGCGTCCTCGGCTGGCGGCGGAGCGGCTCCGGCAGACAGCGGCTTCGACGAACCGACCGGCGGCGAAGCGGCATCGGACGCCAACGCGTTTCTGCTCTCCGGCAGCGTCGGCCGTGCCGCCACGCCTGGCGCGCGGGGGCGAGGCGGCTTCGGGCGCGGGCCTGGCGGCACCGGCGGCGGCGCGCCCGGCTTTCAGGCGAGCGGGGCCGGCGGGCTTGGCGGCGGTGGGTTCGGTGGCGGCGGATTTGGCGGGTTCGGCGGCTTCGGTGGCGGACGCGCGGACGTCAACCGGATGCGCGGGAATTTTTCGCAGACCTACGCCAACTCCGCCTTCGATGCCGATCCGTTCGTCCTGAGCGGTCCGCAGCAGCCGCTGCCCTCGTCGTACCGGGAGCAGACGGGCTTCTCACTCGGCGGGCCCTTCAAGATTCCTGGCCTGTACGACGGACGCCGAACGACGTTTTTCTTCAACGGCAGCTTCGGCTCCAACGTGAACGCCGTCGATCGGTTCGCCACGGTGCCGACGGCGTCGGAGCGCGCCGGCGACTTCGCGGGCGAGCCGACGATTTACGATCCATCCACCGGCGCGCCCTTCAGCGGCAATCGGATTCCGGCGGCGCGGATCGACTCGGCTTCCTCGGCGCTCCTGCAGTACATGCCGCTGCCGAACCTGCCGGGGGCGGTGAACAACTACCATCTGCGTGAGGCGGTGCCCCAGCAAACGCTCCGGCTCGCGGGCCGCATCGTCCAGCAGCTCACCGCGCGCGATTCGCTGAACGCGAACTACAACTTCCAGTCGGCCAGCAGCACCAGCGTCAACAGCTTTCCCGAGCTGACGGCGCAGAGCAGTAACCGGGGGCAGAGCCTGTCGGTCGGGGAGACGCACCGGTTCGGCACCCGGATGTTCAACAGCCTGCAGTTCAACCTCAACGCGCGGCGGGTGTCCACGCTGAATCCCTTCGCCAACACGGATGACGTGGAAGGGACGCTCGGGATTCAGGGAGCGTCTACCGATCCGATGAACTGGGGGTTGCCGCTGATTCAGTTCACCAACTTCAGCGGCTTGAACGACACGATTGCCAGCCTCACGGACAATCGGACCTGGCGGCTGGTCGACTCACTCGTGATCGTGCACGGCAATCACAATCTCAGGATTGGCGGCGAGCTTCGGCGGGTCTCACTGGATGCGACGAACGATCCGGACGCGCGCGGCACGTTCACGTTCACCGGGTTCGCGACGAGCGCGATTGGCGCAAGCGGCGAGCCGCTCTCCGGGACTGGCCTCGACTTCGCCGATTTCCTGCTCGGACTGCCCCAGGCCACGTCGGTGCGGTTCGGGGCCGGCCAGAACGACTTCCGCTCCTGGATCGCGAACGGGTTCGTGCAGGACGACTGGCGCGCGACCGCGCACCTGACGTTCGACCTGGGATTGCGCTACGACTCCTTCCAGCCGTTCACGTCGACTTCCGGTGAACTGTCGAATCTGTTGTTCGGACCCGACTTCTCGAGTGTGTCGCTCATCACCGGAGTCGATCCGGGCGACCTGTCATCGGCGCTGCTGAAGAGCGATGCGAACAACTTCTCGCCGCATCTCGCGGCGGCGTATCGCCCGTCCGACGAGCATAGCCTCGTGCTGCGCGGTGGCTACGGCATCTTCTACGATGGCGGGATCTATCAGCGGATCGCGCCGAACCTGTCGAATCAGGCGCCGTTTGCCGAGACCGGACGCAACCTGAGCACGCCGGCCGATCCGCTGACGCTGCAGAATGGCCTCCCCTCGACACCGCCCGATGTGGTGCCGAATACCTACGCCGTCGATCCGGACATCCGCACGCCGATGGCGCAGACCTGGAGCGCCGGCTTCGAGCAGTCGCTTTCGCGCTACTTCCTGCTGGCCGTGAACTACGTCGGCACGAAGGGGTCGAATCTCGACCTGCTCCTCGGCCCCAACCGGTTCGTCTCGACGGGCGTCGACGGGTCGCCCGTGCTGGCGCTCTCGGGCGCGGAGCAGTTCGTCTACGAGACCACCGGCGCCGATTCGATCTATCACGGCCTGCAGGTGGAGCTCCGCCGGCAGTTCCACGGCGGCTTCGGCTTCATGGTGAATTACACCTGGTCGAAGTCGCTCGATGATGCGTCGAGCATTGGCGGCGCGGGGCAGGTGGTGGCACAGAACCCGTTGGACCTGTCGGAGGAGTGGGGGCTGTCGGCGTTCGACGTGCGGCATCGCGCGCTGTTCAACGCGAACTATCGCCTGCCGTTCGGCGAGGGTGAACGCTTCCTGTCGCACGGGGGGCCGTGGGCCGCGATGCTCGGCGGCTGGCAGGTGAGCGGCTTCGGCACCTATCAATCGGGCTCGCCGTTCACGGCGCAGGTGCTGGGGAATACGGGCGCGACCGCCGGCGTCGGAAGCTACTTCGCGCTGCGCGGGAACGCGACGGGCCAGCCGGTCTCGCTGAGCGATCCGACCATCCAGCAGTACTTCAACACGGCCGCCTTCAGCGTCCCGCCGGCGGGCACGCTCGGCAACGCGGGCCGCGGCACCATTCCAGGGCCGCCCAGCTTCAACGTGAACATGTCCCTCGATCGGTTGCTCACGCTCTCCTCCGAGCGCGGGCTCCGGCTGGACGTGCGGCTCACGGCGACGAACATCTTCAACACCGTCAACTTCACCAGCCTCGGGACCGTCGTCAACGCGATCACCTTCGGCCAGGTGACCGGCGTCGGCCCGATGCGGACGCTGGCGCTCTCGCTTCGCTTCAGGTTCTGATGATGACGCGGCACCGGATCGAAGCCATCGCAGCGGGGACCGTACTGGCGTTGGTGCTGTCTTTCTCCGCGCTCTCCGCGTCTCCGCATGGTCAGGCGACCTCCGCGTCTCCGCGTGATCAGAGTGCCTCCGCGCCCTCCGCGTCTCCGCGTGAGCAAAAGCCGACGTTCCGCAGCCAGGCCAACTACGTCCTCGTCGACGTCCGCGTATGGGACGGCGACAAGCCCGTGACCGACCTGACGCAGCAGGATTTCCACCTCACCGAAGACGGTGTGCCGCAGACGATCACCGGCTTCACCATCGAGCACGTCGAGCAGCTCGCCACGGCGGGTGAGGGCGGTGCCGCGCCGGCGACGATCGATCTGTCCAGGCTTCCGCCGTCGGAATCGACGGCGACCATCCTGCGCAACCACCGGCTCACGGTGCTCTTCTTCGATCTGACCTCGATGCCGGTCGACGATCTGTTGCGGGCCCTCCAGGGAGCGCAGCACTTCGTGACGGCGCAGATGACCCCGGCCGATCTCGTCGCGATTGCGACCTACAGCTCGACGCTCCGTGTGCTGGAGGACTTCACGAACAATCGGACCGCCCTCACCGCGGCGCTCAACGGCATCCAGACCGGGCAGAGCAGCGCGCTCAGCGAGGCGGGCACCGAAGGCGATACCGGCGACACCAATGCCTCCGGCGAAACGGTGGTGAATCAGGACGTGTCGGCGGCGTTCACGCCTGACGAATCCGAGTTCAACCTGTTCAACACCGACGAGAAGCTGATGGCAATCGAGTCGCTCGCGCGGATGCTGCGCGACGTCCCAGGGCGCAAGTCGATCATCCATTTCTCGAGCGGGCTCACGCGGACGGGGCAGGAGAACGAAGCGCAGCTCCGGGCCGCGACCGACGCCGCCAATCTCGCCGACGCCTCGCTCTACACCTTTGATGCGCGGGGGCTCGTCGCCCTGCCACCTGGCGGCGATGCCTCCACGGCGGCGCCGGGCGGCACGTCGCTCTACTCCGGGCAGGCGTTCCGCTCGCAGCTCTCCTCGCTGCACGACAGCCGCGAGACGCTGACGGCGCTCGCCGCCGATACGGGCGGCCGCTCGTTCACCGATGTCAACGACTTCAGCCGCGCCTTCGCCGACGTGCAGCGCGAGAACTCCACGTATTACCTGCTGACCTACGCCTCGACGAACACCGCCAGCGACGGCAAGTTCCGCCGCATCCGCGTCACCGTGGACCGGCACGGCACACGCGTCCAGGCGCGGCCGGGCTACTTTGCGCCCAAGAGCTTCCGCCAGTTCACGAAGGGCGACAAGGACCTGCAACTCGCACAGGCGCTGGCCCTCGACACGCCGTTCGTCGATCTGCCGCTCGCCGTCGAGCCGTCCGCGTTCGAGACGTCACCGGGACACTACCAGGTGGTGCTGGCGGCGAAGATTCCCGGATCGGCGGTACCGTTTGCGGGGAAGGCGACGACGAAGAAGACCGAGTTCGACTTTGCCTGGCGGGCGACCGACAAGAATGGGGCGGTCGTCGCGGCGCTGCGCGACACGCTGCCTGTGCAGCTCAACGAGGCCCAGTATCAGCAGGTGTCGAAAGGCAGCCTCGTTTATCGCGGTGGCATCGAGCTGCCGGCTGGCGCCTTCACGCTCAAAGTCGCCGTCCGCGAGAATGAATCGGGCCGGATCGGCACCTTCGAGCAGCCGCTCGATCTTCCTGCCGATCCGCCGCCGCTCGCGTTGAGCTCGATCGTGCTCGGCAACGAATTGCAGGCGGCGCCGGAGCAAAACGGCCGCCGCGGCGAGCGGGGGGGCTTCGGAGGCTTCCGTGGTTTCGGGGGGCCGGGAGGGTTCACCCCGCCCGGAGCCGACCGCGTCGATCCGCTCGCGGTCGGGCCGTCGCAGATCATCGTTCCGAGCGTCACGCGTGTCTTTCGCGTGGGCCAGACGTTGTTCGTGCGCTTCGAATCCTACGCGCGGTCGGCGGCGTCGACCGTATCAACGGCAAACCCTCAGGCGGCAGGCGCGCCCCCGCAGGCGGCCGTGGTCTTCTTCCGCGGCGGTGTCAAGATTTCGGAGGCCGGGCCGGTGCCGGGACGGCTGGACGGATCGACGGGCCGCGCCAGTTACCTGCTGCGGATTCCGCTCGCGCGATTTCCGGCCGGACGCTACACCTTGCAGGTCAATGTGATGGATCCCGCCGTCGGACGCGTGGCTTTTTCGCGCGTGCCCCTGGTGATCCTGCCAGCGTTTTGACACCCTTCGCCGCCTTTGCTATAGATAGCCGCGGCGGCCCATGACCATCGATCCTTCCTGGATTTCCGGCAGCGGACTCGGATCCGCGGATGCCTTCCTCACCGGCCGGCCGCCGGTCAAAGGCTGCCGCGTGGCCCTGCTGGGGTTCGACGGCGTCGGCCAGGCCGTGGTGAGAAACCTCTGCGAACGGCGGAACGCCGGCATACGGCTCGCCCAGATCTACAACGCCGAGGGCAGTCCGCGCCCGTCCTGGATTCCCACCGAAATCGCCTGGACGACCGATCCGCGCACCATCGATCTCTCCGATTTCGACATCGTCGTCGATCTCGCCGGCGACCAGGATCGCTCGCGCGAGTGGATCCGTTCGGCGCTCGAAGCCGGCAAGTCGGTCGTGACCGCCAGCAAGCACGTGATGGCGCGTCACGGGCCGGACCTGCTGGCGCTGGCGCGGGCGCGCGGATGCCAGCTGCGTTTCGAGGCCGTGGTGGGAGGATCCGTGCCGATGGTCTCGGGCCTGCGCGACGGGCTGGCCGGCGATCGGCTGCGTTCGCTCGTCGGTATCCTGACCGGCGCCGACAACTACATCCTGACGCGCATCGAATGGACCGGCGGCACCTTCGAGGAGGCCGTCGCCGAAGCCCAGCGCCTCGGCCTCATCGGTGACAACCCGGCCGACGATGTGGAAGGACATGACGCGGCGGCCAAACTGTCGGTGATCTGCGGGATCGCCTTCGGCCGGCAGATCGTCTTTGAGGAAGTGCCGCGGCAGTCGATGGCCGCGATCGAAGCGATCGATTTTCAGTACGCGGCGCGGCTCGACTGCACGATCCGGCCAATCGCGTATGCGGAGCGGCGTTCAGGCGGGTTGTCGGCGTGGGTGGGCCCGGCGCTGGTGCCGCGCGCGTCGATGCTGGCGCACCTGCACGGCAGCCAGAACCTGCTCATCACCACCGGCGAAGCGACGACGAGGACCGGATTCTTCGGGGTGGGGGCGGGCAGTCGTGCAATCGCGGTGGCGGTGGTGTCGGACCTGCTGGCACTCGTGTCCGACGGCCCGCGCCATCCGTCGCGGATGCCGGTGCCGACGCGGGCGCACGTCGTAACCGCCGAGACCGATATCCGGCGCTACGTCCGGTTCGTGGTGCACGACCGGCCCGGGATCATCGCCGAGCTCGCGGCAGCGTTCGCGGCCGAGCGGATCGGGATCGAATCCGTCCTGCAGGAGCCGACACTCCGCCGCAACGAGCTCGTCTTCGTCATGACGCTGGATCCCTGTCCGCAGCCGGCGCTCGATCGCGCGGTCGTCGCGATCGAGGCCTGCGACTTCCACATCAGGCCGCCGCTGGCGCTGCGGATGCTGGATCCGGCGGTCGGCTAGCGCAATCGACGAAATGCCTAGGCCGGCTGCTTCGTCGTCCGCAGGTACGGCTTCTTCGTCTGGAAGCCGCTCGGAAACCGCTTCTTCGCGTCCTCGTCCGGGATCGACGGCGAGATGATCACGTCCTCGCCCTGCTTCCAGTCGGCCGGGGTCGCCACCGGATTCGTGCTCGTGAGCTGCAGCGAGTCGATGACGCGCAGCAACTCCTGGAAGTTCCGCCCGGTGCTGGCCGGATAGGTGAGCGTGAGCTTCACCTTGTTGTCGGGCGAGATGACGAACACCGACCGGACCGTCGCCGTCTCGCTGGCGTTCGGATGAATCATGTCGTAGAGCGTCGCGACCTTGCGATCCGGGTCGGCGATCATCGGGAAGTTGACCTTGTGGCCGGTCACGTCCTGGATGTCGCCCTCCCACTTGTGATGAGAGTCGACCGGGTCCACGCTGAGGCCGATCACCTTCGTGTTCCGCTTGTCGAACTGCGGCTTGAGGCCGGCGACCGCGCCGAGCTCGGTCGTGCACACCGGCGTAAAGTCCTTCGGGTGCGAGCAGAGCACCGCCCAGTTCGCCCCCTTCCACGTGTGGAAGTCGATCGGACCCTGCGTCGTGTCAGCCTGGAAATTGGGAGCTTCGTCGCCCAGTCGGATGGCCATTGGTCTGTTCTCCTTCTTGGATTCAGGACACGAAAAATAAGCCCGGAAGGCTGAAGCCTTCCGGGCCTGGGGACCGTCGCGCGCGATGCGGGTCAGCGCATCGGGTTGGCGGACGGGCCTGCGGCGCCACGGAGGCCCCACACGGCCTTCCGGCGACAACACGAGCAGGTGATTCGTTCCGCCGCTGAAATCATGAGGAACCTCTTTGTACTCCGGTTATCGGGGAGGCGTCAAGGGGCGATCCCTTGCCTTCGAGCCAGATAAACTGAGCATGATGCGTGATCAGTCCCATCTCGAGGCGGTTGAGGCCTTCGCGCCCGCCACCGTCGCCAATGTCGCCTGCGGATTCGACGTGCTCGGTTTCGCACTCGCCGAGCCGGGTGATCGCGTGGTGGCGAGACGACGGCAGCGGCCGGGGTTGGAGATCGTGGCGATCACCGGCGACGAACGTCGCCTCTCGCTCGAGCTCTCACGCAACACGGCCGGCGTCGCCGCGGGCGCGCTCGTCGCCGCGCTCGGGGTGCGCGACGGCATCGACTTGATGCTGCACAAGGGCCTGCCGCTCTCGAGCGGGCTTGGCGGCAGCGCGGCGAGCGCCGTCGCCGCGGTCGTCGCCGTCGATGCGCTGCTTGGCGGCCGGACATCGCCCGACGTCCTGCTGCGCTGCGCGATCGAAGGGGAGCGGCTCGCGTCCGGCTCCGCGCACGCGGATAACGTGGCGCCCGCGCTCCTCGGCGGTTTCGTCCTGGCTCGCACCGCCGAACCACCCGACATCGTCCGGTTGCCCGTTCCGGCGGGTCTCGCCTGCGCGGTCGTGCATCCCCGTCTCGAGGTGGAAACGGCGGCGGCGCGCCGCCTGCTCGGCGACATGGTGCCGTTGCGGTCGGCGATCCAGCAGTGGGCCAATCTGGGTGCGCTCGTGGCGGGCTTGCATCAGGGAGATCTCTCGCTGATCGGCCGGGCCTTGCAGGATGTGGTGGCCGAGCCGAAGCGTGCCGTGCTGGTCCCGGGATTCGGGGCCGCGAAGCAGGCCGCCCTGGCTGCCGGGGCCCTTGGCTGCAGCCTCTCCGGATCCGGGCCGTCGCTCTTCGCGCTCTGCGACGGGACGGCCCGCGCGCTGACGATCGCCCGCGCCATGCAGGCTGTGCTGCAGCAAGAGACCGGTGTCGAGGTCGACACGTGGGTCTCGCCGGTCGGCGCCGCCGGGGCCCGTGCGCACCAGGTGCCCAACCCGTCATGCGCTACCTAAGCACGCGCGGCATCGCGCCGGCCGCATCGCTCGCCACGGCGCTCTGGCAGGGGCTTGCGCCCGACGGCGGTCTCTACATGCCGGAGGCGCTGCCACCATGCCCGCCCGCGTGGGTGGCCAGGCGTGCCGGCGCGCCGCTGGTCGACACGGCGTGCGGTGTGCTCGCGCCGTTCGTCGCCCCGGAGATCTCGCCGGCGGCGCTCGGGACCCTTCTGGCGGACGCGCTCGATTTTCCCGTTCCACTGGTCGCGATCGACGAAGGCGTCTGGGCGCTCGAGTTGTTCCACGGCCCCACGCTCGCGTTCAAGGATGTCGCGGCGCGCGTGATGGCCCGGTTGATGCGGCAGCTTCAGCCGCAGAACGAACGGCCGCTGACGGTGCTCGTCGCCACCTCGGGCGATACGGGAAGCGCCGTCGCCGACGCGTTCGCCCGCGTGCCGGGCATCCGGGTCGTGATCCTGTTTCCAGCGGGCCAAGTGAGTGCGATGCAGGAGGCCCAGCTCACCGCGTTCGAGCCGGCGATCGCCGATCGGGTCGTTTCCCTGGCTGTCCAGGGCACGTTCGACGACTGCCAGCAGCTCGTCAAGGACGCGTTCGCCAACGTGCGGCTCCGCGAGGCGGTGAGCCTCACCTCGGCCAACTCGATCAACATCGGACGGCTGCTGCCGCAGCTCGTCTCCTACTTTCACGCGGCCGCGCAGCTGCCCGTGCCGCATGGGCCCGCGATTGTCTCGACGCCGAGCGGCAACTTCGGACACCTCGCGGCCGGCTTGATGGCGAAGCGGCTCGGTGCCCCGATTGCGCGCTTCGTCGCCGCGACCAACATCAACGACGTCGTCCCGGCGTATCTCGCGACGGGCCGCTATGAACCCCGCGCCTCCCGAGCGACGATTGCCAACGCAATGGACGTCGGCAGCCCGAGCAACTTCGAGCGCATTCGAGCCCTGTATCGTGACGATGTGGCGGCGTTGCGGGCGGATGTCGAAGGGAGCGCTCACCAGGATGATGAGGTTCGTGCGGCGATCGGGGACGTGTTCCAGCGCACCGGCTACGTGCTCGACCCCCACTCCGCGATCGGCTACCTCGGTTTGCGACCCGCGCTGGCGCGAGAGCCTGGCGCGGTCGGCGTGGTGATGGCGACGGCGCATCCGGCGAAATTCGCCGAGGTGGTCGAGCCGGCGATCGGGCGCACGATCGAGATTCCGGAACGCCTGCGCGCGTGCCTCGAGCGCCCGCGGCGGGTGAAGGCGCTCGCCGTGAGCGCCGACGCACTGGGAGAAATACTCTTGAGTTGAGGAGGGCCATTCCGCCATGACACGCTCCATCCGGATTCTCGTGCTGGCCATCGCCAGCATCTCCACGGCCTGTTCGGCGGCCGGTCATGCCGCATCACCTGCGCGGTCATCGACGACATCGACCGCGCCTCCTGCGTCGGCGCCGGCGCTGGGGATCAATCCTTCCTATATCGACCATGCGGTGAAGCCGGGCGACGACTTCTTCATGTATGCGAACGGCGCCTGGTACAAGACCGCCGTGATCGAACCGCAGTTCTCCACCGCGGGCGCATTCCTGGATGTCTTCAAGGTCACCGAGGAGCACACGGCGGATCTGATCAGCCACGCCGGAGCGTCTCATCCCGCGTCGGGCACCAACGCGCGCAAGATTGCGGACTACTACGCGGCCTACATGAATACCGCGGCCATCGAGAAGGCCGGCCTCGCACCGCTCAATCGTGAGCTCGACGCGATCGATGCGATCGCGTCGCGTGCCGATCTGGCGCGTGTGCTCGGCAGCCGCCTGCGCGCCGACGTGGACCCGATCAACGACACGAATTTCCAGACGGAGCACCTGTTCGGTCTCTTCGTGACGAAGGGGCTCGAAGAAGCCTCGCTGCAGATTCCCTATCTGCTGCAGGGCGGGCTCGGGATGCCGAGCCGCGACGACTACCTGTCCAAAGAGACGCACATGGCGCAGGTGCGCGAGAAATACACGGCGTACGTGGCGGCGTTGTTGAAGCAGGCTGGCATCGCCGACGCTGGTCAGAAGGCCCAGGTCATTCTCGGCCTCGAGACGAAGATTGCCCAGGCGCAGGAAAGCCTCGTCGAGAGCGAGGACATTCACAAAGCCAATCATCTCTGGACGCTCGCCGACTTTCCGAAGCGGGCGCCTGGGCTCGACTGGCCGGCGTACTTCCAGGCAGCGGGCCTCGATCGCGTCGCACGGATTGATGTGTGGCAGCCGTCGGGAATTACCGGTGAGGCCGCGCTCGTCGGCCATGAGCCGATCGCCGCGTGGAAAGACCTCCTGGTCTTCCACACCTTGAATGGGGCCGCGTCGGTCCTGCCCAAGGCGTATGCCGATCTCAGCTTTGATTTCTACGGGAGAACGCTGCAGGGGACGCCGCAACAGCGCGAGCGCGCCAAGCGCGCCGTCGATTCCACGAGCGCGGCCCTCGGTGACGCCGTGGGACAGCTCTATGCCGAGAAATACTTCCCGGCTTCATCCAAGGCGGCGGCGCAGGCGATGGTGAAGAACCTGATCGCGGCCTTCCGCGCCGGCATCCGGAACCTGGCGTGGATGTCACCGGCGACCAAGGCCAGGGCGGAAGGCAAGCTGGACACGCTGATCGTGGGCGTCGGGTATCCCGATCGCTGGCGGGATTATTCAGCCCTTGTCATCAAGCCCACCGATCCGCTGGGCAACCGGGAACGCGTGATGGCGTTCGAATACGAGTACGCGAAGGCGAAGATCGGCAAGCCGATCGACCCGCATGAGTGGTGGATGACCCCGCAGACGGTGAACGCGGTGAACCTGCCGCTGCAGAACGCGCTCAATTTTCCGGCCGCGATGCTGCAGCCACC
>JANWLS010000224.1 GCA_025450765.1 Vicinamibacterales bacterium | reverse complement strand
GGAAGCGTCTGATCGAGCTTCGGGGTCCCCACCAGCGCGCCCGGGTCGCCGGCGATCACCCCTTCGCGCCGGAGATAGCGCGTGAAGGCGCGCACGGCCGACAGCTTGCGCGCGGCCGTCGCGCGCGCCACGCCGCGGCGATGGAGGTCGGCGAGATACCCACGCAGCGCGTCGCGATCGACCCACGACGCCGGCACCTCCGTCCGGCGCACCTGGCGCGCGGCCGCGAGCGAGGCGAGGAACTGGCCGAGATCGCTTTCGTAGGCGCGCACCGTGTGCGCCGACGCGTCGCGATTGAGCGCGAGGTATTCCAGGAAGTCGTGAAGGTGGTCGGCGAGTGTTGGCGCGGCGGGCATGGTCAGCGCGCCGGCGCGGCGAGATCGGGAGCGGGTGCCGGCGCGATCGCCTCGGCCGCCATCCACTGCGCGAGCGCGGCGAGCGCCTGGTCGGACGTCGCCTGCTTGCGCGCGAGCCGGCCGCGAGGCGCGCCAGCTGCTGGCGGCTGCATGATCCCGAACGTGATGTTGCTCGGCTGATACGTCGACGGCTCGGCGTGCGAGGCGTAATACGCCAGGGCGCCAATCGCCGTGGTCCGCGGCGGCGCCATCGGCGCCGCACCCGTGGCGAGTCGTGCCGCGTTGATGCCGGCGACGAGCCCGGAAGCCGCCGACTCGACGTAGCCTTCGACACCCGAGATCTGCCCCGCGAAGAACAGGTCTGGGCGCACCCGCGTCTGCCACGTCTCGCGCAGGACGGTCGGGCCGTTGATGAAGGTGTTGCGGTGCACCATGCCGAAGCGGACGAACTCCGCCTGCTCGAGGCCCGGAATCATCCGCAGCACGCGCGCCTGTTCACCCCATTTGATCTGCGTCTGGAAGCCGACGAGGCTGAAGTGATCGCCGGCCAGCGTGTCCTGCCGTAATTGAACCACGGCGTAGGGCTGCCGGCCGGTGCGCGGATCGGTGAGCCCGACCGGCTTCATCGGCCCGAACCGCAGCGTGTCGACGCCGCGATGCGCCATCACCTCGATCGGCAGGCAGCCCTCGAAGAACGGGGTCTTGTCGAAATCGTGCACCGTGGCCGACTCGGCATGCACGAGCGCGTCGTAGAACCGGGCGTATTCCTCGGCGTTCAGCGGACAATTCAGGTAATCGCCCTGCCCATCGTCCACACCGCACGCCGGGGGCATTGTTTGGATGGCGGGGACCCCTGCCCCGCCAGGCTCACTCCGCTCCGCTCGCGCGTCGTCGCTCGCTCCGCTCCGTTCGCGCCCGTGTTGGTCGCCAGCCGGTGCCGCCCGGCGGCCAAGGCTCCGATCCCAGCGTGACGCGCGAAACACCTTCGTGCGATCGATCGTCTCGGCCAGCACGATGGGACTGATCGCATCGTAGAACGCCAGGTGCTCGCGCCCGACGAACGAGACGATCGCCGCCGAGAGGGCGTCGGAGGTGAGCGGGCCCGTCGCGATGATCACGGGACCATCCACGCTGCCTGCAGCGGGGATCCGATCGACTTCCCGCCGTTCGATGGTGATGAGCGGATGCGAGGCGAGCGCGGCGGTGACCTGAGCCGAGAACTGCTCGCGATCGACGGCGAGCGCCGCTCCCGCGGGGACGCGGCTCGCTTCGGCCGCGTGCATCACGAGCGAGCCGAGCCGCCGCATCTCCTCCTTGAGGAGGCCGACGGCGTTATCCAGCTTGTCGCCGCGAAAGGAGTTGCTGCAGACCAGTTCGGCCAGGCGGTCGGTCTTGTGGACGGCCGTCGGATGGACCGGCCGCATTTCGGTGAGGGTGACGCGCACGCCGCGCGAGGCCGCCTGCCAGGCCGCCTCCGACCCGGCGAGCCCCCCGCCAATAATGTGAATCACGCTTCCACGAGTTCTTCGGTGCGCGCGTAATCGCAGTCGTCGTTCTGGCACACGAGCTGGCGACCGTGCTTCTTGGTGATCTTCTCGACGAGGAAGCTCGCGCCGCACGACGGGCACTTCTCGGCGATCGGACGATTCCACGAGGTGAAGTCGCAGTCGGGATAGTTGCTGCAGCCGTAGAACACGCGGCCGCGGCGCGTCTTGCGCTCCACCAGTTCGCCGCCGTCACGCGGGCAGAGGACGCCCGTGGTCTTCTGCTTCACGTACTTGCAGGTCGGATAGTTCGTGCAGGCGGTGAACTCGCCGAACCGGCCCTGCTTGACGACCAGGTTCGAGGCGCAGCGCGGGCACTTCTCGTCGAGCACCTGGTCGGGCTTGGCGGCCTTCAGCCCCTGGCGCGTCGCAATCAGCTTGCGCGTGGTCTTGCACTCCGGGTAGCCGGTGCAGGCCAGGAACTGGCCGAAGCGGCCCCGCTTGACCACCATCGGCCGGCCGCAGTTCTCGCACGGCTCCGGCTCGCCATCCTCGCCCGATCCCTCGGCCGGCTCCGTCTTCTCGAGCTCGCGCGTGTTCGTGCACTCCGGATACTTCGTGCACGCCAGGAACGGCCCGAACTGGCCGACCTTGATCACCATCGGCGCGCCGCACTTCTCGCACACTTCGGAGGTCGGCTTGCCGTTGACCTTGATGTTCTCCATCTCGACCTGCGCGCGGTCGAGATCGGCCTTGAACTTCTCGTAGAAGCTGGCGAGCGTCGCCTCGTAGTCGGTGCGGCCTTCCTCGATCTCGTCGAGGTGCTGCTCCATCTTCGCCGTGTACTGCACGTCGAGGATGTCGTCGAAGCTCTGCGCCAGCAGATCGATCACCATCCGCCCGAGCATCGTCGGCTTGAACCGCCCTTCGAGCTTCTCGACGTAGCTGCGATCCTGCAGCGTGCCGAGAATCGAGGCGTAGGTCGATGGCCGGCCGATGCCGTTCTCTTCGAGCTCCTTCACGAGCGTCGCTTCGCTGTAGCGCGCCGGCGGCTGCGTGAACTTCTGCTCGGGCCGCAGCAGCTTCACATCGAGCCGCTCGCCCTCGGTGAGCGGCGGCAGCACGCCGGACACACCGTCCTCGTCCTGCTCGGCCGATGGCGCGATCGGGTCGGCCGGCTGTTCCGGCGACTGCCCGTAGGCCGCGAGCCAGCCCGGGAACTTCGGCACGGTCCCCTTCACCCGGAACGTGTAGTCGCCGGCCTTGATGTCGACCGTCGTTTCGTCCGCGGTGGCGGGTGCCATCTGCGAGGCGACGAAGCGGTTCCAGATCAGGCGATACAGCGAATACTGATCCGGCGTGAGGTGCGGCCGGACGGTTTCCGGATCGTGCGCCATCGACGTCGGCCGGATCGCTTCGTGCGCATCCTGCGCCCCCGCCTTGGTCTTGAAGACGTTCGGCTTCTCCGGCAGATACGTCGCGCCGAAGCTCGACGTGATGTGATCGCGGACCTCGGCGAGCGCCTGGTCGGAGACGCGCGTCGAATCGGTTCGCATGTAGGTGATGAGGCCCACCAGCCCCTCGCCCGGCAGCTCGATGCCTTCATAGAGCTGCTGCGCGATCATCATCGTTTTCTTGACGGGAAAGCGCGCGGTCTGCTGGAGCTTGCTCGTGATGAACGGCGGCGCCGCGTTCCGCTTCCGCTCTTTCGTCGTGACCGACGAGACGATTAACGGCGCACCCTCGAGGTCCTTGAGGATGGCATCGGCTTCGGCCTGCGACCCGACCTTGCTCGTGGCGGCGCCCTTCTTCATCAGGCGCGCTTCGAACTCGGGCGGCTCGTGACCGAGGAGCCGCGCGAACAGATACCAGTACTCTTCGGCGACGAACTGCTCGATGGCGCGCTCGCGATCGCAGACCAGCTTGAGCGCCACCGACTGCACGCGGCCGGCGCTGAGGCCGCGGCGCACCTTGTCCCAGAGCAGCGGGCTCACCTGGTAGCCGACCAGCCGATCGAGCACGCGGCGGGCGCGCTGCGCGTTCACCATCCGCTCGTCGATGTCGACCGGGTGCTTCAGCGCCTCGGTCACCGCCTTCTTGGTGATCTCGTTGAACATCAGGCGCTGGATCTTGCGCTTCTTGCCCGACAGCTCGTTCTTGATGTGCCAGCCGATGGCTTCGCCTTCGCGGTCAGGGTCCGTCGCGACATAAATCGTCGTCGCGTCCTTGGCCGCGTCCTTGAGCTCCTTGATGACCTTCTGGCGCGAGGGAATGGCCTCGTACGCCTCGGTGAACCCCTGCGCGATGTCCACGCCGAGCTTGCTCTTGGGGAGATCGAGGATATGGCCCATCGAGGCGACGACCTTGAAGTCGCGCCCGAGGTATTTGTTGATGGTCTTTGCCTTGGCAGGCGATTCGACGACAACCAGTGATTTAGCCATCGCTCTGTTTTTTACGTTAGCACGTTCGCGCAAGGGGCACGAATCGGCCTCCCGGCAACCGTTGGACGAAACCGCTCAGCTCCAGCTCGGCCAATCGGACGAGCAGGTCAGCCGCCGGCCAGCCAGTTCGGGCGGCCAGCTCATCCACGCCCAGGGGCTCCCCGGCCTGGAAAACGCCCAGGATCGGGTCGGCGGCGTGTTCTCTTTTTATATGACGCTCCCCGGATCCCAGTAAATTGGTCAGATGACCGACGCCATGGAGCTCTTCCAGAATATCGTCCGCAGTCTCCACAATCTTTGCGCCATCCTTTAATAAGGCATGGGCGCCCCGGTTCCGGCCCGACAGCGCATTGCCCGGCACGGCCATCACCTCCCGCCCCTGCTCGAGGGCACAGCCGGCCGTAATGAGCGATCCGCTCTTTTCAGAGGCCTCCACCACGACGATGGCGAGGGAGAGGCCACTGATAATCCGGTTGCGGAGTGGAAAGTGCCAGGCCCGCGGCGGCGTCCCCGGGGGAAATTCGCTCACCAGCGCGCCGCGCTCCCCGATCGCCCGCGAGAGCGCCGCGTGCTCGGCCGGATAGACCACGTCGGCACCACACCCGAGCACGGCGATGGTCCGTCCCGTGTCCAGGGCCCCCTGGTGAGCCGCCGCATCAATCCCCCGCGCCAGCCCGCTCACGACGACGATGCCGCACGCCGCCAGGGCGGCGGCGAGCCGGCTGGCCATCTCCAGCCCATACGGCGAGGCGGCCCGTGAGCCGACCAACGCGACGGCCGGTCCGGCGAGGCAGGCCGGATTCCCGAGCACCCACAAGACGAGCGGCGGATCGGGAATTGCTGCGAGGAGCGGCGGGTAGCAGGCCTCGCCGAGCACAATCGGAGTGATTCCCGATCGCGCCGCCGCCTCGAGCGCCCGATCGGCCGCGATTTCGAGCTCCCGATCGGTCGGCCGCCGCCTCGACCCGCGAGAATCCGGTGCTTTGGGTTGTCTGCAAAAGGGGACGATGGAGAGGGTGACGGCTTCGCGAAGATCCATGACCGGGCCTCGCTCGTTGGCGGGCCGCCGGTCCTGAACGCGCAAGGCCGGCGCCCGCGGAAGCTGCCGCGGCACCCGACCTCGCCGGCGATTCTACCGTACGGCGGACGTCCGAAAAGCTTGCTCCCTTCTGGGCGAATGTTTATAGTGAATTCAATCTTCGACTTACGGTGATTCGGTCCATTCCCATGCGTGTTGCCCGGACGTTGCTCATCGTCGTGCTGCTGACCGGCTTCGCGGGCGGCGGGCTCGCCTATGCCGACGCGCGGGGCGATGCGCGCGCCCAGGTCGACTTCGGCATCAAGGCCGCGCAGGCCGATCTCTGGCGCGAGGCGATCTTCCGCTGGCAGAAGGCGGTGGAGATCGATCCGACCTATGCGGCCGCGTTCAACGACCTGGCGATCGGCTACGAACACGAGGGGATGCCCGACAAGGCGCGTCAGGCGTACGAGAAGGCGTTGAAGCTCGACGCCGACAACGATTACATCCGGCAGAACTACGAGATGTTCAAGGAAGTCCATGCGCGCGCCACTGGTACCCATCCGTAAGCTCGTCCTGCCGGCGGTCGCGGCGATCGCGGCCATCGTGCTCGTGGCCTGCGGATCCAGCTATTTCGAGATCCCGATCCAGACGCCGATCAAGCCGAAGCTGGACGTCTCGGCCTTCCAGCGCGTGCTCGTCGCCGGCTTCGTGGCGGGCGGCGGCACGGACATCGATCCGAACGTCGAAACCGTTCGTCTGCTCCGCAGCCAGCTCCGCCTCAAGTCGCATCTCAAGGTCATCGATGCCGATGCGATGCCGCTCGCGGTGATCGCGCGCGACCAGGCGCAGACGGCGGCCTCCAACGGACAGCCGCAGGCAGCTTCGGCCGATGGCGCGAGTACGGCACCCGTCGCACCGGGTGCCTCTCCATCCCCGGCGGACCCGGCCAACGGCGCCGTGCCGGCTCCCGCGCCGGCGCAAGGTGGTGTCGCGCAGGGTCAGACGACGACCCCGCCTCCGGCGGCCCACGCGCCCGCCGCGCCGGCGCAGGCCGGCACGGCGCCCACGCCGCTGCCCGCGCAGATCAAGGACGACAAGGACCTCGCGGCCTACGATCGGCTGTTTGCGAACACCGCCTACTGGAAGAAGCTGGGCGAGGAGTACCAGAGCCCCCTCATCGTCACGGGCACGGTGTTGTTCACGCCACACGACCAATCGGGGTTCGTCCAGCGCGAGCAGGAGGTGTACGACTCCTTCGGCCGCCGTCAGGTCGTGCCGGTGCGCACCTACATGGAACGCAAGGGCTACATCCTGCGGCCGAAGTTCGTGTTCATCGACGGCCGCACCGGGGCCACGCTCTATTCGGAGACCTTCCGCGAGGAAGTACTCTACGACTCCAGCCAGGACACGCCCGCGCTCTCCTCGTATTTCGAGCTGATGGACCGGGTGATGCCGGGCTTCCTGAATACGCTCGCCAGCCAGAAAATCCGGGGCACCCGGGTGCTGTTGAAGTAAGCGTCCTCCTCGCCTGTGTGCCGGCCCCTCGGCCACCTATGGTAGAATTGGAGCTTTGCATTGGGCCGAAAGAGCCCACTGGAGCTTTCCGTGTTTGCGATTATTCAAAGCGGTGGACGCCAGCACCGGGTCGAGCCGGGCGGGGTCGTCATGGTGGATCGCCTCGACGGCGTGGCGACCGGTGACCAGCTCACCATCGACACCGTCCTGCTGGTGAGCCGCGACAGCGGCGAAGTGGTCGCCGGCGCCCCCTTCGTGACCAACGCGCGCGTGACGGGCGTGGTCGATGGCGAGGCGCGCGGCCCGAAGATCCGCATCTTCATGAAGAAACGGCGCAAGGGGTCGCGCCGCACGCACGGGCATCGGGCCACCTACACGCGCGTGAAGATTACGGGGATTGAGGCGTAAGTTTCCAGCTCAGAACCATGGCTCACAAAAAAGGTCAGGGCAGTTCGCGCAACGGGCGCGACTCGAATTCGCAGCGTCTCGGCGTCAAGCGCTTCGACGGCAACCTCGTGCCGGGCGGATCGATCCTGGTTCGCCAGCGCGGCCGCCGCTTCCGCCCCGGCGTCAACGTCGGGCTCGGCAAGGACGACACGCTGTTTGCGAAGGTCACCGGACGGGTCCGCTTCGAGGACCACGGCGCGCGCGGCCGCGTCATCAGCGTCCTCCCGGTTGAATAGCCTCTCACCCGGCCCGCCGGCGCGCGTCGCGCGAAGGCGGGGGTTCGGGGCAGGGCCCCGAATAACATGTTCGGAGATGAGGTCGATATCCATGTCGCGGCCGGTAATGGAGGACGCGGCTGTCTGAGCTTCCGTCGCGAGAAGTTCGTGCCGCGCGGCGGCCCGAACGGCGGCGATGGCGGCCACGGCGGCTCCATCTTCATCGTCGCCAGCCCGCATCTCCACACCCTCGTCAACTACCGCTTTCATCCAGAATTCCACGCCGACCGCGGCCGGCACGGCGAAGGGTCGAATCGCCCCGGCCGCGATGGTGAGGACCTCGAGCTCGACGTGCCGCCGGGGACGCTCGTGTACGAAAAACCACCGGATGGCGATCCGGTGCTGCTCGCCGATTTGACCGAGGTCGGCCAGCGCGTCCTCGTGGCGCACGGCGGCAAGGGCGGCTGGGGCAACGCGCGCTTCGCCACCTCCACCAACCGCGCGCCGCGACGCGTGTCGCCCGGCGAGCCCGGCGAAGACAAGATCCTGCAGCTCCAGCTCAAGCTCCTGGCCGATGTCGGCCTGGTCGGGTTTCCCAACGCCGGCAAGTCGACGCTCATCTCGCGCGTCTCCGCGGCGCGCCCGAAGATCGCCGATTATCCGTTCACCACCCTCACGCCGAACCTCGGGGTCGTGCGGCTGGACGATCAGCGGAGCTTCGTCGTCGCGGATGTGCCGGGCCTCATCGAAGGCGCGCACGAAGGCCACGGCCTCGGACACCAGTTCCTGCGGCACATCGAGCGGACGAAAGTGCTCGTGCACGTGATCGACGTCTCGAGCTTCTCGGAGCGCGATCCGGTCGACGATTTCGAGACCGTGCGGCGCGAGCTCGCCCTCTTCGAGCCGGCGCTGGCCGCGCGGCCGCAGTTGGTGGCGCCGAACAAGATCGACGCGCTCGACGATCCGTCGCGGCTGGATCGGCTGGTGGCGCACGCACGCGAGCGGGGGCTCGGGGCGTTTCCGATTTCCGCAGCCACCGGCCAGGGGCTTCCCGCGCTGCTCGAAGCGATCTGGCGCCAGGTGGCGCGCCCTTCGACAAGCTCAGGGCGTCCCGAGCCTGTCGAGGGACGGCCGCAGCGAGCCGACGAAACCGCGGAGCCAGCCAGTTCACGCGAATGAGCATGCGGATAGGCGTCCTGGGGGGCACGTTCGATCCGATCCACCTCGGACACCTGGCGGTCGCGCGCGCCGCCCATCGGGCGCTCGCGCTCGACCACATCCTCGTCATCCCCTCGCACACGCCGCCGCACCGGTCGATGCAGCCGTCGGCGTCCGTCTATCATCGCTTCGCGATGGCGGCGCTCGCCGTCGCCAGCACGGAGGCCTGTCGCGTGTCCGATCTGGAGCTGCTCGCGGGCGGCACCTCGTACACGAGCCGCACCCTCGAGCGGCTGCACGAGGCGGGCTTCGCGCCCGACACGCTCGTGTTCCTCACCGGCGCGGATGCGTTTGCGGAGATCGAATCCTGGAAGGACTATCCGCGCCTGCTCACGCAGGCGCACTTCGCGGTGGTGTCCCGGCCGGGCTGGCCGGTCAGCCAGTTGCGGCACCGTCTCACGGCCCTCGCCGGGCGCATGATCGACGTGACAAACGATCGCGCACCGGAGCGCGTCCCGGAGAGTACGATATTCCTGATCGACGCCGACACACCGGACGTGTCAGCCACCGCAATCCGGCAGCGGCTGCTCACCGGGGAATCCCTGGAAGGCTTCGTCGATCCGGCGGTGGACGAGCATATCCGGAGACACGGACTGTATCAAAGGAGCACTGTGAACTGAGAACTTCGGTTGTCAGTTTTCAGTTCGGACCGGCAGGCAGGTTGCATGGCTAAAACAGGGCGTTCACGCGCGACGGCAAAGGCACCGCGGATCCCGGCGGATGTGCGGGTGGCGGCGGAAGCGGCGGCCGACAAGAAAGCCGAGGATCTCGTCGTCCTCGACCTCCGAAAGGCGGCCGGCTTCACCGATTTCTTCGTCATCGGCACCGGCCAGAACAGCCGCCAGATCCGGGCGATCGCCGACAGCGTGCTCGAGGCGCTCAAGGCGGCGCACGTGCGGCCATCGCACATCGAGGGCTACGACCGCTCCGAATGGGTTCTCATCGACTGCTTCGACTTCATCGTCCACATCTTCAGCCGCGAGGCGCGGCTGTTCTATGGGCTCGAGCGGCTCTGGGGCAGTGCCGAGCCGATCGCGCTCTAGTCGACGCCGCCGACGCCCTCCTCGCCGTTCTGCTCGCCCCTGTCTGCGCCTGCTGCGCGCGCCTGCTCGATCATCCGACAGCCGGTCCGGTCTGCCCGTCCTGCTGGCAGGCGGTGCGCGCCATCACGCCGCCGGTCTGTGATGGCTGCGGTGATCCGCTGCCGTCGTGGCGCGCCATCAGCGTCGCCACGGCGCGATGCGCCCGCTGCCGCCGCGGGCCGCGGGCCGTCGATCGCGGGCGCGCCATCGGCTTGTACGACGGCTCGCTTCGCGAGATCATTCACGCGTGGAAGTACCAGGGCC
The DNA here is from genome assembly GCA_025450765.1 of Vicinamibacterales bacterium. Lineage (GTDB taxonomy): Bacteria > Acidobacteriota > Vicinamibacteria > Vicinamibacterales > CAVVIG01 > JAGWRA01. The sequence continues at coordinate 14,202 of JANWLS010000224.1, read as the reverse complement.
GGCGATCGATTGCCCGGGCGCTCGCGGCCCGGCTGCGGGTCGAAGGCGCGGAGTTGCTCGCCGGCGCCGACATCGCGGTACCGGTGCCGCTGCACCCCCGCCGGCGTCGCGCGCGCGGGTTCAACCAGGCGGCGGATCTCGCGCGGGGCCTGGGGCTGCCGGTCGTCGAGGCGCTCCGCCGCGTGCGCCACACCCGCTCTCAAGTCGAGCTGCCGGCGGCGCGGCGCCACGGCAACGTGCGCGACGCGTTCGAGCGTGGCGCGCCCGGCCGGCGCTGGCCGGGATGCCCGCCGTTCCGATCGGTGGAAGGTTTGTGTGTCGTGCTGGTGGACGATGTGAGCACGACGGGCGCCACGCTGGAAGCGTGCGCGCGGATGCTGAAGGCGGCCGGTGCGCGGGAGGTCAGGGCGTTGACGGCAGCCCGAGTCGCCGGGCGGCGGCCGTGAACACCTGCTCAGCGATCGCGTCGCGCTCGCCCTGGCCGTTGAGGAGCAGCCAGCCGCCGCGCTCCGCCTGGCGTCGATAGCTGGCGCGCACCCGCTGCTGCAGCGCGAGGTCGCGCTCGTACCGATCGCGGTTGGTCGCCTTGCGCTCGACCGCGGTGGCCGGCTCGATGTCGAGCAGGATCGTGAGGTCAGCCGCAGGCAGCAGCCGCTGAATGTCGATCAGCCAGCCGGCGTCCAGCCCTTGCGCTTCGCCGTAGGCGACGCTCGAGGCCACGTACCGGTCGCAGATGATCACCTCGCCAGCCTCGAGGGCGCAGCCGATCTCCTCCCGCCGTTCGTGACGGTTCGCCACGTACAGCAGCTGCATCACGTCGGGGCCGTACTGCCGCTCGCCGTGCAGCGCGAGATGGAGCTCGTGTCCGATTGGCGTCTGGTAGGCGGGAAAGGAAAGCGGCCGGACCACGCGCCCCGCGCGTGCCACGCGCTCGCCAAGCCGCTCGGCCTGTGTCTGTTTCCCGCTCTGGTCGAGCCCTTCGAACGCGATGAGCACGCCGGTCATGCCTCGAGGGCCAGCAGATCCTCGACCGTCTGGCGCCGGCGAATCACGCGCGTGCGGTCTCCATCGACGAGCACCTCGGCCGGGAGCGGCCGCCGCAGATAATTCGAGGCCATCGCAAAGCCGTACGCGCCGGCATCGCGAATCGCCACGCGGTCGCCCACCTGGAGCGGCGGCAGCGATCGCTCGGTGCCGACGACGTCGGTGCTCTCGCAACTCGGCCCGACCACGTCGGTCGAGACGAGCTCGCCGCTCCGCTCCTCGAGCGCCTCAATCCGGTGAAAGGCGCCGTAGAGCGCGGGCCGCATCAGCTCCGTCATGCCGGCATCGAGCACGACGAAGCGCTGCTCGCGATCGGCGTGGCGCCGCACCTTCACGTCGACGACCGTCGCGAGCAGCGCGCCCGCGGGACCGACGATGGCGCGGCCGGGCTCGATCACGATCGGCAGATCGTCGATGGGCCGGAGGGCCTCGACGAGCGCAGCGACGTAGGCGGCCGGACCAGGAACACAGGCGCCATCGTAGGAAATGCCCAGTCCACCGCCCATGTCCACGTACTCGAGGGCGACGCCCCGGGCCCTGAGCCCCCGCACCGTGTCGACCATCACCGCCCCGGCGCGGCCGATCGGCTCCAGGCTCGTCACCTGCGATCCGACGTGCATATGAATGGCGACGATCGACAGGTGCGGCCACCGTGCGAGGCTGGCGAAGATCTCGTGGGCCTCGTCGAGCGACACGCCGAACTTGTTCACGTGCAGGCCGGTCGAAATGTGCGGGTGCGTGCCGGCGTCGATGTCGGGGTTCACCCGCAGCGCCACGCGCGCGCGGCTGCCCGCGGCGCCGGCAATCGCGTCGATCCGCGTCAGCTCGCCAGCCGATTCGGCGTTGATCGCCCGCACGCCGAGGGCGATCGCCCGCTCGAGCTCCGCGCGCGTCTTGCCGACGCCCGTGAAGACGATCTGCCCGGCCGCGAAGCCGGCGCGCAGGGCGACGTCGATTTCGCCCGCCGAATTGGCGTCCGCGGCCGCCCCGAGCTCGCAGAGCAGCCGCGCGATGGCGAGCGCCGAGTTCGCCTTCAGGGCGTAGTGGATGGCATGCGGCCGGGCGCCAAAGGCCTCGTCGAGCGCCGTGTAGCGAGCCCGGAGGAGTGCCGCGCTGTACACGTAAAGAGGGGTGCCGTGGGCGGCGGCCAGGTCATCGAGCGGGATCCCGTCGCACGCCAGGCGGTGATTTTCGTGGGAAAAACCAGTCAACACGGGCATTCTATCCGACCCGGCGCGGTTTGACACCCGTGAAAGCCGCTTGTTATCATCGCGCTGCACCCGCCGATTTCACGCTTCCCGTGTTCATGTCTGCTGAAGCTCCGATGCCGGATTCGACGGCGGTCGATGTCGACACGCTGATCCAGCGCTGCCTGCGCGGCGACGAGGCGGCGTGGAATCAGATCGTCCGGATCTACTGGCGGAAAGTCTTCAACGTCGCCTACAAGTTCGTCGGACGCCACGACGAGGCCGAGGACCTCACGCAGGACATCTTCCTCAAGGTGTTCCGCTCGCTCGGCACCTTCGACCGCCGGGCCAACTTCCAGACGTGGCTCGTGAGCGTGAGCCGCAATCTCTGCATCGACCATTACCGCAGCGTCCGCAAGGAGCGCGAAACAGTCGATCGCGCCGTGGACGCGTCGACCCTCTCCCCGGTGTCGCGCGAGACGAGCCCGTACGCCGCCGTCGAGCAGCACGACCGCGTGGCGCTCCTGCGCGAGGCCCTCGAGTCGCTGCCCCCGACGCTCCGCACCGCCGTCGTCATGCGGGACCTGCAGGAGTTGTCGTACCAGGAAATCGCCGACCGGCTGCGCGTGCCGGTAGGCACCGTCAAATCGCGGATCAACCGCGGCCGCGGCGAGCTGGCGATCCAGATCCAGCGCCTGCGCGCGGCCGCCGACGCGGTCGTCGCGCGCCGCTCTCGCCCGGCCGCCGCCAACGAAGCGGAGTGAGTCGATGCATCTGACCACCGAGGAAACCGACCAGGCCGCCATCGTCCGTGTGGGCGAGTCGCGGCTGATGTACCCCCTGCTGTCGGAGTTCGCCAGCACGGTCACCGGCATGATTGCCGCCGGCCGCCGCCGGATCGTGATCGACCTGACGCCGGTCACCTACATCGACAGCGCCACCATCGGCTGCCTGATGGACCTGTACCGGCAGGCGGCCGCCGCCGGCGGCAAGCTGAAGCTGTCGGGGGTGCAGAAGCGGGTCGAGACGATGCTGCACCTCACCGGCGCGCAGAACTTCCTCGAGATGCACGCCGACGAAGCCGCGGCCGTGAAGAGCTTCGGGAGCTAGCCATGCGGACCATCAAGACGACGACCGGCGCCGAGATTGCGCTCGACGGCGACCTGCTCGCCATCATGGAAACCCTGTATCACGAGGTGACCGCGAAGCGCGAGCTCGAGCGGTCCTTCGAGGACATCATCCGGGAAATCCAGCATCTCATCACCCAGATGAGCGACGAGGAGCGCCGGTCCTACCTGACCGAAAGCCTCTTTCTCAATACGGTGAAATACGAGAACGACCGGTTGGAGGCGTACATGAGGAAGCTGGAGAAACAGGAAAAAGAGTGAGCCGGCCCTGGCGGGCCTCGGGCCTGAAAGCCCGTCGCCCGCAGCCTGACTAGATCGCCTTGATCGCCTGCGGCACGGCCACGCCGTCCATCGCCGGCTCGGTGGCTTCGACCGGGCTGTCGACCAGGCGCCAGCAGTCGGTCGCTTCGAGCACCTTGGCCGCAAAGGCCGTATGCAGGCCATGGCCGGCGCGGTGCGCGACCAGGTGCCCGATGACCGGATAGCCCACCAGCGCGAGATCCCCGATCGCATCCAGAATCTTGTGGCGGACGAACTCGTCCTCGAACCGGAGGGCGTTCAGGACGCCTGTTTCGCCGACGACCACCGCGTTGTCGAGCGACCCGCCGAGCGCCAGGCCGTCCTGCCGGAGCTTCTCGACATCCTTCAGGAACGTGAAGGTGCGCGCCGGCGCGATGTCTTCGATGAAGCTCTCTTCGGTGACGCGCACCGTGCGCGACTGGTGCCGCAGCAGCGGATGGTCGTAGCTGATGCTGTAGGTGACCTTGAAGTGGTCCGAGGGAAAGAGCGCGATGCGCTTGTCGCCGCGTGACAGGGCGATCGGCCGCACCACCTTCAGGTAGCGGCGCGCCGCCGGCAGCCGCTTCACGCCTGCTTCGTGAATCAGGTACACGAAGGGGGCGGCGCTGCCGTCCATGATCGGCACTTCGGGATAGTTCAGCTCGACGATCGCGTTGTCGACGCCGACGCTCACGAGCGCCGCGAGCAGGTGCTCGACCGTCTCCACCGAGCCTCGCTCACCACCGAGCGCTGTCGCGTACTTGATTTGCGAAAGGTGCCCGATCGTGGCGGGAATCTCGAAGCCGTCCAGGTCCGTCCGCCGGAACCGGATGCCGAAGTCGGGAGGCGCGGGCTTGAGGGAAAGGGTGACCTTGTTGCCGGAATGCACTCCGATTCCAGCGCAGGACATCGGCCGACGAAGGGTCCGCTGTGCGTCCATTAACCTCTCTGCCTTTGACGGACGTGCCAGCCGCTGCTCGCACCATGGCGAACTGAGTCAGGCATGGCGTCAACGAGCGTCTGGCGGGAGAGCAAGGATAATGCCCACATCAGGCGCACGAAGCGTTCCGAGAGCAACATGTTCCCATCGAAGGAGTTAAGCGTGTTGCATCTGAAAGTCGGGAACGCCGGCCGGGGGTCTGCTCACCGGCTACATCGAGCAGATTCCGACAGGGCCGAGCTCATCTTACCATAGTGTTATCGGCCCGTAGCCCCTGCCGCTGCATCATTTTCCCGAAAAATCGTCGCCAGAAAGTGTCCCGTGCTCGAGGCCGGCACCCGGGCCACCTCCTCGGGTGTCCCGGCCGCGACGATGCGGCCGCCGCCGGCGCCGCCCTCCGGCCCGAGGTCGATCACGTAATCGGCAGACTTGATGACATCGAGATTGTGCTCGATGACGACCACCGTGTTCCCCTGATCGACGAGCTTCTGGAGGACATCCAGCAGCTTCCGGGTGTCCTCGAAATGCAACCCCGTGGTCGGCTCGTCGAGGATGTACAGCGTCCGCCCGGTCCCTCGCTTCGACAGCTCCCTGGCCAGTTTGACTCGCTGCGCCTCCCCTCCGCTTAATGTGGTCGCCGACTGCCCGAGCTCGATGTAGCCGAGCCCCACTTCCTGCAGCATCCGGAGCTTGTGGGCGATCGGGGGGATATTTTCGAGCAGCGGCAGCGCCTGGTCGACGGTGAGGTCCAGGACGTCGGCGATCGACTTGCCGCGGTAGCGGACCTCGAGCGTCTCGCGGTTGTAGCGGCGTCCCTTGCACTCCTCGCACGTCACGTAGACGTCGGGCAGGAAGTGCATCTCGATGGCGATGACGCCGTCGCCCTGGCAGGTCTCGCAGCGCCCGCCCTTCACGTTGAACGAAAACCGGCCGGGCCGGAAGCCGCGTGCCTTCGCCTCCGGCATCATCGCGAAGAGATCGCGAATGAAGGTGAAGAGCCCCGTGTAGGTCGCCGGGTTCGAGCGCGGCGTCCGGCCGATCGGCGACTGATCGATCTCGATCACCTTGTCGATGAGCTCGATCCCTTCGATCCGATCGTGGGCGCCCGGATCCGAGCCGGCGCTGTAGAGCGTCTGCGCGAGCGAGCGGTAGAGGATGTCGTTCACCAGCGTCGACTTGCCCGACCCGCTCACGCCGGTCACCGCGGTGAGGGTGCCGAGCGGAATGGCGACGTCGATCTGCTTGAGGTTGTTCGCGCGGGCGCCGCGGATCACGAGCTCGCCCTTGAGCGAGGGGCGCCTGACACGCGGCGTCTCGATGGCCCGCTCGCCACGGAGGTAGGCGCCCGTCAGAGAGGCTTCACGCGGAGACGCGGAGAGCGCGGAGGCCCCATCCTCACGCGGAGACGCGGAGGACGCGGAGCTGCCGTTCCGCAGGAGCTCGGCCGGGGTCCCCTGGAAAATCACGCGGCCGCCGTGCTCGCCGGCGCCCGGGCCGAGGTCGATGAGGTAATCGGCCGTGCGGATCGTCTCCTCGTCGTGCTCGACGACGACGACCGTGTTGCCGAGGTCGCGGAGGCGCGCCAGCGTAGCGAGCAGCTTCCGGTTATCACGCTGGTGCAGCCCGATCGAGGGTTCGTCGAGCACGTAGAGCACGCCCGTGAGGTTCGCGCCGATCTGCGTCGCGAGCCGGATGCGCTGTCCTTCGCCGCCCGAGAGCGTCGCCGCGCTGCGGCCGAGCGACAGGTAGCCGACGCCGACGTCGTGGAGGAAGTGCAGGCGATCCCGGATCTCGCGCAGGATCCGGTCCGCGATGATCGCCTCGCGCCCGGTCAGCTCCAGCGCATCGAACACCTCCAGCGCCTCGCTGATCGGCAGGTTCACGTACTCGGCCATCGTCCGGCCCTTCACGCGGACGGCGCGGCTCTCGGGCTTGAGCCGCTCGCCGCCACAGGCGGGGCACGGCCGGAGCGAGCGATAGACTTCGAGCTCCTGCTGCTCGTCGAAGGTCGCGGCCTCGAAGCGGCGCCGGAGGTTGGGGATGAGGCCTTCGAAGTCGCGTCCCCCAAACAACAGCCCCTCCCGCTGCTTGCGCGACAACTGGCTGAACGGGGCGTCGAGATCGATCCCGAAGGTCTCGCCGAGCTTGGCGAGCGCTTCCTTCACGAACTTGCGATCGCCGCGGGCCCACGGCGCAATCGCGCCGCCGTTGAGCGAGAGCCGCTCGTCGGGCACGATCCGCGCCGGGTCGAAATCCCAGGTCGCGCCGAGGCCCTGGCAGTCGGGGCAGGCGCCGTGCGGCGAGTTGAACGAAAAGGCGCGCGGCGACATCTCCGGCATGCTGATGCCGCACTCGACACACGCGAGCCGCCGCGAGAACAGGCGGTCGCCGCCCTCCAACGTGTTCACGATCACCACATCGTCGGCCAGCCCGAGGGCCATCTCGATCGAGTCCATCAGGCGCCGCTCGACGTGTCCCTTGACGATCAGCCGATCCACGACGACGTCGATGCTGTGGTTGCGGCGGCGATCGAGCTTGATCTCCTCTTCGAGCGCGCGGAACTGGCCGTCGATCCGCGCGCGCGTGAAGCCGCGCGTGCGCAGCGCCTGCAGCTCCTTCTTGAACTCCCCTTTGCGCCCGCGGACGACGGGCGCCAGGATGTTGATCCGCTCGTCCTGCGGATAGAGGAGCACCATGTCGACGATCCGCTCGAGCGACTGCGAGGAGATCTCGCGCCCGCAGTTCGGACAGTGCGGCACGCCGATGTTGGCGAAGAGGAGCCGGAGGTAATCGTAGATTTCGGTGACCGTGCCGACGGTGGAGCGCGGGTTGGAGCCGGTGGTCTTCTGCTCGATCGAGATGGCCGGCGAGAGCCCGTCGATGAGGTCGACGTCCGGCTTTTCCATCTGCTCGAGGAACTGCCGCGCGTACGCCGACAGCGATTCCACGTAGCGGCGCTGCCCCTCGGCGTAGATCGTGTCGAAGGCGAGCGAGGACTTGCCCGAGCCGGACAGGCCGGTGATCACCGACAGCCGGTTGCGGGGGATATCAACGTCGATGTTGCGGAGGTTGTGGACGCGGGCGCCCCGTACGGCAATCCAGTCGTGCGCCATCGGCTCGTGCTTCCTGCCGGCCCCTTCGCGGTTTGGCCAAAACCCGATCTTAGCATTCTTCAGCGGCGGCGGCGCCCGCCGGCGTCAATACACCCAGGCCGTGCGGCTCCCGCGCGGGGCGTGGGCCTTGATGTGGGCGGCCATCTCGCGCAGCAGATCGGCATTGGTCTGCCCCTGCCAGCCGTGCCCTTTCATGGGACGCCCGTAGAGCACCGTGCCGTGGGCCGCCGGGTGCGTGGTGGTCTTCAGGAAATCCTCGAACAGGTACACCGCGAGGTTCAGGTAGAAATTGTCCATGTCGCCGACCCGGATCTGGATCTTGTCCACCAGGTCGGGCCCGATCTCCGGCCAGTGCGACGCGGCGTAGGCGCGCAGGTCGAAGCCGTGATCCTTCATGGACTGCGCGACGCTGTGATCGATCGTCCCCGTTTTCTTGTCCCACACCGGCTTCGGATACCCATCGTCTCCGACTGGCCCATAGACCGCCTCCCACGCTTCGAGCTGCTGCCCCGAACGGCCGTGCGTGCCGAGCGCGTCCTCGAGCTGGCTGAGCTGCCGGACGGTGTTCCCCGGCTGCCCGTCGCTTTCGCGCCGGAAGTTGCGCTCGGCGACGAACCAGAGATGTCCGGGGTTGGGCGGAGAGAACGCGTTGTCGTCGGTATAGATGTTCGTGAGCATGTAGCGGCGGAAGTCGACCGGATCCGGATAGAGCGTCCAGGTGCCGCCGAAGAACTTCGGATGATAGAGCTGCAGCGCGAGCGACTCCCATCCGCCGGTCGATCCGCCGGTGAGGACGCGCGCATAGGGCTGCGGCAGCATCCGGAAGTGCGATTCCAGGTAGGGAATCAGCTCCGTCATGATCGCGTCGCCGTACGGCCCGTCGTTGGCCGAGTTCACCGCGTACGAGTCGTCGAAGTACGGCGTCGGATGCTGGAACGTGACGGCGATCATCCGCGGAAAGCGATCGCTCGTCCACGCCTGGTAGAACTGGTAGCCGCTCTCGAAGCCGAGCGACTCGCGGCGGGCGCGCGCGGCGTCGCTCTCGGGACGCTCGACGGTCGTGAAGCCGAACGGAGGGTTCAGGCCGAAGTGTCCCTGGACGTACACGGCCGGATACGTCACCGCCGGATGCGTGTCGTAGCCTTTCGGCAGCAGCACCGTCGCGCCGAGGTACATCGGGTGGCCCCAGAACGCGGTGAGGAGCTTGCTCTGGATCTTCACGTGCTTCACCCACTCGGTGTCGAGCGGGACCTGCACGGCCGGAATCACCTGGTCGAGCGAGAGCGGGAAGGTGTAGCCCTGGGCCGGATCGAGATGGATCTTCTTCGGCGTGCTGTACAGATTTCCGGGTGCGCGGTTGAACTGCTGCCCTTCCCACTCGTCCATGTGGGCCCAGATCACGTGCCCGTCGGCGCGATGGAACTGGGTATAGACGTTGAGGACGGCCTGGACGTAGTAGTCGCCCGCCGGAATGTCGCGGACGCTGGCGAGCGGATAGCCGGCCGCGTGCCCGTCGATGACGACCGGCGCGCCGGGCTTCAGCTGATCGACATCCCGTCCGAAGAAGGGGTCGCTCACCCACGAGCCGGCCTGCAGCCGCGGCTCCGGCGTCGCGGTGCGCGAGATGACGAGGAACGCGCGGCCGGTGATCGGCCCCTGGTGCGCCGCCGCCGGAAAGGACAACGAGAACTGCACCGAGGCCGCCTGGGGCGCCGGCGACGAGCAGCCGCCGAGCACGAGGGCGAGCGCGAAGGCGCCAGCCAGACCACACGCCGCGCGGCGTCGAGCCTGAAGGCTCGTCATGCCTCGTTCCTCATTCCTCATTCCGGCCTCTCGTTCTGCGTTGCTGCGTTCTGCGTTCACAACACGCCGTCGGCTTTCAGCCGCCGGCGGGCGGTCGCATCGAATCCGATCGCGCCGAGCACGGCATCCGTGTGCGCCCCCAGCGCCGGCGCCGGCACGATCGGCATGCGCGGGGCCGCTCCGCCGCCGGCCGCATCGAACGTGATCGGCATCCGGATGAAGGTCGACCCGTCCAGCCGCTCGCACGCGTGCCGGGCCGCGAGATGCGGATCGGCCAGCGCCTCGGGGACGCTGTGCACGAGCGTGAGGCAGATGTCGACGTCCGCGAAGCGCGAGAGCCACTCGTCCGCCGTGCGCGCTCGAACGATCCCGGCCACCTCCGCGACGAGCGCCGCCTGGTCGTCGCCTTCCGTGAACTGCCGCGCGATGAGATCCGCGCGATCGATCCGCTCACAGAACGCGCGCCAGAATTTCGACTCGAGGGCGCCGAGCGCGAGGTACCGCCCGTCGGCGGTCTCATAGAGGTTGTAACAGGCCTCGCGGCCGGTGATCGGCAGTTCGGACGTGTCCTCGTGGCTGCCGGCGACGAGATGCCGCGCCGCGGGAAAGAGCAGCCACGAGAGCGCCGCCTCGTGGATCGGCACGTCGATGGCGCTCCCCTGACCCGTCCGTTCGCGCATGAAGAGCGCGGCGAGCACGCCGGCGGCGGCGTTGAGGGCCGCGCCGACGTCCGCCAGCAGCATGCGCGGCACGCGCGGCGCCTGCCCGCCGGCCGTGTCGACGGCGAAGAGCCCGGCGAGCGCGACGTAATTGATGTCGTGCGCCGGCCGCTCCGCGTACGGCCCGCGCCGGCCGAAGCCGGTGATCGACGCGTGCACGAGCCGCGGGTGCCTCGCGCGCAGCGTCTCGGGGTCGACGCCGAGGCGCCGCGCCGTGTGCGGCCGGAAGCTCTCGATGAGGACGTCGGCGCGCGCGACGAGCGCCTCGAGGACCTTCGCGGCGCCCGGCGCGCGCAGGTCCAGCGTCACGCTCTGCTTGTTGCGGTTGAGGACCTGGAAGTACACGCTCACGCCGCTGGCGCGTGGCGGAAAGGCGCGCGTCGGATCCCCGCCGCGCGGGTCCTCGATCTTGATCACCTCCGCGCCGAGATCGGCGAAGAGCAGGGTCGCGTAGGCGCCGGGCAGCAGGCGCGTGAGGTCGAGCACGCGCACGCCGTCGAGCGGCCTCGCCGCGGCGCCCGCCCGATCAGGCGGAGGCATCGACCCGCTTGCTGTTTTCCGCGCGCAGCGTACTGTGATGGATCCCGTACAGGTAATAGATGACCAGCCCGATCGCCAGCCACAGCACGAACCGGATCCAGGTGATGAGCGGCAGCTCGAACATCAGGTAGCCGCACATCACGACCGAGAGGAGCGGCACGACGGGCACGAACGGCGTCCGGAACGGCCGCGGCTGATCCGGATTCGTCCGCCGCAGCACCACGATCCCGATCGACACGAGCACGAAGGCGAAGAGCGTCCCGATGTTCGTCAGCTCCACCACCTCGTTGATGTTCGAGATCGACGCGAACAGCGCCACGAACACGCCGGTGAGAATCGTCGTGATGTACGGGGTCCGGTACTTCGGGTGCACCTTCGCCGACCAGGGCGGCAGCAGGCCATCGCGCCCCATCGAAAAGAAGATGCGCGGCTGGCCCATCTGGAACACCACGAGCACCGAGGTCGTCGCGAAGACCGCGCCCAGTGACACGACCCCCGCCGCCCAGTTCATCCCGATGCCCGAGAACGCCGTCGCGAGCGGCTCCGCCGTGTCGAGGAACTTGTAGTTCAGGAGGCCCGTCAGCACGACCGCCACGACGATATAGATGATGGTGCAGATGATCAGGCTCGCGATCATCGCAATCGGCATGTCGCGCTGCGGGTTCTTCGCCTCCTCGGCCGCCGTCGACACGGCGTCGAAGCCGATGTAGGCGAAGAAGATGATCGCGGCCGCGTTCGAGATCCCGGCAAAGCCGTTCGGCGCGAACGGCGTCCAGTTGGCCGGCTTCACGTACATGGCGCCGACCACCACGAAGAAGCCGATGACGAGCAGCTTGAGCGCCACCATCGACGCGTTGAGCCACGCGCTCTCGCGGATCCCGCGCACCAGAATCCAGGTGATGAAGGCGACGATCGAGAAGGCCGGCAGGTCGAAGATGATCGGGAGCCCGGCGATGCGCGGCGCGGCGAGGAACGCCTGATAGGCGTGCGCGACGACCGGCCCGAGCGTGGCGACGTCCACGTGCGCGGCCTGCGCCGCCTGCACCTGATGGGAGGCTTGAATGGCCGTCCGGAAGTCCATCCCGAGCCACGCGGGCCACGCAATCCCAAGCCCGCGAAGCAGCTCCTGAAAATAGCCGGACCACGACACCGCGACGGCGACGTTGCCGATCGCGTATTCGAGGATCAGGTCCCAGCCGATGATCCACGCCACCAGCTCGCCGAGCGTCGCGTACGCGTACGTGTAGGCCGAGCCCGCGAGCGGCACCATCGCCGCGAACTCCGCATAGCAGAGGGCCGCAAAGCCACACGCGATCGCGGTGAGCACGAAGGACAGCGCCACGGCCGGGCCCGCGCCGAGGTGCGCGCCGCCGCCGGCGGCCGCCGTGCCCACGGTCGAAAAGATCCCGGCGCCGATGATGGCCCCCACGCCGAGCGCGGTGAGCTGCACCGCCCCGAGCGTGCGCTTCAACTGGTGGCCCGGCTCTTCGGTGCCTCGGACGAGGGAATCGAGAGACTTGGTCTGGAACAGCTGGGACATGGATTCCTTTGTGGGGGTCAGATCTTGTTTCTTGCACCGGTACCGACGGCCGTGCAAGAAACAAGATCTGACCCCGGGATTCTACGCGCGCCACGGCCGCAGCGGCACCGACAGCCGGTACGCCGTGTCGTTCGAGACGACCACGAGGCCGCCGTGCGGATCGAAGGCAAGGCCGACGAGGTCCGCGCCCGACAGCACGAGCTCGCGCGCGCCACCCGGTCCGATGCGATAAATCCCGCACATCCCGGCCAGCGCTTCCACGAGATACAGCGCCCCGTGCGCGTCGAAGGCGAGCCCCTGCGGCCGCCCGAAGCCGGTCGCGTACGGCTCCACGCGTCCTGACGCATCAATTCGGTAAAGATGATCGCGCGGCGAGAGCGTTGGTCCGGTCGCGTACAGCGCCTCGTCCGGGCCGATCGCCAGGTGGAACGCGGCCACGCTCGCCGGCAGGGTCGCGAACGCGCGAGCCTCGCCCGAGAGGCTCACCCTGAAAATCGTGCCGGAGCGATCGCCGACGAAGCAGGACCCGTCGTGGGCGAACGCGATCCCGCACGCGATGCCCAGGTCGCTCACGAACGTCTCCGCGTGGCCGTCGGGCGTGACCCGATACACGCAGCCATCGAAGCGGCTCGAGACGTGCAGCACGCCAAAGGCGTCGAAGGCGAGCGAGGTCGCGTTCACGATGCCGGTGACGAACGGCTCGCGCGTCCCGTCGCCGCGCACGCGGAACACCGACACGGGCACCTGTTCGCCGCGCGTGCCGCTGTAGGTGACATACAGGTTCCCGGCGGCGTCGAATGCGGGATTGTCGACCTGGTGCAGCCCGGCCGTGATCGGCGCCCCGATCTCCACGAACGCCGTCTCCCCCTCGAGGCCGGCGATCCGGATCGGCGTGGGCCCCGCGGGCAGGTCCTCGGGGATGATGAGGCTCAGTCGTGCGGCCGAGGCGGCGACCAGGTGCGTCTCGACCCCGCCGACCGACACGGACGGCAGACGATCCCCCGCGATCGGAAACTGATCGCCGAGGAGGTCGAGGCGGCCGCCGGCGACGGCCCACAAGGGATGGATGGCAGACAGCACGAACGCGCTAGGTTTCGTCGAGCTCGACGTTCCAATAGAGATAGTCGCGCCAACTCTCGGGCGCGTTCCGGAGCCCGATCGTAATCCGCACGGCCGGCGCCGAGTCCGGGCGCCTCGGCGGCCGGATCAGGCGCATCGACGCCTCATGCGGCGTCCGCCCGCCCTTGCGGCGGTTGCACGACACGCAACACGTCACGATGTTCTCCCAGTCCTTCCGGCCGCCCTGCGCGACCGGGACGACGTGATCGAACGTGAGCTCGCCCGTGGGACACTGCCGCCCGCAATACTGGCACGTGTGATGGTCGCGCGCATAGATGTTCGCGCGCGAAAACGGCACGTAATCGAACCGCCGTTTGATCCGGATGTACCGCAGCAGACGGATGACCGAGGGCAACCTGAAGCTGAACGAGACGGCGTGAACTTCGCGGTCGTAGACCGAAACGATCTCGACCTTGCCCTGGCACCAGAGCGTAATGGCCTTCTGCCAGTGGACAACCTTCAGCGGCTCATAGGAGGCGTTGAGGAGGAGCGTCTGCTCCATGTGTTCAGATTCTGCCCGATGAACCGCAGAGTGTCAAGGGAAGAGGACGCTTAAACGCTACACGGGCAGAGGGTTAGAGCCGATAAGAACCGTTGCATGCGAAACCGCGACATCCTGCTGACCGCCGCGCTGTCGGTCTTCCTGGGCGCCTGTGCGACCGAGCGTGGGCCGCTGGCGCCGGTGGCCTATCCCGGGCAGCCGACCGCGCAGGCGCCGGCACCGGCGGCGCCGGCGGAGCCGGAAGCGAAGAAGGCCGATCCGTTCGCGTTCGGCGACTTTACCTGGCTGT
>JANWLS010000223.1 GCA_025450765.1 Vicinamibacterales bacterium | reverse complement strand
GGATCGGCCGGCCGGTCCTTGGCAATTGCGTCGCCTCGGGTACGGCGATTATCGATGCGCTGGGCCCGGAGCATCTGCGCACCGCGGCGCCCATTGTGTACACGTCGGCCGACAGCGTGCTTCAGATCGCCGCGCACGAAGCGATCATGCCCGTCGACGAGCTGTACCGGATCTGCACGATCGCCTACGACATGGCCGTCGGCGAGCTCGGGGTGGGGCGCATCATCGCACGACCGTTTGTCGGCGCACCCGGCGCGTTCCGGCGCACGGCCTCTCGCCACGACTTCGCCGTGCCGCCCACGGGCGAGACACTGCTCGACCGGCTGACGACCGCCGGGGTTCCGGTGACGGCGATCGGGAAGGTCAGTGACCTGTTCGCCGGCCGCGGCATCAGCCGCGCGCTGCCGACCATCAGCGACGAGGATGGGATGGCCCGGATCGCGGAAGAGATGGCGGCCGGGACGCCTGGGCTGATCTTTGCGAACCTGGTTGATTTTGATACGGTTTACGGGCACCGGAACGACGTGGCCGGCTTTGCGGCGAACCTGGAACGGTTCGATGTCCGGTTGGCGGCGCTCCTGCCGGGGCTCGGCGCGCGCGACCTGGTGGTGATTACTGCCGATCACGGGAACGATCCGACCGCACCGGGAACGGATCACACGCGCGAGTACGTCCCGCTCATCGTCACGGGCGCGGCCGTGCGCGCCGGCGTAGACCTCGGCACGCGCGCGACGTTCGCCGACCTCGGGCAGACGGCGGCGGAGATGCTCGGCGCGGGGCGGCTGGGGAACGGCGCGAGTTTTCTTGATCAATTGAGAATGGAGCCTTGAGAATTCAGAACGGTCGTTCGTGATTTCTCAAGGCTGCATTCTCCATTCTCAATTCGTCGGGAGGCCTCTTTGACCATCCGTGAGGAGCTCGAGGCGCGCGAGCGGCAGATCCTGGCGCCGCAGGCGTCGTTGAGTGCGAAGACGCGCGGCCGGCTCCGTCCGGAAACCGAGGACGATGTCCGTCCGGCGTTTCAGCACGATCGCGATCGGATCATCCACTGCAAGGCGTTCCGGCGCCTGAAGCACAAGACGCAGGTCTTCTTCGCGCCGACCGGCGATCATTACCGGACGCGGCTCACGCACACCCTCGAGGTCTCCCAGATCGCCCGGACGATCGCGAAGGTGCTGCGACTCCACGAAGAGCTCACCGAGGCGATCGCGCTCGGCCACGACCTCGGGCATACCCCGTTCGGACACGCGGGTGAGCGCGTCCTCCAGGACCTGATCCCCGGAGGCTTCAATCATTACGAACAGAGCCTCCGCATCGTCGACGTCCTCGAGAACGACGGTCGCGGCTTGAATCTGACCTGGGAAGTCCGCGACGGGATCGCGAAGCACTCGAAGGGGAAGTCCGGGTCTCCGGTGGGCGTCCCACCCGAGAAGCGCTCGGCGACGCTCGAAGGACAGATCGCGCGCGTCGCCGATCTCATCGCCTACGTGAATCACGATATCGACGATGCGGTGCGGGCGGGGCTGTTCCAGCCGGCGGACCTGCCGGCGGGTCCCATCACGCGACTGGGCGCCACGTCCTCGGCGCGCATCGCCAGCCTCGTCAAGGATGTCGTCACCGAAACGCTGGCGGCGAATCTCGATGAAATCCGCATGGGCCAGGAGGCGCTGAGCGCGCTGCTCGAGCTCCGCGAGTTTCTCTTCGAGGCGGTCTACGAGAATCAGGTG
The DNA here is from genome assembly GCA_025450765.1 of Vicinamibacterales bacterium. GTDB lineage: Bacteria > Acidobacteriota > Vicinamibacteria > Vicinamibacterales > CAVVIG01 > JAGWRA01. The sequence continues at coordinate 8,943 of JANWLS010000223.1, read as the reverse complement.
TCGACGGCTGAATTTCCCAAGGCCTCCGGCGTGCTCGGTGGCCTGTGGGACAAGGTGCGGCAGCGCCCGGACGCCTTCCTCGACCGCCGCACGATCGAGCAGGAGGGGCTCGACGTCGCCGCCCGCGATTTCCTGGCGGGCATGACCGATCGGTATGCGGTGCGCCTCTTCGAGGAGCTGTTCGTCCCCAAGCCCTGGGTCGGCCCCTTCAGTCTCGATGGCCTCGCCTGGCCGGATTGAGTTATACTCATGGGTCTGGCCCGAGGGCCATTGGGCGTGTCATGCAGCTGAATCTAAAGCAGATCCACGGGACGCGGGCGCACGAGCACATCTCGCGTCACTACGAGGCCTCTGCGCTGCAGGCGCCCGACGACGCGTACACGATCAAGGCGCCGGTAAACCTGACGTTCGATCTCGAGAAGGACCGGGACAACTACCATCTCGTCGGGCAGGCGACGACGACGCTGGAACTGTTCTGCGGGCGATGCCTGGAGTCGTTTTCGCTCCCGGTGCGGGCGCCGTTCGACCTGCGGTATCTGCCGCATCGTGAGGACGCCGGCGGCGACGAGCGCGAGATCGAGGACGACGACCTGAGCACGACGTACTACGACGACGAGACGATCGACCTTGGACAGTTGATTCGGGAGCAGCTCTACCTGGCGCTCCCGATGAAGCCGCTCTGCGATGAGGATTGCCAGGGGCTATGTCCGGCGTGCGGCACGAATCTCAATCGCGAGCGCTGCGGATGCGACCCGAAGTGGGAAGACCCGCGGCTGGCGGCGCTGCGCACGGTGATCAAGAAGGATAGCGATGCCTAATCCCAAACGGCGACATTCCAAGACCCGGACGGCCAAGCGCCGGACGCACGACGCGCTCGCGCCGGTGGCGCTCGGCGAGTGTCCGCACTGCCACGAATCGAAGCCGCCGCACCAGGTGTGCCCGCACTGCGGCTACTATCGCGGCCGCCAGGCGCGCGAAATCAAAGAGGCGTAATCATCATCCGCATAGCCGTCGACGCCATGGGCGGCGACTTCGCGCCCGGCTTCATCGTCGACGGCGCGCTGGCGGCCGCGCGTCATTTCGACCTCGGCGTGCTGCTGGCCGGCCCCCGCGCGCGGATCGAGGACGAGCTGGCCCGTCATCCCGACGCCGAGGCGCTCGACATCACGATCCTCGAGGCGCCCGAGGCGATCGGGATGGGTGAGCCGCCCACGACGGCGCTGCGTCGCAAGCCGCGCGCGTCGATTCGCGTGGCCGCCGAGGCCGTGGCCGATGGACGTGCCGGCGCGCTTTTCAGCGCCGGGAACACGGGCGCGGCGGTGTTGACGGCGCATGCGGTGTTCGGCATGCTCGCCGGCGTGGATCGGCCGGCGCTGGCGACCGCGGTGCCGACGCGGAACCGGCCGGCGGTGCTGGTCGATTCGGGTGCGAACGTGGAGTGCCGGCCGGCGCACCTGCTGCAGTTCGCCGTGATGGGCGGCATGTACTCGCGGGTGGCGTTCGGCGTGCCGCATCCGCGCGTCGGCCTGCTGTCGATCGGTGAGGAAGAGACGAAGGGGAACGAGCTGACGCGCGAAGCGCACCAGCTCCTCAAGGCCTCGCGCGTGAACTTCATCGGCAACATCGAGGCGCGCGATGTGTATACCGGCGCCGCCGACGTGATCGTGTGCGACGGGTTCACGGGAAACGTGGTGCTGAAGATCAGCGAAGGGCTCGTGGAGGTCGTCGGCGATCTGCTGCGTGAAGAGCTGTCGAGCACGATCGCGACGCGCGTCGGATCGCTCCTGACGAGCCGCGCGCTCCGGCACTTCCGCAAGCGTGTGGACTATTCGGAGTACGGCGGCGCGCCGCTCATCGGCGTCGCCGGTCCGTGCATCATCGGTCATGGACGATCGTCGGTGAAGGCCGTGCGCAACGCCGTCGCGATGGCGTATCGGTTCGCCGCCGACAATTTCATTCCGCGGATCGAGCAGGAGATCGCTGCCGCCGCGATGCCGCACTCGTGATCGCCTTCATCTTTCCAGGACAGGGATCGCAGTACGTCGGCATGGGCAGGGACCTGGCCGACGCCTTTCCGATCTGCCGCGAGGCGCTGGCCGAGGCCGACGAGGCGCTCGGCGAGCCGCTGACGCGCCTGTGTTTCGAGGGCCCCGAGGACGAGCTCCGGCTCACGCAGAACGCGCAGCCGGCGATCCTCGCCGTGAGCGTGGCGGCGTACCGGCTGCTCGAATCGCGCGGCCTCTCGCCGGCCTTCGTCGCCGGCCACAGCCTGGGCGAATACTCGGCCAACGTCGCGGCCGGCACCTTCGCGTTCGCCGATGCGGTGCGGATCGTCCGGCGGCGCGGGCAGTACATGCAGGAGGCCGTGCCGGTCGGCGAAGGCGCGATGGCCGCGGTGCTGGGCCTCGAGGCGGAGCGCGTGGCGCAGGCGTGTGCGGAAGCGGCCGAGGGCGAGGTGGTGAGCCCCGCCAACATGAACGGCGGCGGCCAGGTGGTGATTGCGGGCGGGCGCGAGGCGGTGCGTCGCGCCGGTGAGCGCGCGAAGGCGCTCGGCGCGAAGCGTGTCGTGCCGCTGCCGGTGAGCGCCCCGTTTCACTGCGCGCTGATGATGCCCGCGCAGCAGCGTCTCGAGCCGGACCTGCGCGCCTTGCGCGTGGCGGCCCCGCGCGTGCCGATCGTCACGAACGTCGACGCGCAGCCGACGCGGGACGCCGCGGCGGCGATCGACGCGCTCGTGCGGCAGGTCTCGGCGCCGGTGCGCTGGGAAGACGTGATGCGGCGCCTTGCGTCGGAAGGCGTCCGCGCGTATGATGAAGTGGGTCCAGGGACGGTGCTGAGCAGCCTCGCGCGCAAGGTCGATCGCGAGGCGCGGGTCGTCAGCGTCGGCACCCCGCAGACGCTCCAGGACGCCGAATCATTCTTGTCATGCTAGCGCTCCCGCTGTCCGATCGCGTGGCGATCGTCACCGGCGCCTCGCGCGGCATCGGCCGCGCCATCGCGGCGCAGCTCGCCTCGCGCGGCGCGCACGTGGTCGCCACCGCGCGCGGTGATCATGCGCGGGAGGCGGCCGAGGCGATTGTGAGCGCCGGCGGCCATGCGGAGGCGGCGGCACTCGACGTGACCGAGCCGGAAGGCGTCGAGGCGCTCGTCGCCGACGTGATGAAGCGCCACGGACGGATCGACATCCTGGTGAGCAACGCCGGGATCGCCCGCGACCAGCTGCTGATGCGCATGAAGCGCACCGACTGGGACGCGGTGCTCGACACGAATCTGACCGCCGCCTTCAGCTGCGCGCAGGCGGTGCTGCGGCCGATGCTCAGGCAGCGTCACGGGCGGATCATCACCGTGACCTCGGTCGTCGGTCAGATGGGGAATCCCGGTCAGACGAACTATGCCGCCTCGAAGGCGGGGCTGATCGGGTTCACGCGGGCGCTGGCGCGCGAGGTCGCCTCGCGCAACATCACGGTGAACGCCGTGGCGCCGGGGCTCATCGACACGGAGATGACGCAGGCCATCAGCGACGAGGCCCGCGCCGCCATGGCCGCGCAGATTCCACTGGGGCGTCCGGGGACGCCGGACGATGTCGCCGCGGCGGTCTGCTTTCTTGCATCGGACGAGGCATCGTATATTACTGGGCACGTACTGGCCGTCAACGGCGGGATGTACATGTAGGAGGATGGGGCATGGCGGTGACCGATAAAGTCAAGAGCATCATCGTAGAGCAGCTCGGCGTCGATGAAGAGGAAGTGACGCCGGATGCTTCGTTCGTCGACGACCTGGGCGCCGATTCGCTCGACACGGTGGAGCTCGTCATGGCGTTCGAGGAGGAGTTCGGGATCGAGATCCCGGATGAGGACGCCGAGAAGATCACGCGCGTGAAGGAAGCGATCGAGTACATCGAATCGCACGCCAAGACCAAGAAGTAGATCCCGGAGGCATGTTGACAAGACGAGTGGTCGTCACGGGCATCGGCCTGGTGTCGTCGCTCGGCGTGGGCACCGAGGCCAACTGGCAGGCGCTCTGCGCGGGCCGCAGCGGCATCGGCCGGATTACCCGATTCGATGCCACGCAGTACGCCTGCCGGATCGCCGGCGAGGTCAAGGGCTTCGATCCGCTGAGCGTCATCGAGAAGAAGGACGTCAAGAAGATGGACGTCTTCATCCAGTTCGCCATCGCGGCCTCGCAGTTCGCGATGGACGATGCGGGATTGACGGTTACGCCGGAGATGGCGCCCCGCGTCGGCGTGTTCATCGCCTCGGGAATCGGCGGGTTCTCCACGATCGAGCGCGAGCACATCGCGCTCCTCGAGGGTGGACCCCGCCGCATCTCGCCGTTCTTCATCCCCTCGGCCATCATCAACCTGGCGGCGGGGCAGGTCTCGATCCGCTTCGGCGCCAAGGGGCCGAACTCCGCCACCTGCACGGCGTGCGCGGCCTCGGCGCACGCGATCGGCGATGCGTACGAAATCATCCGCCGCGGGGATGCCGACACGATGATCGCCGGCGGATCCGAGGCGGCCATCACGCCGATGGGCGTCGGCGGGTTCGCGGCGATGCGCGCCCTCTCGACGCGCAACGACGAGCCGGAGCGCGCCAGCCGGCCCTTCGACGCCGATCGCGACGGGTTCATCGTCGGCGAAGGATCGGGCGTCGTCGTGCTCGAGGAGCTCGGACAGGCCCTCCGGCGCGGGGCGCGCATTTACGCCGAGCTGGTCGGCTACGGCATGTCGGCCGATGCCTTCCACGTGACCGCGCCGCCCGATGACGGCGATGGCGCGTTTCGCGCGATGCGGAAGGCGCTCGAGACGGCGGGCATCGAGCCGCCGGCCGTGCAGTACATCAACGCGCACGGCACATCCACACCGCCCGGCGATCGGATCGAGACCATGGCGATCCGGCGCACCTTCGGCGACCACGCCTACACGCTCGCCGTGTCGTCGACCAAGTCGATGACCGGACATCTGCTCGGCGCGGCGGGCGGCCTCGAGGCGGGGATCACGGCGCTGGCCGTGCATCACCAGCTGGTGCCGCCGACGATCAATCTGGAGAAGCCCGATCCGGATTGCGACCTCGATTACGTCCCCGGCACCTGCCGCCCGATGGCCATCGAGTACGCGCTGTCGAATTCCTTCGGATTCGGCGGCACCAACGCGGCCCTCCTGTTCAAGCGCTACCAGGGCTGACACACGCGGCGCCCGTGACGGGACCCCTCGTCCCGTGACACAATAAGTTGTTTGTGCGGGTGCGGCCGGGGGCTTTCAGGCCACGGGCTACTGGCTTCGGGCCACAGGCGTCGGGCTACGCCTCACATACACGTTTCGAGATGATCGCCTCATGAAAATTGCTATCTGTATCAAACAAGTCCCCACGCGTGAGTGGCAGCCGCGCCTGAACGAATCGAAGACCTGGATTCGTGACCAGGACGTCAGCTACGAGATGAACGAGCCGGACGCGTACGCCCTCGAAGAGGGGTTGCGGCTCAAGGAGACGCACGGCGGCGAAGTCGTCGTCTGCAGCGCCGGGCCGGCGCGCGCCGCGCAGGTGCTGCGCGAGGCGCTCGCGCGCGGCGCCGACCGCGCCATCCACGTCGAGGACGATGCGCTGGCGGCGGCTGACGCGTTCGTCGTGGCAGACGCGCTCGCGGCGGCGATGGGCGGCGAGCAGTTCGATCTCGTGCTCACCGGCCTGCAGTCCGACGATCAAGGCTTCGCGCAGACGGGCGTCATCCTGGCCGAGAAGCTCGGCTCGCCGCACGCCACGATCATCATGGAAGTGCAGGTGCAGGGCTCCGCCCTGCGGGTGAAGCGTGAGCTCGAGGGCGGGTGGTTCCAGTGGATCGCGATGCCGCTCCCCGCGGTGCTCACGATCCAGAGCGGGATCAACCAGCTGCGCTATGCGACCCTCAAGGGGATCATGGCCGCCAAGAAGAAGGAGATCCGGAAAGTGGCGCCGCCGGCCGGGCTCGCGCCGCGGCAGCGGATCGTGAAGCTGGATTTCCCGGAGAAGGGGAAGAAGACGCAGATGATTGCCGGCAGCCCGGCGGATGCGTCGGCCGAGCTGGTGCGCCGCCTCCGCGACGAGGCCCGCGCGCTGTAGGACGATCGACTTATGTTTCTGGTAATCGCTGAACAACACAACGGAAAGCTCAATCGCGCCAGCTGGGAAACGATCGCCGCGGCGCAGCAGATGGCCGGCAGCGACGCGGTGAAGGTCGTGATCGCGGGCGGCTCGCTGAGCGCCGTCGCGCAGGAGCTGGCGGCCGCCAAGGTGGCCGCTGTGCTCACGCTCAAGCAGGCGGCGCTCGAGGCGTACACGCCCGACGGCTTCACTGACGCGTTCGCGCAGGCGATCGCGCAGGTGTCGCCGCGCTACGTGCTCCTGCCGCACACGTACCAGACGCGCGACTTCGTGCCGAAGCTCGCGGCCCGCCTCGGTCGCGCGCTCATCACCGACTGCACGGCGTTCCGCCGCGCCGACGGCGGCTTCAGCTTCAGCCGTCCGATGTTCCAGGGGAAGCTGGCGGCCGAGGTCGTCCCGACGGGCGACGCGCCGTATTTCGTGACCTTCCAGATCGGCGCGGTGCGAGCGGACTCGGTCGTGCGCGGCGACAGCCCGGCCGCGGTCGAGGCGCTGTCGCTCACGATCGATCCGTCGACGATCCGGCAGAAGCCGGAGGCGCCGTTCCAGGAAGCCAAGCAGGCGGTGGATCTCTCGCAGGCGGAGCGGATCGTCGCGGTCGGCCGTGGGATCAAGAGCCAGGAGCACCTGGATCTGGCGAAGAAGCTCGCGAGCGCGTTCGGCGCCGAGCTGGCGGCCTCGCGGCCCATTTGCGACGCCGGCTGGCTCCCGATGGAGCGGCAGATCGGCAGCTCGGGCCAGACCGTCGCGCCGAAGCTGTACGTCGCGGTCGGCATCTCCGGTGCCATTCAGCACCTGGTCGGCATGAAGGGGTCGCGCACGATCGTCGCGATCAACAAGGACGCGGATGCGCCGATCTTCGAGGTGGCCGATTACGGCATCGCCGGCGACCTGTTCGAAATCGCGCCGGCGCTGATCGCGGAATTGAGCAAGTAAGAATCGCGAAGGCATGAGGGACTCGTTCCTCGTTCCTGACGCGAAGGAGTCACTGGATTTCCGTGCAGCGTGAAACTCTCGACGTCGACATCCTGATCGTTGGTGGTGGCCCCGCCGGCCTCTCGGCGGCGCTGCGGCTGGCGCAGTTCCAGAAGCGGACCGGCGGCGAGCCGCTGTCGATTGCCGTGCTCGAGAAGGCCCGCGAGGCCGGTGCGCACATGCTGTCGGGCGCCGTGCTCGACCCGCGGACGCTGCGCGAGCTGGTCCCCGACTTCAAGGATCGCGGCGCGCCGCTCGCGGCGGAGGTGCACGAAGATCGCATCTACCTGCTCACGCGAAACGGCAAGCTCCGGTTCCCCATCACGCCGCCCCCGTTCAAGAACCACGGCAATTACATCATCTCGCTGAACAAGTTCGCCAAGTGGCTCTCGGAGCTGGTCGAGGCCGAAGGCGTCGACATCTTCTCCGGCTTTGCCGGCACGGACGTCCTGTACGACGGCGATCGGGTGATCGGCGTCAGGACGGGTGACCGCGGCATCGACAAGCACGGGCAGAAGCGCGAGAACTTCGAGGCCGGCGTCGACATTCACGCGAAGGTGACGATCTTCGCCGACGGCGTCCGCGGCAACCTCACCAAGGAGCTGCTGCGGAAGTTCGCGCTGGGCGCCGGCTGCGAGCCGGCGAGCTTCGCCATCGGGATCAAGGAGCTCTGGGAGATTCCGGCCGGCCGTGTCGCACCCGGCACGGTGATGCACACGATGGGGTACCCGCTCCGCCCCGAAGAGTTCGGCGGCGGCTTCATCTACGCGATGCCCGAGGGGCGCGTGGCGGTCGGGTTCGTGAGCGGCCTCGATTACGAGGATCCGATGTTCGATCCTCACAACGCGTTTCAGCACTTCAAGCTGCATCCGTTCGTGAAGGGGCTGCTCGAAGGCGGCCAGATGATCCGCTACGGGGCCAAGGCGCTCCCGGAAGGCGGCTGGAACACGATCCCGAAGACCTACCTGGATGGCGCGCTCATCGTCGGCGATGCGGCCGGCTTCATGAACTCGATGCGCCTCAAGGGGATCCATCTCGCGATGAAGACCGGCATGCTCGCGGGCGAAGCCGCCTTTGAAGCGGTGCGGGCCGGCGATGTTTCCGCCGCGCGGCTGCAGCGGTACGAGCGCCTGGTGAACGACAGCTTCGTTCGCCGCGAGCTCTATCCGGTGCGCAACGTCCATCAGGCGTTCGGCCACGGCATGATCGCGGGCGCGTTGTACGCCGGCCTCGCGATGGCGACCAGCGGCTGGTGGTTCGAGCGCATGAAGGGAAAGGCGGCGCAGGATCGCATCGACACGTTCGCCGAGTATTACACCCGGCGCGGCCGCGCCATCCCGACGGAGCCGACGGGGACGATCAAGCCCGATCGCGTGCTCACCTTCGACAAGCTGACGAACGTGCACTTCTCCGGCACGCGGCACGACGAGGATCAGCCGGTGCACCTGCTGGTGCACACCGAGGTGTGCACGTCTATCTGCGGTGATGAATACGGCTATCCCTGTCAGCGCTTCTGCCCGGCGAACGTGTACGAGATGATGCTGAACGAGCCGGCAGGCAAGCGGCTGCAGATCAACGCCTCGAACTGCGTCCACTGCAAGACGTGCGACATCATGGATCCCTATCAGGTGATCACCTGGGTGCCGCCGGAAGGCGGCGGCGGTCCTCAGTACGACGGCATGTGACGACCGAAGCGGCCTGGCGCGCGTCGCGGCGCAAGCGGCTGGAAGCGGCGCTCGTCGCCGCCGTGGGCTACCGCGCGATCGCGGCGCTCGGCCTCACGCTCCGCTGGCGCACGGACGGCACCGCGCATCTCACGCGCATCCTCGAG
>JANWLS010000222.1 GCA_025450765.1 Vicinamibacterales bacterium | reverse complement strand
GTCGTAGTCGGTCGTCTGGCCGAGGCGCGCCGCCTCGACGAGGTAGTTCACCTTCTTGATCGGCGAGTGGACCGAGTCGATCGGGATCCAGCCGATGCCGAGGTCCTCGTCGAAGTTCTTGTCGGCCGAGACGTACCCGCGGCCGCGCTTCACGCGCATCTCCATCTGCAGGCTGCCGCCCTCGGCGACCGTCGCGATGTGCGCGTCCGGCTCCAGGATCTCGAGGTCGGCATCCGCCTCGATGTCGCGCGCCTTCACCTCGCCCGCCTTGTCGACGCGCACGACGAGCCGCTTGGTGGCGTCGGTGTGCAGCTTGAGCGGAATCTGCTTCAGATTCAGGATGATGTCGGTCGCATCCTCGACGACGCCCGGGATCGGGGAGAACTCGTGGAGCACGCCCTCGATCTTCACCGCCGTGATCGCGGCGCCCTCGATGGACGACAGCAGCACGCGCCGCAGCGCGTTCCCGACCGTGGTGCCGAAGCCGCGCTCGAAGGGCTGCGCATAGAACCGGCCGAAGCGCTCGGTGAGCGTCTCACGCTCGAGCTCCAGCCGCTTGGGGCGCTGGAAACCTTTCCACAGCATCGAAGTGTGTCCTTTCCTGTCCTGGTTGCGTGTTACTTCGAGTAGAGCTCGACGATGAGCTGCTCCTGCACGGGCAGGTTGATCTGCTCGCGCGTCGGCAGCGACACCACACGACCCGATCCCTGGTCCGTGTCGAGCACGAGCCACTCCGGCACGCCGCGGCCCTTCACTTCCTCGAGCGCGTGCTGGATGGTCGGATTCTTCAGGCTCGCGGCCTTCGTCGTCACGACATCGCCGGCGCGCAGCGAGTACGACGGGATGTCGACCTTCCGCCCGTTGATCAGGAAGTGGCCGTGGCGCAGGAGCTGCCGCGCCTGCGCGCGCGAGGTGGCCAGCCCGAGCCGGTACACGACGTTGTCGAAGCGCCGCTCGAGCAGCTGCAGCAGCGTCTCACCCGTGATGCCGCGCTGCCGCTCGGCCTGCTCGAAGTACAGGCGGAACTGATCCTCGAGCACGCCGTAGATGCGCTTCACCTTCTGCTTCTCGCGCAGCTGCAGGCCGTAGCCCGCCAGCTTGGCGCGCCGCAGGCGGGTATGCTGGCCCGGCGGAACGTTCCGCTTCTCGATGGCGCACTTCTCCGTGTAGCAGCGCTCACCCTTGAGAAACAGCTTCATGCCTTCGCGGCGGCACAGGCGGCAGACCGGACCGATATATCGAGCCATAATCCTTCGTTGCCTCAGCGGGCGCGCGGCCGGGGGCCGGCGCCGTTCCAGATTCTCAGACGCGCCGGCGCTTGGGCGGCCGGCAGCCGTTGTGCGGGATCGGCGTGACGTCACGGATCGACTTCACGTCGAGCCCCACCGTCTGCAGGGCGCGAATCGCCGACTCGCGGCCGGATCCCGGGCCCTTCACCTTCACTTCGAGCGACCGCATGCCGAAGGCGCGCGCCGCGTTGCCGGCGTTGAGCGCCGCCTGGGTCGCCGCGAACGGCGTCCCCTTGCGCGATCCCTTGAAGCCGATGCCACCGGCGCTCGACCAGGCGATGACATGGCCTTCGGCGTCGGTGATGGTGATGATCGTGTTGTTGAAGGACGCCTGGATGTGGGCGAAGCCGTGATGGACCACGCGCTTCTCGCCGCGCTTCTTGAACGTCTTCTTCGCCGGACGCTTCCCGCCCTTTTCCGGTGTGGCGGGCGTTGTCGCCGCCGAATCTGATTTAGCCATAGGTTAGACCGTCTTCTTCTTCGCGATGGCGCCCTTGCGCGGGCCCTTCCGGGTGCGCGCGTTGGTCCGCGTCCGCTGCCCGCGCGCCGGCAGATTCCGGCGGTGCCGCATGCCGCGGTAGCAGCCGATCTCCATCAGGCGCTTGATGTTGAGCGAGATCTCCTTGCGGAGGTCGCCCTCCACGCCACCCTGCTCTTCGATGACCCGGCTGATCTTCCGCACGTCGTCTTCGGAGAGGTCCTTCACGCGCACATCGGGGCTCACGCCGGCCTCCTCCAGGATGATCCCGGAACGGTTGCGGCCGATGCCGTAGATGTACGTAAGACCAATCTCGACGCGCTTGGTCCGCGGAAGATCGACGCCTGCGATACGTGCCATATGCTCTGATCCTTAAGTCGGCGCTGGGCTCTACGCGCTGGGCGCTGGGCCGCGCGCTAGCCTTGCCGCTGCTTGTGCTTCTGGTTCTCGCAAATCACCCGCACCACGCCACGACGGCGCACGATCTTGCACTTGGCGCAGATGCGCTTCACCGATGCTCTGACCTTCATTGACTGATCCTCGCCACGATCCGCCCGCGCGTCCGATCCCCGGGCGTCAATTCCACCTGCACCTTGTCGCCGACGAGCAGGCGGATGAAGTTCCGCCGCAGCCGATCGGCGATATGCGCGGTGACCGTGTGCCGTCCGTCGATCTCCACCCGATACAACGCGCTCGGCAACTGTTCCCTCACCACGCCGACCAGCGGCTCAGTGGGACTTCCCATCGAGCGTCGTCAGAATCTCCGGCCCGCCGGCCGTCACCGCCACCGTGTGCTCGAAGTGCGCCGACAGGCTCCCGTCGCGCGTGACCGCCGTCCAGCCGTCCTTCAGCACCTTCACGGCCGGCTTGCCGGCGTTCACCATCGGCTCGATGGCGAGCACCATGCCTTCGACCAGCCGCGGCCCGCGACCCGGCTCGCCGTAGTTCGGGATCTGCGGCTCTTCGTGCATCTTCTCGCCGATGCCGTGCCCCACGAACTCGCGCACCACCGAGAAGCCGTGCGCTTCGACGTGCCGCTGCACGGCGTGCCCGATATCCGAAATCCGTCCGCCGGGCCTGGCCTGCGCGATCCCCTTGTGGAGCGCCTCTTCGGTGACCCGCAGCAACTCCGCGGCCTGCTCGGACACCGGGCCCACCGGCACCGTGATCGCGCTGTCGCCGTAGAAGCCGTCGAGCACGGCGCCGCAGTCGATCGAGACGACGTCACCTTCCTCGAGCGCCCGCTTCGACGGGATCCCGTGGATCACCTCGTCGTTCACCGACGAGCAGATGGTCGCGGGATACCCGTGATACCCCTTGAACGCCGGCACGCCGCCCGCGCCGCGGATGGGCCGCTCGGCGATCGCGTCGAGATCGGCCGTCGTCACCCCAGGCTGCACCGCCGCGCGCAACGCGGCGAGTACGTCGGCCACCAGCCGCCCCGCCGGCCGCATCCGCTGAATCTCCGCGGCCGACTTGCAGACGATCACCGCCGCTCCTCCAGCAGCCGGTCGACCATGGCGCTGTCGAGCGCCGATTCCACCGCGCGCCCGAGCGCCAGCGTCACCTTGTCGACCGGCTGCGCACCGTCGATCGCGCGAAACGTCGATCGGGTGCGGTAGAACTCCTCGAGCGGCCGCGTCTCGCGCCGGTACACCTTGAAGCGCTCGAGCACCACCTGCTCGTCATCGTCGGCGCGGTGCACCATTTCCCCGCCGCACCGCCGGCACGCGCCGGCCATCGACTGCGTGCGCACGGCCTCCAGCTCGGCCGCCGCCGGAGAAATCGACCAGGTCGCGGCGGTGAGCGACATGTCGTCGACGCCACCCTCGGCCCCGGTCCAGCCGCATTCGTCGCACACGCGGCGCACCTTCAGGCGGCGAATCAGCTCGCGCTCGGGCACCACGATGTCGAGGATGAGCAGCGGCTCCCGCCGCTCCTTCATCAGGCCATCGAGCGCGACCGCCTGCGCGACCGTCCGCGGAAACCCGTCGAGCACGAACCCGCCGGCCACGTCGGGGCGCTCCAGCCGTTCCCGCACGATCCCGATCACGACGTCGTCGCCGACCAGCTCGCCGCGGTCCATGATCGCCTGGGCCCGCCTGCCGAGATCCGTCCCCGCGCTCACCGCCTCGCGCAGGATGTCGCCGGTCGAAATCCGCGGGATGCCCCTCGATCGTGCGAACCGCTCGGCCTGTGTTCCCTTTCCGGCGCCGGGCGGTCCGAGCATGATCACGTTGAGGGGTCTCGGCCCTTCGTGATCCTCGGCCGCTCCCTCAGCCACGCCGGCCCCGGATGCGCGACTTCTTCATGAACCCGTCGTAGTGGCGCATGATGAGCTGCGCCTCGATCTTCTGCACGGTGTCCATCGCCACCCCGACGACGATCAGCAGCGACGTGCCGCCGAAGAAGAACGTCACGTTGAGACCCTGGGTGACGAAGTTCGGCAGGATCGCGTCGAGCTTGTCGCCGATGAACGGAATCGGCGCCACCTTGAAGCCGCTGATCAGGAACTCCGGCAGGATACAGATGACCGCCAGGTAGATCGCGGCGACCAGCGTGAGCCGGGTCATGATCGTGTCGATGTACTCCGCCGTCCGCTTGCCCGGCCGGATGCCCGGGATGAACCCGCCGTACTTCCGCATGTTGTCGGCCACATCGTCCGGATTGAAGACGATGGCGGTGTAGAAGTACGTGAAGAACAGGATGCCGACCACGTACGACAGGTTGTAGAGCGGCATGCCCGGGCTCAACTGCTGGATGACGGCCGCCATCCAGCCGCCCGTGAACAGCCCGCCGATCGTCGCGGGAAACGCCAGAATCGACGAGGCGAAGATCGGCGGAATGACGCCGCCGGTGTTCACCTTGAGCGGGATGTGCGTGCTCGAGCCGCCGTACATCCGCCGGCCGACCACCCGCTTCGCATACTGCACCTGCACGCGCCGGTGCCCGCGTTCCATGAAGACGATCGCGCCGGTGACCACGATCATCATCACGATCAACAGCACCAGGCGCAGCAACCCGAGCTGCCCGGTCCGCATCTGATCGAGGGTCGTCAGCACGGCCGTCGGGAAGCCGACGACGATGCCGGCGTAGATGATGAGCGACATCCCCTCGCCGACGCCCCGTTCGGTGATCTGCTCGCCCAGCCACATGACGAAGCAGGTGCCCGTCGTCATCGTGAGGATGGTCATCAGCCGGAAGCCCCAGCCCGGGTGATACACGAGCGGGAGGCCGTTGGCGATCTGCGTCTGGTGCTCGAGGAAGATCGCGATGCCGGCCGACTGGATGACGCTCAGCAGGATCGTCGAATACCGCGTGTACTGGGTGATCTTGCGCCGCCCGAGCTCACCTTCCTTCGACAACCGCTCGAGGGTCGGGGAGACGACCACGAGCAACTCGAAGATGATCGCCGCGGTGATGTAGGGCATGATGCCCAGCGCGAAGATCGTCATCCTCGTGAAGTTGCCGCCCGAGAACAGGTTGTAGAGGCCGAACATCGTCCCCTGCGCCTGCTGGGCCAGCTCCGCGAGCGCCGCGCCATTCAGGCCCGGCGTCGGAATCTGGTGGCCGAGCCGATACACGCCCAGCAGCGCCAGCGTGAAGATGATCCGCTTGCGGAGGTCGGCGACGGTGAAGATGCTCTTCAGGTTGTCCAGCATGCCCAACCTTATTTACCTTGTGATGGGGCCCCACCCCCACCACCTGTCCTCGCGCCAAAAACGCGCTCGGGTTGTTGCAACACTGCGCTCGATTCGCGACCGGTGCGGAGACCGCCCCGGCACCTGTCCTCGCGCGTGAATCCTACGCTGCCGACTGCGCCGTGAGCGGCTCGGCGGTTCCGCCGGCGGCCGCAATCTTCTCGGCGGCCTTGCCGCTGAACCGGTGAGCCCGGATCGTGAACGCCTTCGAAATGTCCCCGCGCGCCAGCACCTTCACCCGCACGCCGCCGCCCGGCACGAGCCCGCGCTCGTGCAGCAGCTCCGGCGTGACGACCGCGCCGGCCTCGAAGCGCTCGGCGATGGTGTCGAGATTGACGACGCTGTACTCCACGCGGAACGGATTGTGGAAGCCGCGCTTCGGCACGCGCCGGTGCAGCGGCATCTGGCCGCCTTCGAACCCGCGCTTGTGCTTGGAGCCCGACCGCGACTTCGCGCCCTTGTGCCCGCGCCCGGCCGTCTTGCCGTTGCCCGAGCCCTGGCCGCGGCCGACGCGCTTCTTGGCGTGCTTGGCGCCCTTGGGCCGTTTGAGGTTGCTCAGGTTCATGTCAGCCCTGCTCCACCGTCACCATGTGACGCACCTTGTGAATCATGCCGCGGATCGACGGCGTGTCCTTCAGCTCCACCGTGTGCCGGATGCGCCGGAGGCCGAGCCCGATGACGACCGCGCGCTGCTTGCGGTCGAAGCCGATCACGCTCTTGTTGAGCGTCACTTTCACGCGGCCCGTTGCCTCTGCTGCCTTCTTCGCCATGATGTCCCGCCTCAGCTCCGCGTCTGCGACGCTTCCAGGTCCGCGAGCTCCTTGCCGCGGAGCCGGGCAATCGCGACCGGATCCTTCAGGTTCATCAGCCCGGCAAAGGTCGCGCGGATCACGTTGTGCGCGTTGTCGGAGCCGAGCGACTTGGTCAGGATGTTCGCGATCCCGGCCGATTCGACGACGGCGCGCACCGCACCGCCGGCGATGATGCCGGTCCCGTCGGGCGCCGGCTTGAGCAGCACGCTCCCCGCGCCGAAACGGCCGACGATCGCGTGCGGCAGCGTGGAGCCCTGCATCGGCACGCGCACCAGGGTCTTCTTGGCGGCCTCGATGCCCTTCTTGATGGCCGAGGGCACTTCCTTCGCCTTGCCGATCCCGAAGCCGACCACGCCGTGGCCGTCGCCGACGACGACCAGCGCGCTGAAGCTCAGGTTCTTGCCGCCCTTGACGACCTTCGTGACGCGGTTGATCGAGACGACCGTGTCCTTGAGATCGAGCTCGCCCGGATCGATGCGTTCGCGCGTTCTCATCATCTCTAGAACTCCAGCCCCGCTTCGCGGGCGGCTTCAGCCACTGCCCGGATACGGCCGTGATAAAGGAATCCGTTCCGATCGAAGACGACGCGCGTGATGCCCTTGGCCGTCGCGCGCTCCGCGATCGCCTTGCCGAGCGCCTTCGCGCCGGCCACGTTGCCGCCCGTGGCGCCGCTCGGCAGCGCACCCTTCACACTCGGCTCGACGGTCGAGGCCGCCACCAGCGTGCGGCCGCTCTGGTCGTCGACGACCTGCACGTACAGGTGCGACAGGCTGCGGAAGACGGTGAGCCGCGGGCGCCCCGGGGCGCCGGCGGTCCGCTGCCGGATGCGCAGCTTGATCCGGTTGCGCCGATCCTCTCTGGTTTTGATCTTCATGATGCTCGACTCAGCGACACTGCGCTACGCGCCTGTCTTGCCCAGCGACCGGCGCTACGCGCCGGTCTTGCCAACCTTCTTCTTCAGCACTTCGCCCGTGTAGCGGACGCCCTTCTGCTTGTAGGGATCCGGCTTGCGCAGCGAGCGGATGTTGGCCGCCACCTGCCCGACCTTCTGCCGATCGACGCCCGTCACGGTGATGTGCGTCTGCTTGTCGATGGCGATGTCGATCCCGGCCGGCACGTCGAAGACCACCGGATGGGAGTAGCCGAGCGCGAACACCACCTGCTTGCCGCGCAGCTCGGCGCGGTAGCCGATGCCGACGATGTCGAGCTCGCGCTTGAAGCCGTCGGTCACGCCCTTGACGGCGTTGGCGACCAGGCTGCGGGCGAGCCCGTGGAACTTGTCGAGCTCCTTGTCGTCGCGCACGCGCCGCGCGCGGATCTGGCCGTCGACCACCTCGCAGTAGACGCCCGGCGGGAACGACTGACGCAGCGCGCCCTTCGGCCCCTGCACGTCGATCGCGTCCTGCTCCACCTTGATGGTGACGCCCTTCGGGATCGGAATCGGTTTCTTGCCAATACGGGAAAGCGACATCGTCCTGTTTTCCTGCTACCAGACGTTGCAGAGCACTTCGCCGCCGACGCCGGCGCGGACCGCCTCGCGGCCCGTCATCACGCCGCGCGAGGTCGTCAGGATGCTCGTGCCGAGCCCCCCGAGCACCGGCGGCACGTCGGTGCGCCCGAAGTAGACGCGGCGGCCGGGCCGGCTGATCCGCTCGATCCCGGTGATCAGGCGCTCGCCGTGCGGGCCGTACTTGAGAACGAGCCGGATCGCCCTGAAGCCCTCGCGCGCCGTCTCGTCGACGAGCTTGAAGCCCTGGATATAGCCCTCATCCTGCAGGATGCGCGCGATTTCCAGTTTCAGCCGGGAGGCGGGAATGTCGACGCGGGCGTGCCGCGCGTTCACCGCGTTCCGGATCCGGGTCAGCATGTCAGCAATCGGATCAGTCATAGCCTCGTTCCTACCAACTGCTCTTGGTCACGCCCGTGATGTCGCCCTCGAGGGCGAGCTTCCGGAAGCACAGACGGCAGAGCGCGAACTTCCGCATGTAGGCGCGCGGACGGCCGCACAGGTGGCAGCGGTTGCGGAGCCGGATCTTGTACTTCGGCGCCTTGTGCTCTTTGGCGATCTTGGCAGTTGTAGCCATGGTTCAATCCCGACCTAGCTCGCTCGGAACGGCACACCGATGAACTGCAGCAGCTTGCGTGCTTCCTCATCGGTCCGGGCCGTCGTCACGACCGAGACGTTCATGCCGCGCGCCTTGTCGACGCGCATGTAATCGATTTCCGGGAACATCAACTGATCCCGGAGCCCCAGCGTGTAGTTCCCGCGTCCGTCGAATCCCTTCGGCGACACGCCGCGGAAGTCGCGGACGCGCGGCAGCGCAATGCTCACCAGCCGATCCAGGAACTCCCACATCCGCTCGCCGCGCAGGGTGACCATCGACCCGATGGGCATGCCCTGCCGCACCTTGAAGGCGGCGACCGATTTCTTCGCGCGCCGCACGGCGGGCCGCTGGCCCGAAATCCGCGCGAGCTCGTCGTTGGCGACGTCGACGACCTTCACGTTCGAGGTCGCCTCGCCCAGCCCCATGTTGATGACGACCTTCTCGATCCGCGGGACGGCCATCGCGTTGGTGTAGCCGAATTCCTTCGTGAGGGCCGGCACCACGTCCTTCAGATACCGTTCCTTGAGCCGGCTCATTTGTCGACCACTCCCTCGCACTTGCGGCAGATGCGGACCTTGCGGCCGTCGCCGAGCACCTTGTGACCGATCCGCGTCTGCGCGCCGCACTCGGGGCACACGAGCTGCACGTTCGAGGCGTGCAGCGACGCCTCGCGCTCGACGATGCCCCCCTGCACGTTCGCGTTCGGGTTCGGGCGCGTATGCCGCTTGATCATGTTCACGCCCTCGACCACCAGGCGGTTGCGCCCGGGAATGAGGCGCATGATCCGGCCGCGCTTGCCGCGGTCCTTGCCCGTGATGACGATGACGCTGTCGTTCTTCCGGAGCGGTGTCTGCAGGCGCGACATCAGAGCACCTCCGGCGCCAGCGAGATGATCTTCATGAACTTCCGCTCGCGCAGCTCGCGGGCCACCGGCCCGAACACGCGCGTCCCGATCGGCTCGCCCGTATCGTTGACCAGCACGGCGGCGTTGCGGTCGAACCGGATGTAGCTGCCGTCGCGGCGGCGCTGCTCCTTGACCGTCCGCACGATCACCGCCTTGACGACCTGCCCCTTCTTCACGTTCGACTCGGGGGTCGCTTCCTTCACCGAGGCGGTCACGATGTCGCCGAGCCGCGCGTAGCGCCCGGTCGACCCGCCGATCGGATTGATGACCGAGATCTTGCGGGCGCCGGAATTGTCGGCGACGTCGAGAATCGATCGCATCTGAATCATGGTCGTTCCCTCCGCCTAGACCTGGAGCGCCTTCCGGACGACACGCAGCACGGCCCAGCGCTTGCGCCGGCTGAGCGGCCGCGTCTCGACGATGAGGACCTGGTCGCCGATCTTCGCGACCCCCTCTTCGTCGTGCGCCAGGAACGTCGACGTCTTCTTCTCGGTCTTGCCGTACAACCCGTGCCGGACCTGCCGCTCGACGGCGACGACGACGCTCTTCTGCATCTTGTCGCTGACGACGGTGCCCAGCTTTTCTGCTTTGACAGCCATAGTTGCTTCCTACGCGCGCTCGCGGAGCACGGTCTTCACGCGGGCCAGATCGTGACGCGCCGAGCGGAGCCGCCCCTGCGCCTCGACTTCTCCCATCGAGCTCTTGATCCGAAGCCGGAAGAGCTCGTCCTGCAGATCGTGCTCGCGGGTGCGCAGCTCCTCGAGCGAAAGATCCCGAATCTCCGACGCCTTCATTGCACCCTCTCCTGGGCGAAGCGCATGGCGAAGCGCGTCATGATCGGCAGCTTGGCCGCCGCCAGGCGCATGGCCTCGCGCGCGTCCTTCTCGCTCACGCCTTCCATCTCGAAGAGCACCTTGCCGGGACGCACCACCGACACCCACTGTTCGGGCGCCCCCTTGCCCTTGCCCATGCGCGTTTCCTGCGGCTTCTTGGTGATCGGCTTGTCGGGGAACACCCGCACCCAGATCTTGCCGCCGCGCTTGATGAAGCGGGTCATCGCCACGCGCGCCGCCTCAATCTGCCGGTCGGTCAGCCAGCACGGCTCCATCGCCCGCAGGCCGTAGTCGCCGAACGACACCTCGGAGCCGCGCCAGGCCTTGCCCTGCATGCGCCCGCGCTGCTGCTTCCGATACTTGACCTTCTTCGGCATCAACATGGTGAATTCCCACGAATGTAGAATTTGGAATTCAGAATTGAGCACACGATCACGTGCACAATTCTCAATTCTCCATTCTCAATTCCCTAGCCGCGCGGCCCGCGCCCCCGCGGCGCGCGCTCCCGGTATTCCTCTTCCCGGCCGCGCACCGGCGCGAGGCGCTCGCCCTTGTACATCCAGACCTTCACGCCAATCTGGCCGTAGGTCGTGTTCGCCTCGGCGAAGCCGTACTCGATGTCGGCGCGCAGCGTCTGCAGCGGCAGCTGCCCGTGCAGGTACCACTCGGAGCGCGCGATCTCGGCGCCGTTCAGCCGGCCCGACACGCGCACCTTGATGCCGCGCGCGCCGAAGCGGAGCGCCGACTCGACCACCTTGCGCATCGCGCGGCGGAACGCCACGCGCTTTTCGAGCTGCATCGCCACCGATTCGGCGATGAGCTGCGCGTCGAGCTCGGGCTTCTGGATCTCCTGGATGTTGATGAAGACCTCGCGGCTCGTCCGCTTCTGGATCTCCTGCTTCAGCTTATCGACCTCCGTCCCCTTGCGGCCGATGATGATGCCCGGGCGCGAGGTGTAGATGTCGATCTTCAGCTTGTTGGCCGCCCGCTCGGTCTCGATCCGCGAGACGCCGGCGTGCGCGAAGCGCCGCTTCAGCATCTGCCGCAGGGCCAGATCCTCGTGCAGGAGCTTCGCGTAGTCGCGCTCGGAAAACCAGCGCGACCGCCACGTCTTGTTGAATCCGAGTCGAAATCCGTACGGGTGAACTTTCTGGCCCATGTGTGCTGTCCTCTATTTCGCCGCGGCGGTCTTCTTCTGGCCGCCGCGCGCCGTCGCCTTCTTCGCGCCGGAGGCGCCGCCCTTCGCCGCACGCGTGCGGCCCGATGCGGCCGGTGCCGCCGCCCTGGCGACCTTCTCCGGCCGCTCGCTCACCTTCACGGTGAGGTGCGCCGTCCGCTTGACCACGCGAAACGCGCGGCCCATCGGAGCCGGGCGGATCCGCTTCTGCGAGGGCCCCTGGTCGGCGTAGCACGCCGAGACGAACACCCGATCGACGTCGCCGCCGAAGCCGTCCTTCTGCTGCAGGTTGGCGATCGCCGACCGCAGCACCTTCTCGATGTCGTGCGCGATCCCCTTGCGGGCGAACCGCAGGGTCGCCAGCGCCTGGTTCACGTCACGGCCGCGAATGAGCGCCAGCACGAGACCGGCCTTCTGCGCCGAGGTCCGGACGTAGCGCGCGGTAGCCTGCGCTTCCATCATGATGCGGCTCCGCCCGGCTTGGCCGTCACCGTCGCCGCCTTCTCCGTCTTCGTGGTGTGCCCCTTGAACTGGCGCGTCGGGGCGAACTCCCCGAGCTTATGGCCCACCATGTTCTCGGTGACGTAAATCGGGATGAACTTCCTCCCGTTGTGCACCGCGAGCGTGTGCCCGATCATCTCGGGCACCATGGTCGACCGGCGCGACCAGGTCTTGATGACTTTCTTCTCGCCGCCACGGTTCATCGCCTCCACCTTCTCGAGGAGCGGCGTGTCGATGAAGGGGCCCTTCTTGAGTGATCTGCTCATAACTACTTCTTCCGCCGCTGGACGATGAACTTGTCCGTGGCCTTGCGGTTCCGCGTCTTGTAGCCCTTGGTCGGCTGGCCCCACGGCGAGACCGGATGCCGGCCGCCCGAGGTCTTCCCCTCACCGCCCCCGAGCGGATGGTCGACCGGGTTCATCGCCACGCCGCGCACGTGCGGCCGCTGGCCGAGCCATCGGCTGCGCCCCGCCTTGCCGATCGACACGTTCTCGTGGTCGACGTTGCCGACCTGGCCGATCGTCGCGCGACACTGCACGTGGATGCGGCGGATCTCGCCCGACGGCATCTTCACCGACGCGTACTCGTTCTCGCGCGCGACGAGCTGCACGGCCGATCCGGCGCTGCGCGCGATCTGGCCGCCCTTGCCGGGCCGGAGCTCCACGTTGTGGATCATCGTGCCGAGCGGGATGTTCCGCAGCGGCAGCGTGTTCCCCGGCAGGATGTCGGGATGCTCGCCGGCGATGATCGTGTCGCCCACCTTGAGCCCCACGGGGTGCAGGATGTAGCGCTTCTCGCCGTCGGCATAGGTCACCAGCGCGATGCGCGCCGAGCGGTTCGGGTCGTACTCGATCGTCGAGACGCGCCCCGGGATCTCGTGCTTGTCGCGCTTGAAATCGATGATCCGATACAGGCGCTTGTGCCCGCCGCCGCGCCACCACGACGTGAGCTCGCCGCGGTTGTTGCGGCCGCCCGTCGAGGGCAGCGGCTCGGTGAGCGGCTTGTGGGGCCGCGTCGCGGTGATCTCGTCGAACACCTGCACGGTCTGGAAGCGGCGGCCCGCCGAGGTGGGCTTGTAGGTACGAATCGGCATTACGCCCCCTCGATGAACTCGGGAAGCTTTTCGCCTTCCCGCAACGTCACGTACGCCTTCTTCCAGTCCGACCGCCGGCCGACGAAGCGGCCCTGCCGCTTCTCCTTGCCGTGCGCGATCGCCGTCCGCACGTGGGCGACTTTCGCGCCGAGCAGCCGCTCGACGGCCTGCCTGACCTGCACCTTGGTGGCGCGGATCGCGACCTCGAAGGCGATCGTCCGGCCGTCTTCGCGGATGATTGAAGTTTTCTCGGTGACCAGCGGCCGCCGGATGACGTCGGTGAGCTTCATGACTGATCCCTATCCCAGCGCCTGTTGCAGCCGCTCGAGCGCCGCCTGCGTCGTCACCACGCGCGCCGCGGCGACCACCTCGCGTGCGCCGAGCCGGGCCGCCGGCACGAACGCGACGTGCGGCAGGTTGCGAACGGCGAGCACCAGCTTGTCGTCCGGGTGCACGTCGACGAGCAGCGTCCGCCCGTCGCCGACGCCGAGCCGCGCGAGCATCTCCACGGCCGCCTTCGTCTTCACCTCGGAGGCCCGCAGCGCATCGACCACCGTCACGGCGCCGTCCTGCAGCTTCGCCGTGAGCGCCGCGCGAAGCGCGCCGCGCTTCACCTTCCGGGGAAGCGCGTAATCGTAGCTGCGCGGCTGCGGTCCGAACACCGTGCCGCCCTTGCGCCACAGCGGGTTGCGGATCTCACCGACGCGCGCGCGGCCGGTCCCCTTCTGCTTCCAGGGCTTGCGGCCGCTGCCGGCGACGAGCGCACGGTTCTTGGTCGCATGCGTGCCCCGGTGCTCGGCCGCATTGGCGTGCACGACCGACTCCCAGATCAGCGCGTCGCTGACGCGCCCCCCGAACACCTCGTCGCGGAGCTCGAGCGCGCCCACCTTCTCGTTCTGGCTGTTGACGACGTCCAGCTGCATGACGGCTACTTCTTCCCCTTGACGGCCTTCTGCACCTTCTCGACCTTTTCAGCCATCGGTGTCTTGACCTTCTTGGCGGCCACGGCCCGGCGGATCACCACGTAGCCGTTGGGAGCGCCCGGCACCGCGCCGTGCACGACGAGCAGGTGATTGTCGGGGTCAATCCGCACGATCCGCAGGTTGCGCGTCGTCACGCGGGCGTCGCCCATGTGGCCGGCCGCGCGCATGCCCTTCACGACGCGCGAGGGGTACGAGGACGCCCCGATCGACCCGGGCGCGCGATGGAACATCGACCCGTGCGTCGCGGCGCCACCGGCGAAATTGTGGCGCTTCATGACGCCCTGAAAGCCCTTGCCCCGCGAGGTCCCGATGACGTCCACCCGGTCACCCTGGGTGAACATCGAGACCAGCACCTGGTCGCCCGGCTTCACCGGCTCGCCGCCCTCGGCCACCTTCACTTCGCGGCGCACGCGGGTCGGCGGCACGCCGGCCTTCTTGAAATGTCCGGCGATCGGCTTCCGCACGCGGGCCGGCTTCTCTTCGACGAGCCCGAGCTGCACCGACTCGTAGCCGTCGGTCGCCTTCGTCTTGGCCTGCACGACGACGCACGGCCCCGCCTTGATGACGGTGGCCGGCCACGCACGGCCATCGGGATCGAAAAGCTGCGTCATCCCGACTTTCCTGCCGATGATCCCGGTGATCACTTGTTGTGCTCCTTGCCGAACGCCTTGATTTCCACGTCGACGCCGGCCGGCAGATCGAGCTTCATGAGCGCGTCGACGGTCTGCGACGTCGGCTCGAAGATGTCGACCAGCCGCTTGTGCGTCCGGATCTCGAACTGCTCGCGCGACTTCTTGTCGACGTGCGGCGAGCGGAGCACGGTCCACTTGTTGATCTCGGTCGGCAGCGGAATCGGCCCGGCCAGCCGCGCCCCGGTGCGCTTGGCCGTCTCGACGATCTCGCCGGTCGACTGATCGAGCACGCGGGCGTCGTACGCCTTGAGACGGATCCGGATCTTGTCGCTGAACGCTGTCGCCATCGCTTTAGACCTTCCCCTGAATCCGCGCGACCACTTCCTCGCTCACGGCCTGCGGCGCCTGCTCGTAGCGATCGAAGTGCATCGAATAGGTGGCGCGGCCCTGCGTGCGCGACCG
>JANWLS010000221.1 GCA_025450765.1 Vicinamibacterales bacterium | reverse complement strand
GTGCGTGACTGGAGTTCAGACGCGTGCCCTTGCGATGTTCATCGTCGACGACCCGGCCCGGTCGCGCCGGGCGGACGACGTGCTCGGGCACTCGCTCCTCGATCTGTTCCCGGATCTCACCGCACGCGGGCTCGACCAGTCCTATCGCGAGGCGCTCGCCGGGCACGTGAGCGTCATCTCGCACGGCCTCCACGGGTTCGTGCTGCCGTTGCCGGCGACGCATCCCGACGTGCACGCCGCCGAGATGCCGCAGAGCGGCCGCATCGCGCCGCTGCTCGAGGGCGAGACGGTCATCGGCACGGTGACAACGATCGAAGACGTGTCCGATCGCCTGGCGAGCGAGGGGGAGCTCCGCCGGCAGATCAGCGTGCAGCAGGCGGCGCGGCTCACCGCCGAACAGGCGCTGCGGGCGAAGGACGAGTTCCTGTCGGTGCTGTCGCACGAGATGCGGACGCCGCTCAACGCCGTGCTCGGATGGACCCGGATCCTGATGGAGCATCCGGACGCCGATCGGGCGCTGCTCACGCGCGCCCTGCAGGCGATCGCGCGCAACGCCGAGGCGCAGACGCGGATGATCGACGATCTGCTCGATATCGCCCGCGTCGCCTCGGGCAAGATCCGGCTGGAGATGCAGCCGCTCGACATCATTCCGGTGGCACTCGCGGCGATCGACGGCATCGCGCCGGCCGCACGCGCCAAGCAGATCGAGCTGCGGACCTCCTTCGACGCCAAGGCGCCGTGGGTGCTCGGCGATGCCGCCCGCCTGCAGCAGGTGGTCTGGAATCTCCTGTCGAACGCGCTCAAGTTCACCGGGCCCGGCGGCGCGATCGAAGTGGCCGTTGCCGGCACGGACGGCCGGACGCGGCTGCTGGTGCGCGACAGCGGGGAAGGCATCAGCCGCGAGTTCCTGCCCTTCGTCTTCGATCGCTTCCGCCAGAGCGATACGTCGAGCGCACGCCGTCACGGCGGGCTCGGGCTCGGCCTCGCGCTCGTGCGCGAGATCGTCGAGTTGCACGGCGGGCGCGTCACGGCGGCGAGCGACGGCCAGGGACGCGGCTCCGCGTTTATGGTTGACCTGCCGGGCGCGGGGGCTGATCGCCGTCATAGCCGGACGTCTGAAACTGCCGGATAATCGAATATCGGCTCTTCACGCCCGGAAGGATTCTGATGGACGACTCCCGCGCAGGCCGGCTGCTGGCGGCGTTTATCGTCACCGGCCTGTTCTTTCTCGCGCTCCCCGGCACATTCATCGGCGTCGGCAACCTCCTGCTCATCGCCGCCAGTCGGGCGCCGACGGCGCCCGCCCCGGCGTGGATCCAGGCGCACGGCCAGGCCCAGGTCTTCGGCTGGGTCGGCAGCTTCATGTTCGGGATCTCGCTGTTCATTCTGCCGAGATTCCGCGGCATCGCGCTCGCCTCGCTCGCCTGGGGCTGGACCATGTGGGCGCTGTGGACCGCGGGGGTGGCGCTGCACTGGCTGGGCGGCGTCGGCGATATGCCGGCGCATCCGTGGCTGGTGGTCTCGGCCGTGCTCGAGCTCGCCGCCTTCATCATCAGTCAATATCTGCTGGTCGTCGCGCCGGCCAGAGCGGCGCGTGCGGGATCGGGCACGTTGCGCGTGCGGCCGGCGGGAGCGGCCCGCGATCTCGGGACGCGCCTGGGAATGGCCGGCTTTTGCGGCCTGGGACTCACGCTGGTCGTCAACCTGGTGGCCGCCATCCAGGTCGCGCCCGAGTCAGCCGCCTACCCGCCCGTCCTCGATCACATCCTGTTGGAGCTCTCGCTCTGGACCTTCCTGCTGCCGATCGCGCTCGGCTACAGCTCGCGATTCGTGTCGATGTTCCTCGGCCTGAGGCCGCTTCATGGCACCCAGGTGTGGCAGCGCGGCCTGCGCGGGTTCGATCTCAATCGCCTGCTGATGCTGATGGTCGCCGCACTCGCGATCGCCATCCTGCTCCAGGCCTGGCCGGCGGCCGCCGCGCTCGCCCTGGTGTTCGCGGCGACGACGGTGTGGGCCTTGCGCATCTTCGAGCCTCCGGCGCGTCCGGCGCTCCTCGGAGGCGTGTACGGAGGCTACGCCTGGTTCGTGCGTATCGCGTTCGTGTGGCTGCTCATCGGCGCCGTCATCGGCCTGATGGCCAGCGCTGATCCCGCACGCAGTGGGCTCGCCGGTGCCGGCCGTCATGCCCTCACGGTCGGCTACATCGCCACCTTGATCTTCACGATGGCGCCGCGCCTGCTGCCAGAATTCCTGCACCGGCGCCTGGCCAGCCGGGCGCTGATGGCCGGCAGCCTCTGGCTCATCACGCTCGGCTGCACGCTGCGCGTGTTGAGCGAGGCCGCGGCGTATGGGACGCGACTGAGCTGGGCGTGGAATCTGCTGCCGATCTCCGGATTCGTCGAGCTGACGGCCGTGTTGATCTTCGTGCTGAACATCGGCTTGACGGTCGCGCGCCGCCGCGCGGTGCAGATGCCCGCGTCGGCGCCTCATCATCGGCCGATCAGCGCCTGAGTGTGCCCGTGCCGCGGGGAATGTCTGGTAGGATCTCGCCAGGAGATACGCGATGAGCGATGCTGCTGATGAAGCCGCCGAGCACCGGCGCCCGCACACGACCAATTTGTCCGCGCCGTACCTGGAACTGGATCTCGAGCGCGAGCTCGAGCAGTTTCACGCCGAGCCGGAATGGAAGACGGGGCAGAATGCCCGGACGCTGGTGAAGTTCGACGACTTCCGGATCGTGCTGACGGCGCTCAAGCCGCACGGGAAGATTCCGGAGCACCAGGCCGCCGGCCGCGTGTCGATCCATACCGTGCGCGGGCACGTGAGAGTGCGGGCGCTCGGCCGGACCTTCGAGCTCCCCGCCGGGAAGATGCTCGCGCTCGATCGCGGTGTGCGCCACGACGTGGAAGCCGGCGACCAGGAGAGCGCCATCCTGCTGACCGTGGCCTGGCCCGTCAACAAAACGTAGAACGGAGAACGTCGAACGTCCTACGCCGCATTCCCCTGCGCGGCGCGGATCTTGGCGACCGCACGCGCCTCGATCTGCCGGACGCGCTCACGCGTCACCGACAGCCGCCGGCCGATCTCCTCGAGCGTCAGCTCGCGCTCGAGGCCGAGTCCGTAATGCAGCCGCAGGACCTCGCGCTCCCGGTCGGTGAGCGGCGCCATCGCCCGTTCGACGATGACCGCCAGCTCGCCGCGCATGGCCATGTCCTCGGGCGTTCCGCCGGATCGGTCGCGCAGGAACTGCCCGAGCGAGCCTTCTTCATCCTTTCCGATCGGGGTCTCGAGTGACGTCGGGTGCACGGCGGCTTCGAGCAGCAGCCGCACCTTGCCGACCGGCATGTCCATGCGCGCGGCGAGCTCGCCGGGTCGAGGCTCGCGCCCCAGATCCTCGACCAGGGCCGCGCGCGCGCGATTCAGCTTGTTCAGTGATTCGATCACGTGCACGGGCAGCCTGATCGTCCGCCCGTAGTCGGCGACCGCACGGCCGATGTTCTGTCGCACCCACCACGTGGCATAGGTGGAGAAGCGGAACCCGCGGCGGTACTGGAAGCGGTCCACCGCCTTCATCAGCCCGATGTTCCCCTCCTGGATCAGGTCGAGCAGCGAGAGCCCCCGACCGAGATAGCGGCGTGCAATCGAGACCACCAGGCGGAGGTTGGGCTCGAGCAGCTCGTGCTTCGCCTCATCGAGCGCCTGCTCCTTCTCGCGAACGATCGTGAGGCGCTTGCGGAAGGCATCCACCTTGAGGCCCGCGCGCGCCTCGAGGCCCGCGACGGCCGCCGCCCGCGCGCGCCGCTCGGCCCGATCGGTCCGATCGAGCATCTTCATGTCGTGTTCGAGCTCGTTCAACTCGCCCACCACCTCGTCGATCGCTGACGGCCGGATGGGAAGATCGCGGAGGACCGCGCCGATGGCGCGATCGAGTGTGGCATCGCCGCGCGCCGATTCGATCCGGGCCTCGAGGGCTTCCACGCGCGCGAAGGCCTGGAGCACGGGCTCCACCTTTTCCGGCTTCAGCTCGCCGCCGTCTGGCAGCAGGATCAGTTCGGCGGCCGGCACGTCCTGCTGCCGGACGGCCCGGGCCAGCGACATGAGCGTCTGCCGGGCGGCCGGGATGGCGGCGAGCGCGGCCAGCAGATCGCCGCGCGCCCGCTCGATGGCGCGCCCGATCGCCTGCTCCTGCTCGGGTCGCAGCAGCCGCCGTCCTCCGATGCGCCGCAGGTACACGCGCACGAGATCGAGCTCCTCACGGGGCAGCCGGCCGGTGTGCTCGTGCGCCTCCGGTTCGCCCTCGTCGTCGCCGTCGCCGGACTCGTCGATCGATTGATCGTCGAACGCCTCGGGCTCTTCCTCGGCGAGCATGCGATCGGGCGGCTCCACGAAGCCCTGGTCTATCGGCTCATCACCCTCGCGCTCGTCCACGGGGACGAGCCCGAACTGACGCCCCCTCCGGCGCCAGTCGAGCACGCGGGTGTTCTCGACCGGCTCGCGCCAGTCGACCAGCGATTCGCCCGGCTCCTCGGCCGCGTCGCGTGGGCGCGATCGTCGCTTGGCCATCATGGGATCTCCACCGATCGGCTCGTGCAAAGATGCTGCCCTGGGCGGCGTGCCGCCTGGCCACCTCGCTCGCGGGGCATGCTTCTTGAAGCTCCGGGGAGCGTGTTGCGCTCATCTTCTCGTTCTCGGCGGCTGCGGATCGCGTTGATTGCCCCGCCGTTCATCGCCCTACCGCCCGCCGCGTATGGTGGAACCGAACTGTTTCTCGCCCACCTCGCCGAGGGCCTGCACGCGCGCGGCCATGCCGTCACGGTGTATGCCAACGGCGAGTCCCGGGTTTCCTGCACGCTCAAGTGGCGGTACCCGCAGAGCGACTGGCCCGTGGCCTGCGAGCCTGCGGCGCTGCTGAAGAACACGGATCACACCGCGTGGGCCGTTCGCGACGCATCCGACTGGGCGGATCTGATCCACATGAACGATATCGTCGGGCTCCCGTTCCTCCATTTTGTGGAGATCCCGGCCGTGCACACGCTGCATCATCCTGCCGACCCGGTGCTGAGCGCGCAGTACGACCGGTATCCGCAGGTGCACTACGTCGCCATCAGCGCGGCACAGGCGCGCCGTGAGCGGATGCCGAAGCTCTCGGTCGTTCATCATGGCCTGAACCTCGCCGACTACATCGTCGGGTCGCGCAAGGGAGATTACCTGGCGTTCCTCGGCCGCATGGCGCCGTGCAAGGGTGCTCATCTGGCGATCGAGGTCGCGCGGCGGGCGGGCCTTCCCCTGAAGCTCGCCGGTGAGATCCAGCCGACGTTTCGAGACTACTGGGAGCGGGAGGTGTCGCCGCGGATCGATGGCGACCAGATCCAATACATCGGCGAAGCCGATCTGCTCAAAAAGAATGAGCTGCTCGCGCACGCGCGCGCGTTGCTGTTTCCGATCCAGTGGGATGAGCCCTTCGGGCTCGTCATGATCGAGGCGATGGCGTGCGGCACGCCGGTGCTCGCATTCCCGGGCGGCGCCGTGGCCGAAGTGGTCGAGGACGGCGTGAGCGGCTGGATTTGCGCGGGGGTCGACGAGATGGCCGAGCGCGCTGCGGGGGTGCCGATCGCCGCCGATTCGTGCCGGGCCTGGGTCGCGGATCGCTTCTCGTGCGACCGGATGGTCGAAGGCTATCTCGAGATCTACGATCGCGCGCTGAGCGGCATGGTGCCCTTCGGCGCGGCAGAAGCCGCAACGGGGTGAGGAGCGCATGGAAGACGTCATCGAAATCCAGGAGCAGTTCTACATCCTCGCCAAGGCGACGCGCGCGAGCGGTCGGCGCGCCGTGTTGCAGCACGGCGACATGTTCGCCGTCTTCGACCTGCATGGGAACCTCGGCACGATGGGGCCGAGCGAGGAAGGACTGTTCTTCGAGGGGACGCGATATCTCTCCAGGCTGCGCCTGCGGCTGAACGATCGTCAACCGCTCCTGCTCAGCGCGCGTGTGAAGGACGACAACGCGCTGTTCGGAGCCGACCTGACGAATCCGGACCTGGCGACGGCGGAAGAAGGACGGGTGGTCACGCGCGATCTCGTCCACCTGTTCCGGTCCCGGTTTTTGTGGGATGCGGGCTGGTACGAGCGCATCCGAATCTGCAACTACGCGCACACCCGCCTCCGCCTCACGCTGGCCTTCAGCTACGACGCCGATTTTGCCGACATCTTCGAAGTGCGCGGCACGCGCCGGACCCATCGCGGATCGATGCTGCTGCCGGAAATCGGCACACGATCGGTGCGCCTCGGATACAGGGGCCTGGACGATGTGGAGCGGTACACGCGCGTGGAATTCGGCGCCGAGCCGACCGAGTTGAGCGATCACCAGGCACGCTTCGAGTACGAGCTGGACCCGCGGCAGGATCTCTGCCTGCCGCTGTCCATCGCCTGCGAGCGGAGCGGACGATCGGCGAGGCACCGCACGTACGACGAGGCGTTCGAAGAAGCGTCCGCGGCGATCGAAAAAGCGCACCACCAGTACGCGGACGTGGAGAGCTCCAGCGAACGCTTCAACCAGTGGCTTCGGCGGTCGGCCGCCGACTTGCGGATGCTGATCGCCGAGACGCCGTACGGCCGCTATCCCTACGCCGGCGTCCCGTGGTTCAGCACCCCCTTCGGCCGTGACGGCATCATCACGGCCATGCAGTTGCTCTGGGTGAATCCGTCCGCCGCGCGAGGCGTCCTGACGTACCTGGCGGCGACGCAGGCCGACTCGGTGAACGCGATGCAGGATGCCGAGCCTGGCAAGATCCTGCACGAGACGCGCCGCAGCGAAATGGCGCGCCTGGGCGAGGTCCCCTTCGGCCGGTATTACGGCAGCATCGATTCGACGCCCCTCTTCGTGCAGCTGGCCGGCCTGTACGTGGAGCGGACCGGCGACCAGGAGTTTGCCGTCAAGCTGTGGCCCCATATCGAGCGCGCCCTCGACTGGATCGATCACTATGGCGACCGCGATGGCGACGGCTTCGTCGAGTACGCGCGCCGATCGTCGACCGGCCTGGCGCAGCAGGGATGGAAGGACTCGCAGGATTCCGTGTTTCACGCCGACGGCACATTGGCCGAGCCGCCGATCGCGCTCTGCGAGGTCCAGGCGTACGTGTACGACGCGCGGCGGCGAGCAGCGACGTTGGCGGAGATGCTCGGGCACACGACGCGGGCTGGGCGGCTGCGCGACCAGGCCGAATCGATGCGCGTGGCGTTTGAGGAGCAGTTCTGGTGCGAGGAACTCTCGATGTACGCCCTGGCGCTCGACGGCCAGAAGCAGCCATGCAAGGTCCGCACGTCGAACGCGGGTCAGTGCCTGTTTGGCGGCATCGCGTCGCCCGAGCGGGCGCGTCGCGTCGCCGACGCCCTGCTGTCGCAGGACCTGTGGTCGGGATGGGGTGTGCGTACCGTCTCTGCCAGGGCGTGCCGCTACAACCCGATGTCGTATCACAATGGCTCGGTCTGGCCGCACGACAACGGGCTCATCACGGCGGGGCTCTCGCGCTATCGATTCGACGATGCGGTGATTGTCCCGTTCAGCGGCTTGTTCGAAGCCAGCCTCGCGGTCGACCTGAATCGACTGCCGGAGCTCATCTGCGGCTTCCATCGTCGAATCGGGGAAGGCCCGACGCTGTATCCGGTGGCCTGCGCGCCGCAGGCGTGGTCGGCAGGTGTCGTGTTTCAGTTGATCCAGTCG
The DNA here is from genome assembly GCA_025450765.1 of Vicinamibacterales bacterium. Lineage (GTDB taxonomy): Bacteria > Acidobacteriota > Vicinamibacteria > Vicinamibacterales > CAVVIG01 > JAGWRA01. The sequence continues at coordinate 12,010 of JANWLS010000221.1, read as the reverse complement.
TGCGTGCGGCTCTCGGTGGACGCCGACAAGCGCCAACTCTCGCTCTATCGGCCGATTCTGCCGCCGTTTCTGCGGGAGCTGACGTTCCGGAACCTGACCTTGCCGTTCGGGTCGGTCGATCTCCTGTTCGAACAGCACGCGCACAACGTGGGCGTGACCGCCACGCGCAAGGCCGGCGATTTCGAAGTGCGCGTCATTGAATGACGAATTACCGTTGGCGTCGCTCAGCCCGCACGGCTACCTCGACCTGTACCGTGCGCGGGCGCCCGGTTTTCGTCCTCGCGCCGAGCGTGTAGCATGGGTAAGATAGGAGCGCGCGGCGGGGGCTCCTGCCCACACGCGGGACGCGCAGTCGAGCGAGGCCCATGACTACGACCACAACGACGCAAGGATCCATTGAAGAGCTGCTGGGCGCCGATGCCCGATCGCTGCTGGGGCACGAGTGTCGGACCGTGTCGCGCGACCAGCTGCACCTGCCGGGCAGCGACTTTCTCGACCGCGTGGTGAGCGCGTCGGACCGAACGCCCTCCGTGCTCCGCAGCCTGGCGCAGATGTTCAACCACGGGCGTCTGGCCGGCACCGGCTACCTCTCGATTCTCCCGGTCGACCAGGGCGTCGAGCATTCGGCCGGGGCGAGCTTCGCGCCCAATCCCGAGTACTTCGACCCGGAGAACATCGTGAAGCTCGCGATCGAGGGCGGGTGCAACGCGGTCGCCTCGACGCTCGGCGTGCTCGGCGCGGTCGCGCGCCGGTACGCGCACAAGATCCCCTTCCTCGTGAAGCTGAACCACAACGAGCTGCTCACGTACCCGAATGTCTTCGATCAGATCTATTTCGGGCAGGTGGAGCAGGCGTGGAACATGGGGGCCGTCGCCATCGGCGCCACGATCTATTTCGGCTCGCCCGAGTCGGGACGGCAGATCCAGGAAACGACCAAGGCGTTCCAGCGGGCACACGAGCTCGGGATGGCCACGGTGCTCTGGTGCTATCTCCGGAATCCGGCCTTCAAGAAGGACGGCGTCGACTACGAAGTGAGCGCCGACCTGACCGGCCAGGCGAACCATCTCGGCGTGACGATCCAGGCCGACATCATCAAGCAGAAGCAGCCGACGACGAATGGTGGCTTCAAGGCACTGAAGTTCGGGAAGACGAACGACCTCGTCTACTCGCAGTTGACGAGCGATCATCCCATCGATCTCACGCGGTACCAGGTGGTCTGCTGCTACATGGGGCGCTCGGGCCTGATCAAGTCGGGCGGCGCCTCGGGGAAGGACGATTTCGCCGGCGCCGTGCGCACGGCCGTCATCAACAAGCGGGCCGGTGGGACGGGCCTCATCTCGGGACGCAAGGCGTTCCAGCGGCCGATGCGCGAAGGCGTGCAGCTCCTCAACCTGGTGCAGGACGTCTATCTGGATCGGAGCATTACGATCGCGTGATCGCCATCTTTCCGGACCTGGAGGCGCTGAGCGCGGCGGCCGCGCAGCTGGTCGTCGACGCGGCGCGCGAGTCGATCTCCCGGACCGGGCGTTTTTCCATCGCGCTCTCGGGCGGCAGCACGCCGCGCCGGCTCTTCGACCTGCTGGCCGGTCCACCGTGGGCGGGTGAGATCTCCTGGGCCGACGTGCACGTCTTCTGGGCGGATGAGCGCTGCGTACCGCCCGACGATGAGCGGAGCAACGAGCACCTGGCGCGCGTGCGACTCTTGAATCACGTGCCGGTGCCGCCGTCGCAGATTCATCCGATCCGGTGCGCCGGCAATCCGATGGCGGCGGCCGCACGCTACGACGCCGAGCTTCGGCGCGAGACCGGTCGCGACGGGCGACTCGATTTGATCCTGCTGGGCCTCGGCGACGATGGGCACACCGCGTCGCTCTTTCCCGGCACCGCGGTCGTCGGGGAGGCGTCGCGCTGGGCCGCCGAAGTCTGGCTCGCCGACCAGCAGATGTTCCGCGTCACCATGACCGCTCCGTTCATCAACCAGGCTGCGCGCGTCGCGTTCCTGGTGACGGGGGCGGCCAAAGCGCCGATCGTGCGCGACGTGATCTACGGCCGCGCCGACCCCGAACGACGGCCCGCGCAGCTCGTCCAGCCCTCAGGCGGCGAGCTGCGATGGCTGCTCGATCGCGAGGCGGCACGCCTGGTCGCGCCGGCGGACGGACGGCAGGACAGGGAGAGGACATCATGAGCACAGGGCGACTGCAGCAGCTGCTCGAACTCGGGCAGAGCGTCTGGTACGACTACATCCGCCGCGACCTGTACACCGGTCCGGAGCTCCGGCGCCTCGTCGAGCAGGACGTGCTGCGCGGCATGACCTCGAACCCGACGATCTTCGAGAAGGCGATCGCCGAGACGAATCTCTACGACGAGGACATCCGTCGCAAGGGATCGGCCGGGGCGGCACCGCCGCAGGTGTTCGAGGCGCTGGCGGTGGCCGACGTGCAGGCGGCGGCCGACGTGTTCCGTCCGGTCTACGATCAGTCGGGCGGGAACGACGGCTTCGTGTCGATCGAGGTCGGGCCGCAGCTCGCGCATGACACAGAGGGCTCGATCGCCGAAGCGCGACGGCTCTGGCAGGCGTGCAACCGGCCGAACGTGATGGTGAAGATTCCCGGGACGCGTGCCGGCATTCCGGCGATCCGGCAGTGCCTCTCCGAGGGTATCAACATCAACATCACGCTGCTGTTTGCCATCGACCGCTATCGCGATGTCATGGAGGCGTACCTGTCGGCGGCCGAGGCGCGGCTCAGCCGGCAGCAGCCGGTGGATCGCCTGCGCTCGGTGGCGAGCTTCTTCGTGAGCCGCGTCGACACCAACGTCGACAAGAAGCTGGATGCGATCGCGGCCGACGAGCGCCGATCGGGCGGCGACCGCCGTACCGCGGCGGAACTGCGCGGGCAGCTGGCGATTGCCAACGCGCGGATCGCCTACGAGGCGTTCGAGGACGTGTTTGGAGGGCCGCGGGCCAAGGCGCAGCAGGCGCGCGGCGTGGCCGTGCAGCGGCCGCTCTGGGCCTCGACCTCGACGAAGGATCCGAAGTATCCGGACCTCTATTATGTCGAGGCGCTGATCGCGCCGGAGACCGTCGATACCATGCCGCCCGAGACGTTCGAGGCCTTCAAGGACCACGGCCGCCCGGAGGTCAGGATCGCCGAGCACGTCGACCGGGCGCACGCCGCGCTCGAATCCCTTCGGCAGCTCGGGATCGATTTCGTCCAGGTGACAGACGAGCTCGAACAGGAAGGCGTGAAGAAGTTCTCCGAGTCCTTCGACAAGCTGATGAAGGCCGTCGTCGAGAAGATGAAGGCGGTCGGCGTCGCCTAGCTACGGCTTGGCGGGCGGCACGTCCTTGAGGATGAAGAGCCGCTCGCCTGGCGAGATCAGCCCGAGCTCGCGCCGCGCGGCATCCTCGATCGCTTCCGGATCTTCCCTGAGCAGGCGCGCCTCCTCCCGGAGGCGCGCGTTGTCCGCCCGCTCCGCATCCACCGTCGCCTGCAGCCGGTCGTAGTCCCGCCGCGCCTGGCGCATCGCCAGGAAGCCGTTGTCGCCCACCAGCGCGTTGAGCAGCAGCGCGCACGCGAAGAACAGCAGGAGCCAGTGCGTGAGGCGGCGGACCCTGGACAGGCTCGGGCCGCGCGAGGGGAGGCCGGCGCCGGTCGGCGGCCGGCGGGGAGTACGTCGGCGAAGGGGGTCGCGCTCACTCATGGGTCCCGGGAACGGCGCCTCCGCGCCTTCCGCGTCCGCGTGCTCTATGCCTTGCGGGCCGGCTTGAGATAGGTGGCCAGCGCCTCGATGAGCACCGAGCGCAGGTCGCTGCGCTCGTCCATCGCCCGGATCTTGGCGGCTCGCCAGAGCTCCTCGGGCAGCTCCACCGTGGTCTTCACCGTCGCCGCCCGCGCCGTCCTCGGCTCCGCGTCGCGTCCCTTCACGAGGCGCAGTATACACGGAGACGGGTCGACGGCGTGACGGACAGACATCGTTACATATACACGGCTGCACAAGTATACATGTTTACGGGTCGATGTAAAGACGGGCTGAAGGCTTCGAGCTATCAGGCTTTCTCGAACACCACGATCCGGTTCGTGTTGGTGCCCTTGCGGTTGTTGGCGATGCCCCAGATGTTGGCGGTCTTGGTGAAGGACTGGGCGTTGATGAGGACGAGGCGGGGCGTGAGGCCGGCCGCGGCACCCGACGGAATCACGACCTCTTCGAGGCGGACCGTGCCGCCGCGCACCTCGCCCACCTCGAAGGCGATCGCGCCGCCAGGTCTGAGCAGCCGCGCCAGCTCGCGAAAGACGGCGTCCATCGCGGTGCGCCAGTCGGCGAGGCGGCGGGCGAAGGTGATCGGGACTTCGGCTGGATCGATGCCGCAGAACCAGCAGCGGAGCCAGTTGTCGGCCGCATAGTTGACGACGTCGAGGAAGGGTGGGGACGTGACGACCAGGTCCACCGACGCGTCGTCGATCGCCGCCGTCTCGGCCGCCGCCGTCGTCAGGACCCGGGCCCCCGATCCGCTCTGCGCGATGCGCCGCCGCGTGTCCTCGTCGCAATCAACCAGCAGCGATCGGCTCTTGGCCAGGATGAGCGCGGGCACATCCCGCCGCGGGGGCGTCTGCCCGCGCGCGGCGTTGATCTTCCGCTGTGCCGCCACCGACGTCGCCTGGTTGGGCGGCAGCGAGTACACGGAGAAGAAGCCCGGCGAGTGGCCGGTGAGGCGGTTGACCGCCACCATCCGGATCCAGCGATCGACGGCGTCGATCGTGCCGCGCCTCGCGCGGTCGCGGAGATACGCGCGCAGCGCCGCGATCTCCTGCAGCGTCTCGGGATGGAAGAACACGAGCAGGTCGTCCTTCCGGGCGACGCGGCGGCCGAAGTTGATGGTGCCCAGGCGGGCGGCGATTTCGTCGACGCCGGGCGGCGTGAGCCTGGGCTCGATGAGGATCCCGCTCAGCGGGTTGACGTCGCACCCGGACGGAATGCGTCCCGCCAGCGCCGCTTCGAGCAGCGTGGTGCCGCGCCCGGCGAACGGATCGTGGACGCGATCGCCTGGTGCCGTCAGCCGGTCGATGAAGAAGCGCGGCAGCTGCGGCTTGAAGCAGGCGCGGTAGGAGATTTCGTGGAGGCTGTGCGCGGCGCGCTGCCGGCTCGTCCAGAATTCGTTGACGAAGGTCGGCACGGCGACCGGGCGGCCGTGCTCGAGCGCAACCTCCGTCGTCTCCACGTCGGTGTTCCGGCCGTGCCAGCGGAAGGCGTGCAGTTCCTCTTCGAGCGGACGCATCAATCTCCGGACCCGCGCTATTCTATCAACGTGCCCGAGCCGGAGTGCATCCTGGTCCTCACCACGTGGCCGGCGGACGCCGACGCGGCGGCGTTCGCGACACGCCTGGTGGACGAACGCCTGGCGGCCTGCGTCGCGGTGCACGCGCCGATGGAATCGATTTACCGCTGGCAGGGGACGATCGAACGCGCCGCCGAGCGCCAGCTCGTGATCAAGACATCAGCCGCCCGCCGCGAAGCCCTCCTGACGCGGCTCGCCGAGCTCCATCCCTACGACGTACCCGAAGTCCTGGTGCTGAAGGTGGATGGGGGAGGGGCGGTGTACTTGAAGTGGGTGGAGGGGGCGACGGAGAGAGGTGAGAATTGAGAAAGACGGGCGGCACGAGCGCTATTTCGTATTTCTCAATTCTTCATTCTTCATTCTCAATTGTTCTGTCTTCTTCTTCCCCCGGTCCCTCCACCACGCAATCGCCGCGGGCAGCAGCGAGAGCACGATGACGATCGCGATCACGAACTGGATGTTCTGCTCGATGTTCGGGATGCTGCGGCCGAGGAAGTAGCCGCCGAGCGTCATGCTGGCCACCCACGCGATCCCGCCGACGATGTTGTAGCTGGCAAACTGCGCGTAGCGCATCGTGCCGATCCCCGCGACGACGGGCGCGAAGGTCCGGACGATCGGCATGAAGCGGGCGATGATGATGGTCTTGCCGCCGTGCCGCTCGTAGAACTCGTGCGTCCGCACGAGATGCTCGCGGCGGAAGATCAGTGAATCGGGCCGGCTGAAGAGCGGGCGGCCGGCGCGGTAGCCGATCCAGAAGCCGACCGCATCGCCGCCGATGGCCGCGGCGATGAGCAGCAGGTTGAGCGTGGCGATGTCGAGCATGCCACTCGCGGCGAAGACGCCGGCGGTGACGAGCAGGGAATCACCTGGGAGAAAAAAACAGAGCAGGCCGGTTTCCGCGAAGATCACCGCCGCCAGGCCGGCGAGGCCGACAACCCGGATGAGATCGCTGAGGTTGTAAAGGGTGTGGAACGCGTCGCGGATGAGCTCGAGCACGGGCCTTCCTGGGCGCGATCAGACGGCGTCCAGCGCACGCGCGAGGTCGTCGCGCAGATCCTCGATGTCCTCGATCCCCACGGAAATCCGCACGAGGCCGTCGGTGATCCCCAGGTGGGCGCGCGTCTCGGCCGGCACCGACGCATGCGTCATCGTCGCCGGGTGCGAGATCAGCGTCTCGACACCGCCCAGGCTTTCGGCGAGCGCCATCAGCCGCACGGTGTTGAGCACCGTGCGCGCCGCGTCGAGCGAGCCCAGATCGAAGGCGAGCATCCCGCCGAAGCCGCGCATCTGCCGCCGCGCGAGCGCGTGCTGAGGATGCGTCGGCAGGCCGGGATAGAAGACCGACCGGACCTTCTTGTGGCCGGCGAGAAACTCCGCCAGCGCCTGCCCGTTCGCGTTGTGCCGCTCCATCCGGATCGGCAGGGTCTTCGTCCCGCGCAGGATGAGCCACGAATCGAACGGGCTGAGAATCGCGCCCGCGGCATTCTGCACGAACGTGAGCCACTCGATGTCCTGGTCGCCCGTGGCGACGACCACACCGCCCACGCTGTCGCTGTGCCCGTTGAGATATTTCGTCGTGCTGTGGACGACGAGGTCGGCCCCGAACTCGATGGGCCGCTGAACGGCCGGGCTCGCGAAGGTGTTGTCGACGACCAGCCGCAGCCCGCGCGCGTGGGCGAGATCCGCGATCGCCGCGAGATCCGTCAGCTTCATGAGAGGGTTGCTGGGCGTCTCCACGAACACCAGTTTCGTGGCGGGCGTGATCGCCCGGGCGACCAGGTCGGGATCCGACGTGTCGATGTAGCTGAAGGTGAGCTGGTACCGCGTGAGCACCTTGTCGAACAGGCGGAAGGTCCCGCCGTAGGTGTTGTCCCCGACGACCACATGGTCGCCGGCCACGAGGAGGCTGGCGACGGCGCCGATCGCCGCCATGCCGGAGGCGAATCCGAACCCGGCCTTTCCGCCTTCAATCGCCGCCAGGTTCGCCTCGACGGCGGACCGCGTCGGGTTCTGCGTCCGGCCGTATTCGTAGCCCTTGTGCGAGCCGAGCGCGTCCTGGACGTAGGTCGAGGTCTGGTAAATCGGCGTGATGATGGCGCCCGTCGTGGGATCGGGCGTCTGGCCGGCGTGAAGACAGAGGGTGCTGAATCGGGCGTTGGGCTGCAGTTTCAACGAGGGCCTCGCGTGGGGCGCCGTCCAAAGTCGCTAGGATACATCTGTTATGATCGACAGCGCAAACACGCACGCGTCCACCTGGCCCGCTCGGCGGTTCCGGGTTGATGGATGAAGACTCCATGGCCGCCGGGCTCCCTCCCTCGTCGCGCCTTCCCGTGTCCACCGCCGCGCGGGGTGGCGTGCGTCATGCCCTGCTCGAGACCATCCCCGGCCGCATTCTGATCCTGGGCATCATCATCAAGGTGCTGGTGTCGCTCGCGCGGGGCGTCGCCGGCGGCGGCAGCTTCCTGGCCGCGCTGGATGGGATCGGATCACTCGCCCTCATCGTCGGCTTCGGCTATTTCCTGTTCCGGCTGCTCGCCCTCGCGCGGCGGCGCCTGCTCTGGCGCGTGCGCCGGAAGCTGATTCTGTCCTACATCTTCATCGGCGTGGTGCCGGCGCTGCTCATCGCCGCCTTCTTCTTGCTGAGCGGCCTGCTGCTCTTCTACAACTTCAGCTCGTACCTGGTGCAGAGCCGGCTGGACGTCATCCAGGATCGGGCGCTCGCCGCCGCGCGCCAGACCGCCACGGAGCTGCGCCAGGCGCCCGCCGCGCCGGGGCAGGTGCAGGCGCTCGGGCGCGAACGCGACGTGCTCGCCGAGCAGTACCCCGCCGCGTCGGTGGCGCTCGTGCCCGTGTCGCGGACGTGCAGCACGAACGCGCAGGCCGCGGGTACCGATGCCGCGCCATCGACCCCCGAGCAGGCCGGGCCGTGGTCGCACGTGGCGCCTCCCGACAGCATTCCTGATTGGATCCCGTGCAGCGGCACGGTGGGGCTGTTCGCATACGCCGCGCCCGGAACGGCGACATCGGCCGCGACGCCGGCCGGGAAGGTCCAGCTGACCGTCTCCCCGGCGGGCGTCCGGGAGCCGAATGTCACCGTGACCGACGCGGACGGCAAGCAGACGGTCGTCGCAAGCGGCGTGCAGCTGGTGGTGCGCGCCGTCGCCTTCGTGAACGTCGCCTCGCCTCAGGCGGCGGTCGTCGTCGATCTGCCCGTCGGCGACGCCGTGCGCCGTGCGCTGCTGGCGGACACCGGCGTGGAGATTCACGGTCTCACGACGCTGCCGATCTCGGGCGATCGCAGCGCCCGTCCGCTTCCCGGCCGCAGCACGGCCCCGGCCAGCGGGTCGGCGGCCGCCGACGCGGGCCCGCTCAACTGGGTCACCTTCCTGGACTACACCGACTGGACGACGGGGAAGCGGGGAACGGTGCTGGCGTCGACGTCGCTCAGCATCGCGCGCATGTACGATCGCATCTCGGCTACGCAGGCGCACATCGGCGATCGCACGTTTGCCCAGGCCCTCCTCTTCGCGTTGCTCTTCGTGGTCGGCGGCCTGTTCTTCGTGATCGAAGTCGTGGCGCTGGTGATGGGGCTGGCGCTCGCCAAGTCGATCACCGGGTCGGTGCACGCGCTGTTCACCGGCACCGAACGCGTGCGGCAGGGGGATTTCACGCACAAGATCGAGATCAAGGCGCGCGATCAGCTCGGCGAGCTGGCCGATTCGTTCAACTCGATGACGGCCAGCATCGAGGAGCTGCTGCGCCAATCGGCCGAGAAGAAGCGGCTCGAGGAAGAGCTCCGCATCGCACGGCAGATCCAGATGTCGCTGCTGCCGCAGGGGCCGCTCGCCATGCCGGGCCTGTCCCTGGCGGCGCTCTGCGTCCCCGCGCGCGAGGTCGGCGGGGACTACTACGATTTCCTGCCGCTCGACGAGCATCGCGTCGGCCTGCTCATCGCCGACGTCGCCGGCAAGGGCACGTCCGCGGCGCTCTACATGGCCGAGCTGAAAGGGCTGATCCTCTCGCTCAGCCAGATCCGGATGTCGCCGCGGCAGCTGCTGATCGACGCGAACCGGATCATCGCGGCCAACCTCGACGCCCGCAGCTTCATCACGATGACCTATGCGGTGGTCGACTTGCGCGAGCGGACGATCACCTACGCGCGGGCGGGACACACGCCGCTCATCTACGTGCCCGGCCCCGGCGCGCCGAGCCGGACCGCACAGGTGCTCGCACCCGCCGGCCTCGTGCTCGGCCGGAAGATCGAAGACGGCCAGGTGTTCGAGCAGCTGCTCGAGGAAGTCACGCTGCCGCTGCGCGCGGGCGATCTGTTCGTCTTCTTCACCGACGGCATCAGCGAGGCGATGAACGAAGGCGAAGACTGCTTCGGGGAGTCGCGCCTCGGCCAGCTCGTCGAAGAGCACGCCGACCTCTCCTCGGAGGAGCTGCGCGAGCGCATCCTGCGCGAAATCGAGGCGTTCGTCGGCGGCGCCGCGCAGCACGATGACATGACGATGATCCTGCTCAAGATCGAAGAGGCCGGCGTCGCCGGGCCGGAGCTCCGTCGCGACGCGGTCCCGGTGGGCGCCTGATCGCATGCCCGGCCCCGTCGTCATCTTCCGGACGCATTCCGACGTCGAAGCGAGCGTGGTCCGTGGGCTCCTCGAGAGCCACGGCATCCAGGTGCTCCTCTCGTCGGCGATCGCGCACACGCTGTTTCCACTCACCATCGATGGCCTCGGCGAAGTCCGCATGTCCGTGCACCCGGACGATGCCGACGAGGCGCGGCGGATCATCGAGAGCCATCGCACGGACGTGGACGACACGCGCGTGGTCCGGATGGGCGAGGATCCCGCCAATCTCGAACGGCGCATCGCGTACCGCTTCCGCGAGCCCGAGCTACTCGAGCAGGCGCTCACGCACCGGTCGCGCGCGAACGAAGACGAGGTCGAGGGGTCCGACAACGAGTCGCTCGAGGTCCTCGGCGATGCGATCCTCGGTTTCCTGGTCGCGGAGCTGCTCTTCAGGGAGTTTCCGGCAGACGATGAAGGCCGGAAGTCGAAGATGAAGGCGGCGCTCGTCTCGACGGCGTCACTCGCCCGTGCCGCCGATCGCCTGGCCCTGGGCTCCTATCTGCGGCTCGGACGCGGCGAGGAGAAAACGGGCGGCCGGCGGAAGACGGCGCTGCTCGCCGATGGGTTCGAGGCGCTCGTGGCGGCGATGTATCTCGATGGCGGGCTGGAGCACGTCCGCGCCTTCATCGAGCGCGAGCTCGCCGGGTCGCTCGACGAAGTGCGGCGCGCGGAAGTGGTCGGCCAGGACTACAAGTCGGCGCTGCAGGAGCGGCTCCAGGCGACGAGCGGCGCCCTGCCGGTCTATCAGCACCTGCCACCCGCGGGGCCGGATCACCGGAAGCGGTTCGAAGTGGACGTGCTCGTCAACGGCGAGGCCGTGGCGCGTGGCAGCGGCGGCAGCAAGAAGGAAGCGGAGCAGGAAGCCGCGCGCGTCGCGCTCGATCGTCTGGCTGGTCCCACCGATCGTTAATCGATCTCGATAATTCCCCAGCTCTTGCCGGTGCGATCGTCCGGCTCGCTCTCGCGTGCCGCATCCCCCGCGACTGCCATCGCCGGCTCGGGCGCCGCTGGCAGCCGCACGTGCGCGTAGCGCTGCACCTCGCGCGCCAGGTCGTCGTCGCCCGGTGGAGTGGGCCGGCAGTGCAGCCGCACCCACAGCCGGAGCAGCGGGTCCGTGAAGCTGTAGCGCTTCTGACGAGGCGCCACCAGGTCCACATCCTCCAGCCACGACAGGTAGTCTTTCGTCGAGCCGGGCGTCCGCTGCATCCGCTGCGAGATCTCGGTGAGCGTGAGCGGCTCCTCGTCCGCGAGGATGTCGAGGATCGCCTTGAGGGCGCCGTACCCGCGGGCGCGGTGGAGGCGCAGCTCGTAGCAGAAGCAGCAGCGGCGCGTGAGCTGGCCATCCGGCGCGAGGAGCGCGGCCAGCGCGCTGACCGGATCGCCGCCGCCATGCTCCTGCATGGTGACGAGCTCATCGATGATGGCCTGCACGTAGAACGGCCGCCCGTCGGCGAGGGCGTGGACCGCGCGCGCGAGGTCCGGCAGATCGGCCGACTGATCGGCGCCGGAGCCTGCGAGCACATCGGCGACTTCGGCGGCCGTCAGCGGCGACACCTGGATGACCTCGAACCGGGGCGACGCGTCGCGAAGGAAGCGATGCGCGCGCGCGACATAGCGCGTCGCGAGGACGAAGCGGTTCCGGCTGTCGGCGAGCGTCTGCAGAAGCTCCGGCAGCAGCCCTCGCAGGCCCGGGAAGCTTTCGAAGGTGCGCAGCTCGAGGAACTCGTCGAGCAGGAAGGTGACCGGCTCGCCGCCCGGGCCGCGGGCGCTCGTGAGGAACGCGAGCGTGGCGTCGAAGGCCGCGCGCGGTGTCGGATGGACGCGTCCGATATCGCCGCCGGAACACGGCGAGCTCGTGAGCACCGCGCCCAGGAACCGCTCCGGCGTCGTCGCGCTCCGTTCGACATTGATGTACTGCGAGGCGCGCTCGCCGGGGCCTCCGCTCAGTTGATCCAGCAGGAACGTGCGCCCCGTGCCGCAGCCGCCGAGCAGTACCGGGATGCGCGGCGTCGGCGTGGCGTCCAGCGCAGACGCGATCCGGCGG
>JANWLS010000220.1 GCA_025450765.1 Vicinamibacterales bacterium | reverse complement strand
TAGACCTGGTGGTAGTCCTGGAAGCCCTGCGGCCCCATGTCGCGCCACCACTGGATGTATTTCGGCTGCCAGTGTTCGAGCGCGCGCAGGAGGCGCTTGTTGCCCGCGAGGTCGACGTTGTTCGGAATCCGCTCGCTCGAAATCATTACGTCCTCCTCCAGTCGAACTCGGCGCGGGTCTGCGACCCGTACACCTTCAGCGCGCCCTTCTCGCCCACCGCGTTCGGCCGCTGGAAAATCCAGTTCTGCCAGGCCGTGAGCCGGCCGAAGATCTTCGTTTCCATCGTTTCCGGACCCGCGAAGCGGAGATTAGCTTCGAGGCCCGTCATAGCGTCGGGCGACAGCGCCGCCCGGCCTTCGATCGCCAGCCGCACCTCATCGTCCCAATCCAGATCATCGGGCGCGAAGGTCACCAGACCGGCGTCGAGCGCCTCCTCGGCGTCGAAGGGGCCCTCGTGCGCGAGCAGGTCGTCGACCTTCGAGGGGTCGCCCAGGAACCGGACCTGCAGGCGCGTGAGCCCGTTGCTCATCGGCAGCGGGCCGCCGTTCATCGGCGACAGCCCGATCGTGTTCGGCCGCTCCGCATCGGCGAGCATGTAGCTCCGATCGGCGGCGAGCGCCAGCTCGAACAGCGTGCCGGCGAACGCCGATCCCGGCTCGATGAGCGCGAAGAAGCTGCGCGAGGTGAGATCGAGCCGCTTGAGCGTCCGCTTCATCAACAGCAGGATCTCGCGGACCAGCCAGTGATCCCGGTGCGCGAGGAGCGTCTGGTCGACGGCGAGCACCGCCTCCGGATCGCCGGTCGTCCGGAGCACCACCGTCCCGACCTCCGGCTCGTTCAGCCGCAACCGGAGCAGCGCATCGTCGAGCTCGCGGAACGCGCGCAGCGCCCAGAACTGATCACCGGCCTTCAGGATCGCCTCCGGCGTGTCCGGCTGCGGTCCTTCGGGCGCTTTCACGGTGAGCTCCGCCGTCCGCTTCTCGCGATTGAGCGACAGCGTCACCGACGCGTACGCGACGTCGTCCGCCGAGATCTTCGCGTTCAACGGACCGAGCGAGACACCGGGCCCGCTCGATGGCCGGTCGGAGTGCTGCGCCAGCTCGGATGCCCGCTTCGCCACCGCCGCCTTGAACTGCGTGGTCGGCGCGATCGCATCGACGAGGCCCCACTCGACCGCCCGCTTGCCGCGGATCCCCTCGACCAGCGTGCTGAAGAAGTCGGCCAGGTCGCGCCGCACCTTCCGCTTGTCGACGACCCGCGTGAGGCCGCCGGTGCCGGGCAACACTGCCAGCAGCGCCGCTTCCGGCAGGCTCACCGCCGAATTCCCATCGTCGACCAGCCAGATTTCGTCGCACGCGAGCGCCAGCTCATAGCCACCACCCGCGCAGATGCCATTGAGGGCCGCCAGGAACGTGAGCCCGGAATGCTCGCTGGCGTCCTCGATGGCCAGGCGCGTTTCGTTCGTGAACTTGCAGAAGTTCACCTTGAAGCCGTGCGTCGAGGTCCCGAGCATGAAGATGTTCGCGCCGGCGCAGAAGATCCGATCTTTCAGGCTGGTGACGACCACCGTGTGTACTTCGGGGTGCTCGAACCGGATGCGCTGCAGCGCGTCCGCCAACTCGATATCGACACCGAGGTCGTAGGAGTTGAGCTTGAGCTTGTAGTCGGGCGCGAGGCCGGCGTCCTCCTGCACGTCCATCGACAGCGTGGCGACCGGCCCGTCGAACTGGAGCTTCCAGTGATGGTAGCGATCCGGACGGGTCTCGAACTCAACGACGGGGGCGACGGCAGTATCCATAATTGATATTTGAACGCTCGTTCAAATAGTATCAAAGTGTGGCTGGGGGCCGTCAACAGACCCGGATCGAGATTCTCAAGAGCGCGGCGGCCGCCTTCCGGCGGCGCGGCTACCACGGGGCAACGGTGGAAGAAATCGCCGCCGCGCTCGAGATGAACAAGGGCAACCTTTATTATTACTTCCGGAACAAGGAAGAGATCCTCTTCGCCTGCCACCAGTACTCGCTCGACATCCTGCTGGATCTGCTCGACCGCGTGCTGGCCAGCCCCGATCCGCCGGATATCCGGCTCCGAACGCTGATCGGCGCCTTCGTCCACACCATCCTCGACGAGCTCCACGGCACGGCGCTCTTCATCGATCTCCAGCCGCTCACGCCGGCGCATCTCCGCCAGGTGATCGCGCGACGCGACCGATTCGACCGTGGCATCCGCCAGATCCTCGAGGATGGCATGGAGGCAGGCCTGTTCGCTCCCGCCGACCCGAAGCTGGTGGCCTTTGCGATGCTGGGCGCGGTGAACTGGATCCCGCGGTGGTTCGACCCGCGCGGCGCGGCGCCCTCGCAGGAGATCGCCGACGCGTTCGCCGATTTCCTGATCGCCGGTCTCAGGGCCGATCCAATCGCGAACAGGCCCGACGCCCGTAGACCGAAGACGGCAGACGGGCTAAGATCGCTCTAATGGCACCGTCCATTCCCCTGACTCCCGTCGATTCGCCCGCGCCGCGGCCGCGCAAGCCCGAATGGCTGAAGGTGAAGGCGCCCGGCTCGCCCGGGTATCAGCGCCTCAAGACGCTGATGCGCGAGCTGAAGCTCCACACGGTCTGCGAGGAGGCTCACTGCCCGAACATCGGCGAGTGCTGGCACTACGGGACGGCGACCTTCATGATTCTCGGCGACGTGTGCACGCGCGCCTGTGCCTACTGCGCCGTCGCGCACGGCCGCCCCGCCACGCTCGATCTCGCCGAGCCCGCGCGCGTCGCGGACGCCGTCGCGACGATGGAGCTGCAGTACGTCGTCATCACGTCGGTCGATCGCGACGATCTGAAGGATGGGGGCGCATCGATCTTCGCGGAGACCATTCGTCGCATCCGGCAGCAGATCCCGTCCTGCCGGGTCGAAGTCCTCATCCCTGATTTCCAGGGCAACGAGGCCGCGCTCCACACGGTGCTCGACGCCGGCCCGGACGTGTTGAACCACAACACCGAAACCGTGCCGCGCCTCTACCGCATGGTGCGATCCGGTGGACGCTATCCCCGAACGATGGAGCTGCTGGATCGATCGAGACGGTATGCGCCGGCGATTCCGACCAAGTCGGGCGTGATGGTGGGGCTCGGTGAAGAGAAGGACGAGATCGTGCAGACGTTTCGCGACCTGCGCGAGGTCGGCTGCAGCATCCTCACCGTCGGCCAGTACTTGCGGCCGTCAGTCGATCACGCGCCGATGACGCGGTACTACCACCCGGACGAATTCCGCGAGCTGAAAGAGATCGCGCTCGACCTGGGCTTCGTCCACGTCGAATCCGGCCCGCTGGTGCGCAGCTCCTACCACGCGCACGAACAGACGGAATCCTACGACGCGGCGGCCGGGGCGGCTAGATCGCCATCCGGCAGCGCCGCGCTGTAGGCTGGACAGGTTTAGGCTGGCACTAACACAGACCGTCGCAAAATACCTGCAGCGGCGAGCGTCAGGGTCGCCTCCCGGCCGAATGCCTTCCGGAAGCCGGCGGGTAGACACACAGCATCAGCCTGTAGAAATCCGGCTGCGTTGGCGGCGCGCTGCTATCCTCAGCAGCTCTGAAATGAACTACCGCAGTCACCAATATAGGGGCACGACACGTAACAGCCGCTCGATCCGCCGTGCGTGCCTGGATAGTAATACGGCGCACGAGTCGGACAGCACACGCCTGTCAGGAAGTTGTACGTATTCCCCGAATTGCACCGGCACGAGCTCGTGCCGCTCCCGCTCGAGGAACCTGACGACGACGAGCAGCAGTACACCCCCCCGGCGCTCGCCGAACTGCAGGCCCCGCTCGGACTCGTCGTGCAGTAGTCACCGGCGTTGCAGGGCCCATAACAGCGATTATCGGAGCCGAGGCACTGACCCGAACCGCAGGTCTTCGACGGCGCCGCCAGCGAGGATACACAGGCCGTCGCACCGGCCGCCGCCGAGCTGAACAGGATGGCCATCATCTCTCGGCGCGAACGTGCCGAACCTATCCGCCGCGAAACCTCATCGAACCATCGCTCCATCGGGGTCCTCCACCCGGCGCCTACGCCGGGACTTCTTGCGTCGTTCGGTCTATCTCAGGCACGTGCGCGGATTCTTCGCGCAGCAACGCCTCGATCGCTTCGGCGCCGAGGCGCGGAACGCTGCGAATGTCGCCGTCGACGCCGATCGCGATCGCCGCGGGTGTTGCCGGCACGCGATACGCCTCGGCCAGCTCATGCTCGCGCTGCAGCAGCACGACCGCGATCTCGCCGCGCTGCCAAGCGAGCCGTACGCGTTCGTCCGTCGCGCAACTGACCAGCACGACCTCCAGCCGGTCGGCATACGCGCGCTGCCAGGCTGCGATGGTCGGCAGGAGCGTGGTGCAGATTGGACAGGACGGGTCTGAGAAGATCAAAACGACCGGCTGGGCTGAAGCGAGCAACCCGTCGAGTGTCACCGGGTGGCCGGCCGGCGTGGCCACTTGGAATCGCGGCGCCGAGCTCCCGAGTGGTAGCGCCTCCAATGTGTGCTCGCCAGGAGCCGTCGCTTCGGGCAACCCGACCCGCGCGTCGAGCCGATCGAGCCGCAGCAGAAGGCGCCCCTGCTGCTTGAACAGCTGCCAGACCAGGACACCTTCTCCCGCGATCGCGACGAGCATCGCCAAGGCGCCTGCCTGCAGCAGTCCGGTGCTCGCCAGCACGCGCCTGACCGATTGAACCGCATGCGCCGGATGACCGGGGCCCGCCACCAGAACAACACCGGCGAAGCCTGCCAGTATGGCGTTCCGCGCCACCGTGGACCACCCGACCGGTCGCACAAGAAGTCGGCCGAAGCAGGCACAATCGGGCCTTCGCCCACGCAGCAGACTGCTGACGATGACGGTTGTGAAGCAGGTGAGGAGGACCAGTGCGGCGAGTGCCGCGGCACGGGCGGTCCGCGCGGGCAGGAGCAGCAGGGCGACGGCCAACTCCATGGCGGACAGCGCCAAGCTGAGAGCGGGCGCAAGCGGCGCAGGCACGCCAAATTCGGACAGCGCTCGACGCCCGGCGTGCGGACTGAGGGCTTTGCTGATCGCGGCGACGCTGAACACGCCCACCAGCACAACCCTGACGATCACACCAAGGTCAATCGACATGTACCTAATCTCTCGTCTTCGACGTTTGGCGGCAATTCTAGTCGCACACGCGCGGCGGAAACATCTGACGACGAAGACGGGACATCAACAACGGTTGACTATCGATTCTCACTCGTAACACGATATTTTCTGTCTGGCTCGCGCCGCGGGTCAGCCCACCTAGCTCCCGCGCATGCAACCCTCACCAGCTCAATTCGGCCATCATCGCCGCGTACACATCGATCCCGTCCCAGACGTTCTGTAATCTGATGTTCTCATTGGCGGCGTGCTGATTGTCGTCGTGATTGGCGACCGGCAGGCCGATGATCGGGGCGTGAAAGATCTCATCGAAGATGTAGAGCGGCACGCTGCCGCCCAGCATCGGTGAGATCGCCAGAGGCATGTCGGACGCGCTCTGCGCCGCGGCCATCACCGCGCGCGCGGTCGGCGACGACATATCGGACCGGAAGGCCGCATAGCCGGCCTCCCAGTCGATCTTGATAATCCTGGGATGGGCCAGGCGCGTCGCTTCGTCCGGCGTCCTGTCCACGATCGTCCAGCCCTTTGCACGGAGGAATGCTTCCACCTGAGCACGCACGTGCTCGGGCGTCTGGTCGGGCACGAGGCGGAAATCGATCGAGAGCTCCGCGTCCACCGGGATGGCGTTGGTCGCCGCCGTGCCCACCTTGCCCGCCCGCAGGCCGCGCACGTTCAGCGCCGGACGCATGATCGCCTCGATCAGGCGGTCGGTCGTTTCGGGCTGCGCGATCTGGAATTCCTGTTTCAGCTCCCCTGCGACCGGTGGAAGGGCGGCGATCGCCTTGCGCTCGGCGCTCGTCTGCGCCCGGACCTCATCCATGAAGCCGGGAATGAGGACGCGGCCATCGGGGGCGCGCATCTCGGCGACGAGCTCCGCAGCCAGCGCTGCCGGGTTCGGCACCCAATTGCCGTAGTGCCCGTCATGTACGGGCTTGATCGGTCCATAGATGGTCGCGTCGAAGCCCGTGATGCCGCGCGCGCCGACATAGAGCAGCGGACGGCGCGACTGGTGCACTGGTGCATCACCGATCAGCCAGAGATCGGCGGAGAGCTTGTCCGCGTTCTTGCGCAGGATCTCCTGGAGGTGCGGCGATCCGGCCTCTTCCTCGCCCTCCCACACCACCTTGATGTTCACGGACGGCCGCCGGCCCAGCGCCTTCAGCGCGTCGAATGCCTGAAGGAAGACGAGCGCGGACACCTTGTCGTCACCCGCCGAACGTCCGTACAGCCGCCATTCCGGATCGTACGGAGGGGTCGCGGTCTTCCAGTCGACGACATGCTCGCCGCTGCCGAGCGGTCCGCTGCGCATCACCGGATCGAACGGCGGCGTCGCCCATTGCGACGGCGTGACAGGCTGCCCGTCGTAATGCGCATAGAAGACGACGGTGCGCGTGGCTCCTGGCGTCGGCAGCGATCCAAACACGACCGGCGGCGCGCCGGGCACCGCGAGAAGCTCCGTCTGGAACCCGCGCGTCTTCAAGGCGTCTTGCAGCCAACCGGCCGCAGCCGCGATCCCCTGCGGCTCGGCCGCCACGCTGTGGAAGCGGATCAGCGTGTCGAACGGCGTGAGGATGTCCTGCTCGTGTGCGGTGCGCCAGCCGTCCACCTGCTGCTTGAGCGTGTCGGCACGCGCGGAGACCGTGCAGGCCATGGCCGCGACGCACAGCACGGCCGTCAGTCTCGGGCGTAGCGGGGCCGTGCCAGGCCGAATGAGGCGAATCATGGGTCTGGAGTTTACTATCGTGTCGATCACGATGCACGTCGTTCTCTGGATCCTCGCGCTCGTCCTCGTCGCCGCCGGCGTCGCCGGGACCGTGCTGCCGGCACTGCCGGGCCCGCTGCTCGTCTTCGTGGGCATCCTGCTGGCTGGGTGGGCCGGTCACTTCGCGCGCATCGGCACCTGGACGCTGGTGGTCCTGGGACTTCTCACCGCCCTGGCCCACGTGATCGATCTGCTGATCACGATGTTTGGCGTGCGGCGGTCCGGCAGCAGCGGGCGGGCCGCCGTTGGCGCGGGACTGGGCGCACTCGCCGGATTGTTCTTCGGGATCCCGGGGCTGATCGTCGGGCCGTTCGCCGGCGCCGTGCTGGCCGAACTGACCGTGCGCCGCGACCTCCGCCGGGCCGGCCGCGCAGGGTTGGCAGCCTGGATCGGCTACCTGGTGGGAACCATCGCGAAGGTGGCGATCGTGTTCATGATGATCGCCGTCGCGGCTGCCGCGCTGTTCTTCTTCTGACGCGCGACCGTGCACGCACGAAGGGCCGGCACAAAGGCCGGCCCCCTACGAAATCCTTCTGAATCGGTGTGCTACGCGACGTGCGCTTCGATCACGCATACCGGCGACTGGGTCGCGACGATCCGTGAGAGCGCGAAGCCGGCGCGCGCGAAGAGCGCCTTGAATTCCTGTTCCGTGCGCTCGCGTCCGCCGGGAGCCAGCAGCATCTCGATATCGAGGACCTTCGCGAAATCCGGCTCGTTGCCGGGCCGGATCACCGCTTCCAGCAGCAGCACGCGGCCGTTGGGGCGGCCCTTCAGTTGCGCGCGGATGTTCGTCAGGATGATCGCCGCCTGCTCATCGTTCCAGTCGTGGAGGATGTGCTTCATGATGTAGGCGTCACCGGCCGCCGGCACGGCCTTGAAAAAGTCTCCGGCCACCGCGGTGCAGCGCCCCTGGAGCCCCGCCGCCTCGATCCGTGCCTTCGCGCCCGCAATCACGTGATCCACGTCGACGAGGACACCCTTCATCCGCGGATACTTCTCGAGGATCGACGTGAGCACCTTGCCGTGTCCGCCCGCAATGTCCACCAGCGTCCCGATGTGGCTGAAGTCGTATGCCTCGAGCACCGCGGGGATCACGGCCGCGCTCATCGACGTCATCCCCTCGTTGAACACCTCGGAGACGTCCGGATGATCGGCAAAGTAGTCGAACGTCGGCTGGCCCAGCACGACTTCGGCCGCGGGCTTTCCGGTCTTGACCGAATACAGACCCTCGGTGTGCACGCGCCGGATGGTCGGTGACGTCATCCAGCGGGCGATGCCGTACAAACTGCCTGGCACGTCGCTCCTGAGCAGCTCGGCCGCGGGCGTCAGCGCAAACGTCCGGGGCGCCTGCTCGGTAAAGATGCCGACCATCGCCAGCGCGCGCAGCATCCGGTACAGCGGGTCGGCGAGCACGTCGGCCTCAGCGGCGAGGGCCTCGGCAGTTTTCGGGCCGCCGGCGAGCTTGTCGGGAATGCGCAGTTCGAGCGCGACCGAGAGCGCGCCCGAAAGGATGAAGCCGGTGCCGACCTGCAGCGCCAGCCGCGCAGCCTCGGCGCGCGGGTCAGGCGTGGTTTGCGTGCTGTCCATGTGATGGCTCCTTCAGGCTCGAGAGGCGGTAAAGGACGACGCGCGGCCGGTCACGATCGATCGCGCAGGCCCTCCTCGACGTCCAGATCTTCGGCGCGCAGACGAAGCGCGTTCGCCTCGGCCTCGCTCAATCCGAGCGCCCGGTTGACCCCTTCGTTCACCCCGTCCACGTACCCGTAGTAGTAGCCGTCGCCGTGCGCCTGCGCGTACAACGCCTTATACGTCAGGATGCCAGCGAAGATGCCCGCCAGAATACGGAGCCAGTCCGGGCCGACATAGAAGAGGAGGGCCGCAGCCGCCAGCGCAGGCCAGGCATTCCGCGGACGGATGAGAAACCCGCCCATCGTCACCGAGCGAAACCAGCGGCGATACCGCCGGAAGGCGCGCCGCCACTCGGCGTCGGTGACCGTCTTCAACTGCCGGACGGCCCGAGGGTCGGGGCCCTCGTGGACGTTGTCGGGCTCCGAGGACTCCTTGTCCATACCTGTCCGGCAGCCCCAAAGCCTTGCCCGCTAGCGCCTGGCGGTCTTCGGCCTGTAGATGTGCGTGCTCTGCCCGAAGAAGACGTCCGCCGCTTCCATGATCGTTTCCGACAGCGTCGGATGCGGATGGATCGTCAACCGCACATCGTCCGCGGTCGCACCCATCTCGATGGCCAGCACGCCTTCGGCGATCATCTCGCCGGCGTGGACGCCGGCGATGCCGACCCCGAGCACACGCCCGGTGCCCGGTTCGAGCACGAACTTCGTCACGCCGTCATTCCGGTCGAGCGTCGTCGCGCGCCCGGAGGCGCCCCATGGGAACCGCGCGATCTCCACTGGCCGACCCGCGGCGGCGGCCTGCGGTTCCGTGAGGCCGCACCAGGCAATTTCCGGATCGGTGAAAACGACCGCGGGAATGGCGAGCGGCTCGAAGGCGACCTTGTGGCCGGCGATGGCCTCGACGGCGGCGCGCCCCTCGTGCGAGGCCTTGTGGGCGAGCATCGGCTCGCCGGCGACGTCGCCAATGGCGTAGAGCGTCGGCTCGGCGGTGCGCCGCTGCGCGTCGATTTCGATGAAGCCGCGGCGATCCACCTTCACCTGCGTCCGATCGAGCCCGGGGATCTCCGAGTTCGGCCGGCGGCCGATCGACACGAGGACCTTGTCGAAGACCTGCTCGGCAGGAGCGCCTTCGCCCGAGAAGCTCACGCGGATGCCGGACTTCTCTTCCTTCATCCCGGTCACGCGCGTGTTCAGCATGATGGCCGCGCAGACGCGCTCCATCCGCTTCGCGAGAATGCTGACGAGATCGCGATCGGCGCCCGGCAGCAGGCCGCCCGTCATCTCGACGACCGACACCCTGGTCCCGAGCGCGGCATAGACGCTCCCGAGCTCGAGGCCGATGTAGCCGCCTCCGACGACCAGGAGCGATTTCGGCACGTCGGGGATGTCGAGCGCACCCGTCGAATCCATCACGCGCGGCGACTCGATCGACAGGCCCGGAATCGTCGCCGGCCGCGAGCCGGTCGCGAGGATGCCGTGATCGAAGTCGATCTGTTCGCTGCCGCCGCCGTCGAGCTCCACGCTGACGCGCGTCGGCCCCTGCAGCGTTGCGTTCCCGCGCACGAACCGCACCTTGCGCTGCCGCGCGAGCTGGCCGAGGCCGCCGGTCAGTTTCTGGACGACATCGGACTTCCAGCTCCGGAGCTTCTCGAGATTGATGCGCGGCTCGCCGAAGTCGATGCCCCAGGCCGACGCGTGGCGCGTTTCGCTGAGCAGCGCCGCGACGTGCAACAGCGCCTTAGAGGGAATGCAGCCGCGATACAGGCAGACGCCGCCCGGATTCGCTTCCCGATCGATCAGCGTGACGTCGAGGCCGAGATCGGCGGCCAGAAAGGCGGCGGCGTAGCCACCAGGCCCGCCGCCGATCACCACGAGTTGTGTATGCAAGGTCAGCCTTCGAGTGAGAGCAGAAACGGCTGCTCGAGCGCCTCAGCCACCCATCGCAGGAAGCGGATCGCATCGGCGCCATCGATCACGCGGTGATCGTAGGAGAGCGACAGCGGCAGCATCAGCCGCGGGACGAACTGCTGGTTCGCCCAGACCGGCTGGATACTCCCGCGCGAGATGCCGAGGATCGCGACTTCTGGCGCGTTCACGATCGGGGAGAACGCCGTGCCGCCGATGCCGCCCAGGTTGCTGATGGTGAAGCTGCCGCCTTCCATCTCCTCGAGCGTCAGCTTGCGGCTGCGCGCCTTCTCGGCGAGCTTCGTCAGCTCCACCGACAGCTCGATGATGTTCTTGGCGTCCGCGTCGCGGATCACCGGCACGAGCAGCCCGCGATCGGTGTCGACCGCGACGCCGATGTGGCGATAGCTCTTGTAGACGATCTCGTTCCGCGCCATGTCGACGGAACTGTTGAACTGCGGGAAGACCTTGAGCGCGGAGGCGACCACCTTGACGGCAATGGCGGTGAGCGTGAGGCTGCCCCCGGCCGCTTCCACCTTCTTCGCCATCTTCTTGCGCAGCTCCTCGAGGCCGGTGACATCGGCCCGATCCTGTTGCGTCACGTGCGGCACCGTGGCCCACGCGGCGCTCAGGCGCTCGGCCGTGCGGCGCCGGATGTTCGACATCGGCTTCCGCTCGATGCGGCCCCAGCGGCTGAAATCCGGCAGCGGCTCGGCGCGCACGAAGCCGCCGGTCCCCTCCGTGATCAGCCGCTTCGCAAACGCCTTCACATCATCCTGGGAGATGCGTCCCGCCATGCCGCTCCCCGGCACGTCGTGGATGTCGACGCCGAGCTCGCGCGCCAGCCGACGCACCGACGGCGCCGCCGGTGCGGGCGCCTCCGCCTCGCGTGCGGGCCGCGACGGCTCGGCCGCCGGACGTACGCCACGCGAAATATCGACCACTTCGCCGCGCCGGTTCGGCGCCGGTGGTTCCGGCTCCTCTTCCTCTTCGGCCGGCTGCGCCGCAGCCGGTCGCGCGGAGGCCGCTGCCGCCGGCCGTTCGGCCGGCGCCGTCGGCTTGGGAGCCGGTGCCGCCTGTTCGGTCGCCACGGCCGTCGCCCCGCCGCCGGTCGCCTGTTCCGCCGCCTTCGCGGCGGGCTTCGACGGCGCCGCACCGCTCGCGGCCTCGTCGACCGTGAGGATCACCTGGCCGACCTTCGCCTTGTCGCCAGCCTTGACGTTCACCGCCGTCACGCGCCCGGCCACCGACGAGGGCACTTCGATGGTCGCCTTGTCGGTCTCGAGCTCGAGCACCGGCTGCTCGCGCGCCAGCGTGTCGCCCGGCGCGACGAGCACGCGCAGCACGTCGCCGCCGGCGATGTTCTCGCCCAGTTCAGGAAGTTTGAAATCGGTCGCCAAAGTGAGTCCTATGAGATGGCTGGATTCGGTTTGTCGGGGCTGATCCCCAGATCCTTCATCGCCTGCGCGACGGCCTTCGCCTCGATCTGCCCTTCGCGCGCGAGCGCCGAGAGCGTCGCCAGGACGACGAACTTCGCGTCCACTTCGAAGAAGTCGCGCAGTCCGGCGCGCCCTTCGCTGCGGCCGAAGCCGTCAGTGCCGAGCGAGACGAGCCGCCGCGGCATCCAGCGATCGATCGAATCCGGCAGCGCCTTCACGTAGTCCGAGGCGGCGACGAGCACACCCGGCGCCTTCTCCAGGCACGTCGTCACCCAGGGCACACGCGGCTTCGCCGTCGGATGCAGCAGGTTCCAGTGCTCGCAGTCGTGGCCGTCGCGATACAGCTCGCTGTAGCTCGTGATGCTCCACACGTCGGCCGCGACGTCGTACTTCTCCTCGAGCATCTGCTGCGCCTTCAGCACCTCCGGCAGGATGGCGCCGCTGCCGAACAGCTGCGCCTGCCGCTTGGCCCCCTTCTTCGCCGAAGCGCGGAACCGGTACATCCCCTTCAGGATCCCCTCGCGCGACCCCTCGGGCATCTCCGGCATCGCGTACTGCTCGTTCATCACCGTGAGGTAGTAGAAGATGCTCTCCTGCTCCTTGTACATCCGGCGGATGCCGTCTTCGATGATGACCGCGAGCTCGAAGGCGAACGCCGGATCGTAGGCCACCACGTTCGGCACCGGATAGGCAAGCAGCTGGCTGTTGCCGTCCGGGTGCTGCAGCCCCTCACCGGCGAGCGTCGTCCGTCCGGACGTGCCGCCGAGCAGGAACCCGCGGCAGCGCGAATCGCCGGCCGCCCACACGAGGTCGCCGATCCGCTGGAAGCCGAACATCGAGTAGTAGATGAAGAAGGGGATGGTGTTGATGCCGTAGGTCGCGTACGCCGTGCCGGCGGCGATGAACGACGACATCGAGCCCGCTTCCGTAATCCCCTCTTCCAGGATCTGGCCGTCGGTCGCTTCCTTGTAATACAGGAGCGTGTCCATGTCCACGGGCTCGTAGAGCTGGCCGACGTGCGAGTAGATGCCGACCTGCCGGAAGAGCGCCTCCATCCCGAAGGTCCGCGCCTCGTCGGGCACGATCGGGACGACGAGCTTGCCGACGGCCTTGTCGCGCAGCAGCTTGGACAGCATCCGCACGAACACCATCGTCGTCGACGCCTTCCGATCCTCGGTTCCCTTGAGGAACTCGTCGAAGAGGCCGTCGAAGCTCACGTCGAGCGGCGCCGCGCGCACCTTCCGCTGCGGCACGTAGCCGCCGAGCGCCGCCCGGCGCTCGTGGAGGTACTTCGCTTCGGGCGTGTCGTCGGCCGGGCGATAGAACGGCGCCTGCGCGATTTCCGAATCGGAGATCGGAATGGCGAACCGCGAACGGAACGCGCGCAGCTCCTCTTCGTTCAGCTTCTTCTGCTGATGCGTGATGTTCTTGCCTTCGCCCGCCTCGCCAAGGCCATAGCCCTTGATCGTGCGCGCCAGGATCACCGTCGGTGAGCCCTTGTGCTCGACGGCGGCCTTGAAGGCGTTGTAGACCTTGATCGGATCGTGCCCACCGAGCTTCATCCGCTTCAGCTCGTCGTCCGACAGATGCTTCACCATGTCGAGCAGCCGCGGATCGGTGCCCCAGAAATGCTTGCGGATGTAGGCGCCCGACTCGACCGCGAACTTCTGGAACTCGCCGTCGACGACGTTGCCGATCCGGTTGATGAGCAGACCGTCACGATCCTGCGCGAGCAGCGGATCCCATTCGCGGCCGAGCACGACCTTGATGACGTTCCAGCCGACGCCGCGGAAGATCGCCTCGAGCTCCTGCAGGATCTGGCCGTTGCCGCGCACCGGACCATCGAGCCGCTGCAGGTTGCAATTGATCACGAAGATCAGGTTGTCCAGCTTCTCGCGCGCCGGCAGCGAGATGGCGCCCAGCGTTTCGGGCTCGTCGGTCTCACCGTCGCCGAGGAACGCCCAGATCTTGCCGTTGTCCGCCTGCTTCAGGCCGCGATCTTCGAGATAGCGATGGAAGCGCGCCTGGTAGATCGCCATGATGGGGCTGAGCCCCATCGAGACCGATGGATAGTCCCAGAAGTCCGGCATCAGCCACGGATGGGGATACGACGAGAGGCCGCCGCCCGGCTTCAGCTCGCGCCGGAAATTTTCGAGCTGCTGCTGGGACATCCGTCCCTCGAGGAACGCGCGGGAGTAGATGCCGGGCGAGGCGTGTCCCTGGAAGTAGATGACATCCCCGGAGCCCTGCTCGTCGCGCGCGCGGAAGAAGTGGTTGAAGCCCACCTCGTAGAGCGTGGCGGACGACGCGAAGGTGGAGATGTGGCCGCCGATGCCCTCCTCGACGCGGTTGGCGCGCACGACCATCGCCGCCGCGTTCCAGCGGACGAGGCTCTTGATGCGGCGCTCGAGATCCCGATCGCCCGGCATCGGCACTTCATCGTCGGCGGAGATTGAGTTGATGTACGGCGTGTTGGCGGTGAACGGAAGGCTGACGCCCTTCTCCTTCGCGTGATTGCTCAGATCCTGCAGCAGCCGCCCGACGCGCGAGGCGCCGCCACGCTGGAGGACGTAATCGAGCGATTCCAGCCACTCGCGCGTTTCGATGGCGTCCAGTTCTTCGACGTGCTCCGGCGAAATATTGCGCATGGTCCCGACCCCTCGAGCGCGGTTCCTCAGTTCATTGGATAATGATGGGAAGCCGGAGGTCCCGGGGCGTCAGGGTCGCGGACCTCTGGCGAGCGGGCGGCGTCCGGTACAAGAGCTTATTGTAATCCGAGGACGGGCAGAGGTGCGACACAGCACTTTCCCTTTCCCGGGCCTGCCCGAGTCGTTACAAATTGTCACGAAACCTCTCGCAGCTGGACCACGTTCATCAATCGGTCGTGCACTGCCGGCGCTGCACACGCCTCCGCACCTACTGCACCCGGATCGCCACAGAGAAGAAGCGGGCCCACCGCGATGAGGTGTACTGGGGCCGGCCTGTTCCTGGCTTCGGCGATCCGCAGGCGCGCCTGCTGATTGTCGGCCTCGCGCCGGCAGCGCACGGCGCCAATCGCACCGGGCGGGTGTTCACGGGCGATGGGTCCGGTGATTTCCTGATGGCCGCGCTGCACCGCGCCGGATTCGCCAACGTCCCGACGTCACAGCGCACAGATGATGGTCTGCAGCTGATCGATGCGTACGTGCTGTCGGCGGTC
>JANWLS010000219.1 GCA_025450765.1 Vicinamibacterales bacterium | reverse complement strand
TGTTGTCCGAGGTGATGTTGCCGCCCCAGCCGCCGCAGCCGAGCGTCATCGCCGGCGGCAGGCCGGTCGTCAGGCCGATCGAACCGAGCGTGGTCGGCGTGTTCACGCAGATGCGGAACGCCGGCTTGCGGAGGCCGAACTCGAGGATGACCGACTCGTTGCGCGAGTGGATGGCCATCGTGTGGCCCATCCCGCCGTAGCGGAGGATCTGCTTGCAGCGCTCACAGCCCTCGTGCCAGTCCTTCACCGTATAGAAGGAGAGGACCGGGCAGAGCTTTTCGATCGACAGCGGATACTCGCGGCCGACACCAGCCAGCGGCGCGAGGAGCACGCGCGTGTCCGGCGGCACGGTCAAGCCGATCTGCTCGGCGATGTAGAGGGCCGACTTGCCGACCAGCGCGGGATTGGGCAGCCGCTGAGGCGAGACGAGCGCCGTCGCCAGCCTCTTCATCTCCGCATCGGAGAGGAAATAGCCGCCCTGCGCGACGAACTCCCGCCGCACTTCCTCGGAGACCGCCTCGTCGACGACGACGGAGTTCTCCGATGAGCAGAGCACGCCGTTGTCGAACGTTTTGCCGGTGATGATGTCGCGAACGGCCTTCCTGAGGTCGGCCGACGATTCGATATAGGCGGGCGCGTTTCCCGGGCCGACGCCGTAGGCCGGCTTCCCCGCGCTATAGGCGGCGCGCACCAGGCCCATCCCGCCCGTCGCGAGGATCAGCGCCACCTCGCGGCTCTTCATCAGCTCCTGCGTCCCTTCGAGGCTGACGTTGGTCATCCATGACACGGAGCCGTCCGGTGCGCCGGCCCGCTGGGCCGCATCGGTGAGCACTTCGGCCACCCGGCTGATGCAGCGCACGGCCGAGGGATGCGGGCTGAGCACGATCGCGCAGCGCGCCTTCAGCGCGATCAGCACCTTGTAGATGGTGGTGGACGTCGGGTTGGTCGACGGCACGACGGCGGCGACCACGCCGAACGGTTCGGCGATTTCGACGACCTTGCGCTGGTCGTCACGGCCGATCACGCCGACGGTCCGCATCGGGCGGATGTACTCGTACACGCGCTCGGAGGCGAACAGGTTCTTCTGGATCTTGTCGGCGACGATGCCGTAGCCGGTTTCATCCACGGCCAGGCGGGCGAACGCCTCGGCCTGCGGCGTGGCGGCGGCCGCCACGCCGTCCACGAGCACGTCGATCTGTTCCTGGGAAAGCTCGGCGAGTTGTTGCTGGGCCTGTCGTGCACGCCGGGCGAGATGACGCGCTTCCTGGATGGAGACCAGATCGCGATCGAGCGCTTCAGCCATTCGCCGTCGTCTTCGGCAGGATCTTTTCCACTTCGGGGTGCGGCCGCGGGATGACGTGCACCGACACGAGCTCGCCGACGCGGCGCGCGGCGGCGGCGCCGGCATCGGTGGCGGCCTTCACGGCGCCGACATCTCCGCGCACCATCACCGTCACGTACCCGGCGCCGATGTATTCCTTCGCGACCAGGACGACGTTGGCGGCCTTGACCATGGCGTCGGCGGCTTCGACCGATCCGATGAGGCCGCGTGTTTCGACCAAGCCGAGTGCTTCCATGCGGAGGGGCTCCCGCGCGGGCCAGGCCGCGCGCGATGGACCGCAGGCCCGAGGCCAGAAGTCGGTGGCCCTCAGCCCATCGGTATTCGCCGGAACTCTAACATATTGCAGAGGATGCGGCAACTACGCTATCATGTCCGCTGCTCAATCCACGTTCATCAGATGGCCCCGTTCGACCGGTTCGGCGGGTGTGCCGATTAGCCGGATGGGCCCTTCGTTCATCGACACGTTCCTATGAAAGTGCTCACGAGCTGGTCCCGACGCCGCCTGCTGGCGCTCGCGGCGGGCGCCGCCCTGACCGCCGCCGGCTGTCACCGCGCGCAACCCGCCTCGCCCGTCGCGAGGGCATCGCTCTCGTTCAGCCGCACCGATGTGGCCCTCGGGAGCCCGGTCGATCTCCACTACCACTTCGTCGTCGCGCCAGACGCGCATTTCACCGACGACTACCGGGTGATGGTTCATTTCGTCAACGGGGATGGCGAGATGATGTGGACCGACGATCACCAGCCGCCGATCCCCACGACTTCCTGGAAGCCCGGTCAGGTCATCGATTACGACCGGTTGCTGTTCGTTCCGGTGTACCCGTACGTGGGGCCGGCGACGGTGCAGGTGGGGCTGTACTCGGCGAAGACGCAGCAGCGCCTCGCGCTGGCGGGCCAGGATGTCGGGCAGCACGCCTACAAGGTGGCGAGCCTGAACATCCTTCCGGAGACCGCGAACGTGCCACTGAGCTATCTCGAAGGCTGGCACACGCCGGAGACGGCGCCGCCGCCGTCGCGCGTGCAGTGGCGCTGGACGGAGAAGGACGCGGTGCTGGCGTTTCCGAACCCGAAGCGGGATGCCACCTTCTTTCTCGATCTCGATGATCCGAGCGGCGCGTTCACGGATGCGCAGCAGGTCACCGTCACGTTGAACAGCCAGCCGGTGGCCAGCTTCGCGCTCGCCCCGCGCGCACGGCTTTTGCAGCGCATCCCGCTCACGGCGGCGCAGTTCGGCAGCGATCCGGGCAGCAGGATTCAGATTTCCGTCGACAAGACGTTCGTGCCAGCGCTGATTCCCGCGATGAACAACCACGACTCCCGCGAGCTCGGCGTCCGCATCTTTCAGGTCTTCGTCCTGCCGAAATAGATGCGCGATCGACGGACACTCCCGATCGGCGTGCTGCTCGCGGGCGTCCTCCTGTCGCTGGTCGCCGTGGGCCCGGCGTCTGCGGAAATCGTGATCTTCACGTCCGGCCGGACGATGTCCGTGCGCGGACACCGGACCCAGGACGGCGCGATCGTGCTCGATTTACCCGATGGCGGAGAAATTACCTGCGACCGGGCGCTCGTGAGCGAGATCCGTCCGGACGAAATGCCGCCCGATCCGGTGGTGGCACAGCCGGCGGTCGCGACCGCGGCGGATCTCGTGCCGTATGCCTCGATCATCGACCAGGTCGCGGCGCGCCAGCAAATGGATCCGCGCCTGATTCGCGCGGTGATTGCCGTCGAATCGGCGTACGTGCCCGAGGCCACCTCGCCCAAGGGGGCGATGGGACTCATGCAGATCATGCCGGCGACGGCACGCGCCTATCACGTACGGAACCCGTACGACCCGCGCGCCAACATCGAGGCGGGTGTCCGGCATCTCAAGGTCCTGCTGCAGCGGTTTTCGCTGCGGGAGGCCCTGGCGGCCTACAACGCCGGCGAGGCGGCGGTGGATCGGTTTGGCGGCATCCCGCCTTTCCCGGAGACGCAGAACTACGTCGCCCGGGTGCTCTCGCGTCTGGCCCGGTAAGGTCCTTCGTTTCCCCGTTCGTCGTCCGTCTCGCCCGATCGTCTGTCGCCGCGTAACTGATATAATTCGGGGACCGATAATGTCCTCACGCTCAAGCTGTTGCGATGGAATTCCGCTGTAGGCTCGGAACGGCGGCCGGGGAGATCACGGAGGGCGTGTACGTCGCCGACAGCGAGGCGCGTCTCCGCCACGATCTCGAAGAGAAGGGCCTCTTCGTCCTGCAGTTGCAGCGGAAGGGGGCGCTGGCGCTCGGCGGCCGATCGTTCGGCATGCCGCGCCGCCGCCGCATCGCCGCGCGCGAGTTTCTGGTGTTCAACCAGGAGCTGGCCACGCTGCTGAAGGCCGGCATGCCGCTGGTGCAGTCGCTCGACCTGCTGCGGCTGCGCGTGATCAATCCGGCGTTCCGCACGGTGCTCGACGATGTGCACGCGAAGGTGAAAGCGGGCACGTCGCTGTCGGAAGCCTTCGACGCGCACACCGACCAGTTCCCGAGCGTGTATACGGCGTCGCTCCTCGCGGGCGAGCGCAGCGGCAACCTCGACGCGGTGCTGCGGCGCTACGTCGCCTACACGAAGGTCGTCTCGACGATCCGGCGGAAGACGATTTCGGCGCTCGTCTATCCGGTGATTCTGGTGTCGCTCGCGGTGATCCTCGTGGCGATCATCGTCTTGAAGGTGGTGCCGGCCTTTTCGGAGTTCTACAGCTCGTTCGGATCGCAGCTGCCGCTGGCGACGCGCGTGATCGTCGGCGTGTCGAACACGCTCCGCGCCGATTTTCCGCTGATTGTCATCGGGATCGTCGCCGCCGTCGCCGCCGTGGTGTTCTGGGTGCGGCAGCCGGGCCGGCAGGCAGATCTCGATCGCGCGCTGCTCAAGCTGCCGATGCTCGGGCCGATCGCGGCGAAGTTCGCGACCTCGCAGCTGGCGCGGACGCTCGCGACGCTGCTCGGGGGAGGATTGCCCCTGGTGCAGTCGCTCGGGATCGCCTCTCGCTCGATCGGCAATCGCTTCGTCGCCCGCGAGCTCGAAGTGGTCGGGCAGCGCGTCCGGGAAGGGGAGTCGTTTGCCGCGGCGCTCGATGCGCGCGGCATCTTTCCCGAAGTGGCCGTGAAGATGACCGAAGTGGGCGAGTCGACGGGCGCGCTCCAGGACATGCTGAACAGCCTGGCGGATTTTTTCGACGAAGAGATCGAGACGAACATGGAGCGCTTCGTCACCCTGGTCGAGCCGCTGCTGCTGGTCGTGATGGGCGTGGTCATCGCCGGTCTGCTGCTGGCGCTCTACATGCCGCTCTTCCAGCTGAGCTCGGTCCTGAGTCATTGAGGGCACGATCGTGGATGTTCCATCTGGCATGAATCCGGTGCACACGCTGCCCGAGGCCGTCGCGGTCGACATCGTCGACCTGCCGGCCGAAGAACAGCAGGCCGAGCTCGCGAGCGCGCGGCGCCTGGCCGAGCGCTACCGGCTCGAGCTGGTCGATATGGAGCAGTTCCGGATCGACCAGGAGCTGTTCCGCTCGATTCCGGCCGACCTGATGCTGCGTTACGGCTTCGTGCCGTACCGCCGCGAAGGGCGCACGCTCGTCATCGTGGTCTCCGATCCGACCGACCTGCCGATGATCGACGAGCTGTCGCTGCTGCTGGCGACGCCCATCAAGGTCACCGTCGGCGCGGCATCCGCCATCCAGTCGATCCTCAAGAAGAGCGAGAGCTCGCAGCGCGTCCTCGAGGAAGCCACCGAAGGCTTTCAGCTCCAGCTCCTGAAGGAAGACGAGAACGGCGACGAGAGCCTCACCGTCGAGCGGCTGACGAGCGACATCAGCCCGATCATCAAGCTGGTCGACTCGACGATCTTCACCGCGCTCCAGCGGCGGGCGAGCGACATCCACATCGAGACCCAGGACGATGCGGTGGCGGTGAAGTACCGGATCGACGGCGTGCTGCAGCCGGCGATGCGGCCGATCGCCAAGCAGTTTCACAGCGCGATCATCTCCCGCATCAAGGTCATGGCGGAGCTCGACATCGCCGAGAAGCGCGTGCCGCAGGACGGCCGCTTCCGCCTGAGGACGCCGGGCAAGACGATCGACTTCCGCGTGTCGGTGATGCCGAGCGTGCACGGCGAGGACGCCGTCATCCGCATTCTCGACAAGGAATCGATCAGCGAGCAGTTCAGCGAGCTGCGGCTCGACATCCTCGGCTTCCCGGAGGCGGAGCTCCGGCGCTTCCGCAAGTACATTGCCGAGCCGTACGGGATGGTGCTCGTCACCGGTCCGACCGGCTCCGGCAAGACGACGACGCTCTACGGCGCGCTGTCAGAGATCAAGTCGGCGGAAGACAAGATCATCACGATCGAGGATCCGGTCGAATACCAGCTGGCCGGGATCACCCAGATCCCGATCAACGAGAAGAAGGGGCTGACGTTCGCGCGCGGCCTCCGCTCGATCCTGCGGCACGACCCCGACAAGATCATGGTCGGCGAAATCCGCGACCCCGAGACGGCGCAGATCGCCATCCAGTCGGCGCTCACCGGCCACCTGGTGTTCACGACCGTTCACGCGAACAACGTGCTCGACGTGCTCGGGCGCTTCCTGAACATGGGCGTGGAGCCCTACCAGTTCGTCTCGGCGCTCAACTGCGTCATGGCGCAGCGCCTCACGCGGCTGATCTGCTCGCACTGCAAGCGCCCGGTGCGGGTGTCGCCGGAGGCGCTCATCGAGTCGAGGCTCGACCCGGCGCTCGCCAGCACGCACACGTTCTACGAAGGGCTCGGCTGCATCGAGTGCGGCGGCACCGGCTACAAGGGCCGCACGGCGATCTGCGAGCTCCTGGATTTGTCGGATCGGATCCGCGAGATGATTCTCGACCGCAAGCCGACCTCCGAAATCAAGCGGGCCGCCCGCGACGAAGGGATGCGCTTCCTGCGCGAGTCGGCCGTCGAAAAAGTGCTGACCGGCCTCACCACCCTTCGCGAAATCAACAAGGTGACCTTCGTCGAATGAGCCGTTTCCGTTCCTTCTTCATTTCGCCCGGACCGAGCGTGGCGGTCGAGCTGGCGGCCGGCCATGTGTCGGCGGCCGAGATCACGACGCGCGGCCAGCGGCGCGTGGTGGCGGCGCACGCGATCGAGCCGCTGCCCGAAGGCGCCGTCGTGCCGTCGCTCACGGCCACCAACGTCCACGACGCCGCCGCGGTGACGGCCGCTCTCACGCGGGTGTTCTCGCGGCTGGGGACGCGGCCGGGCCGTGTGGCCCTGGTGCTCCCGGACAGCATCGCCAAGGTGTCGTTCGTCCGCTTCGAACAGGTGCCGGCGCAGGCCGACGACCTGGCGCGGTTGATCCGCTGGCAGGTGCGGCGCACGGCGCCCTTCTCGATCGACGAGGCGCAGGTGTCCTGGGCGCCAGGCGCCCCGCAGGAGGACGGCTCGCGCGAGTTCGTCGTCACGCTGGCGCGGCGCGCCATCGTGGAGGAATACGAGCACCTCTGCGCCGCGGCCGGCGCGCAGGCGGGCGTCGTCGATCTGGCCACGCTGAACATCGTGAACGCGATTCTCGCGGGAGACAGCCCGTCGAGGGGGGATTGGCTCCTGGTGCACGTGAACACCGGCTACACCTCCTTCGCGATCGTGCGGGACGGTGCCTTGATCTTCTTCCGCAACCTCCTCGCCGACACGGAAGGCGATCTGGCCGACGTCGTCCACCAGACGGCCATGTATTACGAGGATCGCCTCCACGGCGCCGGGTTCGTCCGCATCGTGCTCTCGGGGGCCGCGCTCACGGCGGACGAAGCGGCGATGGCGCTGCAGGTGTCGCCGCTCCGCGGCGCATCCGGGCAGCCGGCCGATGCGGAACCGCTGCGGCGCACGCTCGAGGCCAGGCTCGGCGCGCGCGTCGAGACGATCGATCCGCAGCCGGCCGCCGCCCTGACCGATCGCATCACCGCCGGGCCGGCGCTGCTCGATGCCCTGGCCCCGCTCGTCGGGATCATCGCCCGCGAGGATCGCGCCGCCTTTCCGAAGGAGCCGGCCGCCTAGGCGCGCACGTCATGTTGAAGACGAACCTGTCCACGCGGCCGTTCTACAACGAGCGATCCGTCCATCTCGGCCTGCTGGTCGTGCTGGCGATCGTCGTGCTCATCACGGGCTACAACGTGAACCGGATCATCACGCTCTCGGCCCGTCACACGGCGCTCGCCACCGAGGCCGAGCAGGCCGAGGCGCGCGCGACGGTGCTGCGCCAGTCGGCCGCACGCGTGCGCGCCGGCATCGATCCGAAGCAGCTCGACGTGGTATCGGCCGAGGCGCGCGAGGCGAACGGCCTCATCAGCCACCGCACCTTCTCGTGGACGGAGCTCTTCAACCGCTTCGAGGCGACGCTCCCGCCGGACGTGCGGATTACCACCGTCACGCCGAAGATTGAAAGGGACGGCACCATCACGCTCGACGTGTCGATCGTCGGGCGCCGCGTCGAGGACGTGAACACGTTCATGAACCGGCTCGAGGCCACCGGCGCCTTCGTCGGGCTGCTCTCGAGGGACGAGCACTGGTCGGAAGACGGCATGCTCCAGGCGAACCTGGAGAGCACCTACGTGCCGCACGTGCCCGAGAAACCGGCGCCGGATCCCAAGCCCTCGGAGACCAGATGAACCTGACGCTGGCGCGCCGAATTTTCCAGGAGAAGCGCTCGACCGTCCTGCCGCTGGCGATCGCGCTCGTCGCGAACCTGGCGGTCTACGTCTTCGTCGTCTATCCGCTGCAGGCCCACGTCGCCGGCGCGGAGGCGCAGCGCGTGGCGAGCGAGCGGTCGCTGCAGGCGGCGGGCACGGCCGACGCGGCCGCACGGGCGATCCTCGCCGGCAAGGAGCGGGCCGACCAGGAGCTGAAGATCTTCTATCAGCAGGTGCTGCCGGCCGACTTGAGCGGCGCACGCCGTCTCACGTACGCGCGGCTCGCCGAGCTCGCGCAGCAATCGAGCCTCCGCTACCGCAGCCGCACGTTCGAGCCGGAGGACATCCGCGACAGCCAACTGCACCGGCTCCGGATCACGATGGTCCTCGAAGGTGATTACGCCAACGTGCGCCGGTTCGTCTATGCACTGGAGACGACGCCCGAGTTCCTGATTCTCGACAACGTGGCGCTCGCCCAGGGCAACCAGCCGGGATCGCCGCTCCTGCTGACCATCGAAGTCTCCACGTACTACCGGGCGGTCCATGGCAGCTAATCGACAGCGGCAGCAGCGCCTTCTCGGCATCCTCTTCGTACTCCTGGCCCTCGTCGTGGGCTATGAGCTGTGGAGCCGTCCGGCCGTTCCGGCGGCCGCCGCGTCTACCAGTGGACAGCGGGCCAGCCGGCCGCGGGCCGCGCACGCGGCCAGGAGCGACACCGTGCCGAACGTCGGGCTGAACGCGCTCAAGGACTCCCGGCCCGAGCCGCTCGCGGGCGGCCGGAATCTCTTCCAGTTCGGTGCGGCACCGGCCGCGGTTCGACCGGCGGGTGGAAGGCCGGGCGCCGGATCGCCGCGGTCTGCGACGGCGGGCGCCGTGGCGCCCCCGCGACCGCCGATGGCGCCGGCTATTCCGCTCAAGTTCATTGGCATCGTCGAAGCGCCAGGGCCGCTTGGGCGGCTCGCCGTGCTCTCCGACGGCCGTGACGTCTATCACGGACACGAAGGCGATATCATCGAGGGCCGGTACCGGATCGTCCGGATCGGGATCGAATCGATCGAAATGGCGCATCTCGACGGCAGCGGGCGGCAGATGATCCGCCTGACGGGCGGCTCGTAACGCCTCGCGGCTTTTCCCTCTTCGACAGGAGTCCAAGGTTGCGTCGACGTGTGCTCAAACTGGCGACGGTGCTGCTCGCTGGCATCCTGGCGGCGGACTGCGCGGCTGGCCGTGCGTTCAAGAGCGGTGAGGACAGCCTGAATGCCGGCAACTGGGACGCAGCCGTGTCCTATTTCCGGAAGGCCGTTCAGAGCGATCCCTCCAGGCCGGAATACAAGATTGCGCTCGAGCGCGCCATGCTGGCCGCCTCGCGCGAGCATCTGACGCGGGCCAGGGCCTTCGAAGAGAAGGGTCAGCTCGATGCCGCCCTGGGCGAGTACCGCCAGGCGAGCGAATACGATGCGACGAACCAGCAGGCCGCGGCGAAGATCCAGGAGCTGGAGCAGAACATCCGGGATCGGATCGAAGCGTCGCGCCCGAAGCCGCGGATCGAGCAGCTCCAGCAGCAGATCGCCGAGCAGAACGCGAAGCCGCTGCTGAATCCGGCATCGCGCCTCCCGCTCAACATGAAGTACGTGAACGCGTCGGTGCGCGACATCCTGAACTTCATCGGGAGCTCGACGGGCATCAACGTCACCTACGACCGCGATTTCACCGACCGTCCGTACACCGTGACGCTCGACGGCGTCACGCTCGAACAGGCGCTCGACGAAATCATGCTGGCCAACGGCCTGTTCTACAAGGTCCTCAATCCGAAGACCATCTTCATCGCCAACGACACCCCGCAGAACCGGGCGAAATTCGAGGACCAGGTCGTCCGCACCTTCTATGTCTCGCACGCGGACGCCACGGATCTCGCGCAGCTGCTCAACGGTGTGATCCGGATCCCGCAGATCGCCATTCAGCCGACGATCGTCGCCAACAAGACCGGCAACACGATTACCGTGCGCGCCACCAAGCCGATCGTCGACATCGTTCAGAAGATCATCGCGAACAACGACAAGCCGGCGGCCGAAGTCGTGATCGACGTCGAGATTCTCGAGGTCAACCGATCGCGCGCGAAGCAGTTCGGGCTGAACCTGTCGGATTACTCGATCGGCGGCATCTTCTCGCCGGAGACGAACCCGTCGACGACGACCAGCGGCACCGGCACGGCCGGCGGCACGGCCACGACCAGCTCGACGCTGAACGTGCCGCCGTTCAACCTGAACACCGTGTCGCGCGGCGTGAACACCGCCGACTTCTACCTGACGGTGCCGACGGCCGTTGTCCGCTTCCTCGAATCCGATTCCCAGACGCGGCTCATCGCCAAGCCGGAGCTGCGGGGCAGTGAGGGGGCCAAGCTCACGCTCAATCTCGGCGACGAGATTCCCGTGCCGACGACGAGCTTTACGCCGATTGCGACCGGCGGCGTGTCGGTGAACCCGCTCACGTCGTTCCAGTACAAGCCCGTCGGCGTGAACATGGAGATCACGCCGCGCGTCACCTTCGACGGCGACATCGTCATGGACCTCACCGTCGAGAGCAGCACGCTCGGGCAGCCGGTGAGCGTCGCCGGAGAGAGTCTGCCGTCCTTCGGATCGCGGAAGGTGACGACGCGGTTGCGGTTGCGCGATGGGGAATCGGATCTGCTGGCGGGTCTGTTGCGGCAGGACGAAACGAAATCCATCTCCGGCTTTCCGGGAGCGGTTCACCTGCCGCTCCTGAAGCAGCTCTTTTCGAGCAACAACAACAACGTCAGCCAGACGGACATCGTGATGCTGCTCACGCCGCACATCGTGCGGACGCACGAGCTGACGCGGCAGGACCTCGAGCCGATCTACATCGGGTCGCAGGGGACCTTCGGCCTGACGGGTCCGGCGCCGACGATCGCGGGCCTGGGTGAGCAGGGCCAGGCCGCTCCGGCGCCGGGTGCGGCGGCTGCGCAGCCGGGGGCCGCCCAGCCGCAGCCTGGCGCGACGCCGCCGGGGACGACGGCGCCAGGCGGCGCCACGCCGCCCGCCAACCCGGCGAACCAGAATCCGGCGAACCAGCAGGTGGAGCCGAAGCCGGGACCGCCGCCAGGCCCGCCGACCGGTGAGACGGTCGGGACGGCGCAGGTGGCGATCACGCCGCCGGGGACGCAGTTCACCGTCGGCGGCGGGCCGTACACCGTGCCGATTTCGGTGACGAGTGCCATCCGGATGTCGACCGTATCGTTGACGCTCACCTACAACCCGGCCGTGCTGAAAGTGCGAACGGTGCAGGAGGGGAGCTTCATGCGCCAGGGCGGCATCGACGTGAGCTTCGTGCAGCACGTCGATGCGGCGGCCGGGCGGATCGACATCACGCTCACGCGCGGATCCGCCATGCCAGGCGCCTCAGGCTCGGGGCTGCTCGCGGCGGTCCTCTTCGATCCGGTCGCGCCGGGCACGAGCACGATTACGCCGAGCGGCGTCGCCACCGGCCCGGGTGGGGTGGCGATGAACCTGCAGCTGGCGCCGGTGACGGTTACGGTCAAGTGAACGTCGAACGCAGAACGAAGAACGGAGAACGGGGCCAGATCGGCTTCACGTTCGTCGAGCTGATGGTCGTGACGACCATCATCCTCATCCTGGCCTCGGCCGTGGTGCCGCTCGCGCGCGTCTCGTTCCAGCGGCAGCGCGAGATCGAGCTGCACGAGGACCTGCGGATGATCCGGACGGCGATCGATCGCTACAAGGATGCGGCCGATCGCGGGTTGATCGGCGCGACCGAGCTCAAGGCCGGCGCGCAGGACTATCCGCCGAACCTGCAGGTGCTGGTGGACGGCGTGCCGGCGGCGAACAGCGCGGCGGATCTGAAGCTGAAGTTCCTGCGGCGCATCCCGATCGATCCGATGACGCACAGCACCGACTGGGGGCTGCGGTCCTACCAGGACAAGCCGGATTCCACCAGCTGGGGCGGCGAGGACGTATACGACGTCTTCTCGAAGAGCGACGGCACGGCACTCGACGGCACGAAATATCGGGACTGGTAGGGGGAGATGAGTCACAGGTCTCTCGTTCGCCGCGCCGAGGCCGGCTTCACGCTCATCGAGCTGCTGGTCGTGGTCTCGCTCATCGTGATCCTCGCCAGCATCGGCCTGGCGAATTATCACAACGGCATCGTCCGCGCGCGCGAGGCCGTGCTGAAGGAAGACCTCTTCCGGATGCGCGACGCCATCGACCAGTACTACGCCGACAAGGGGACGTACCCCGCCGAAATCACCTCACTCGTCTCGGACGGCTACCTGCGCGCCGTTCCGAAGGATCCCTTCACCAACTCCGCGACCTCCTGGCAGACGGTGCAGTCGCAGCCCGATCCCGCCAATCCGACGGCCACGCCCGGCGTCTACGACGTCAAGAGCGGATCGGACGCGACGGCGCTCGACGGAACGAAATACTCAGACTGGTAGGAAGCGCCTGCAGCCTGCGAGGGGCCGGAGGGAAGCGAGGCACAGCCGAGCCGCCGAGCGCACGCGCTGGGGGGGGCGGCGCGCCACGGGATTGTGAGGTGGTTGCGGTGGAGGACGCCGGGCTGCGGGCCTGAATTGCTTGTAGCGCGGGCGATTACGAGACGACGATCTGCATGCTGGCGACACCGGTCGATCCGTCCGAGGTGGTGACCGTGACCTTGACCGTGTAGGTGCCAGCGACGGCGAACGTATGGCTGGCAGAGGAACTGCCCGTCTGGGTGGTTCCGTCGCCGAAATCCCACGTATAAGTCTCGACCTGAACCCCTCTCGATAGATTCGGGACCTGAGTGGTGAACGATGCCGCGCCGCCGTGCGTGGCGGACGTCGGCCCGCTGATCGTGACGGTGATCGCGCCGGAAACGGTGACCGGCACCTTAGTTTGAATGGTTTGGCCGCTCGCGTCGGTGACGCTCAACGTCACGACATAGGACCCAGCGCTTTCGTACGAATGCGAAATACTGATGCCGGAACTCGACGTAGTGAGCGCGCCAAGGTCCTGAACGGTGGAACTCTGCGCACTATCGAAATTGATTGTGACGTCGGTAATCGCGCTTCCACCTGTTGCAGGTGTCACCACGACGTTGAATGTGGCCAACTGACCGATGGTCGGAATCGTCGTCGGCGGCGTCATCGTCACCGTGGGCGCGGCGCTGATATCGACGACGACCGATGGTGCGGTCGTCGCGGTGCCGCTGCTGCTCGTGCCCGAGCCGAGGACGCCGGCGGTCGCCGAAACGGTCGTTTTCACCGCGGTGGTGAGCGTTGTCTGCGCTTCGCCGGATG
>JANWLS010000218.1 GCA_025450765.1 Vicinamibacterales bacterium | reverse complement strand
TCTGATCGTGGATGTCGTCGCCGCGGCGGAAGGCCTCGATGAGCGTTTCGTCCTCGGCAAGATGGGCGAGCACCCGCAGCTCGATCTGCGAATAGTCGGCCGAGATCAACACGTACCCCGGCTCGGCGATGAACGCGCGCCGGATCTCCCGGCCACGCTCCGTCCGGATCGGGATGTTCTGCAGGGTCGGATCGCTGCTGCTCAAGCGCCCGGTCGCGGCCACCGCCTGGTTGAACGACGTGTGCACGCGGCCGGTCCGTGGATTCACCATCTGCGGCAGCGCGTCGATGTAGGTGCCCTTCAGCTTTTGAATCGCCCGCCACTCGAGGATCAGCTTCGGCAGCTCGTGGACGAGCGCCAGCTCCTCGAGCACGTCGACCGCCGTCGAGGCCGTGCGGGTCTTGCCCGTCCGCTTGCCGGCCGGCAGGCCCAGCTTGTCGAACAGGATCTCGGAAAGCTGCTTCGGCGAATTGATGTTGAATTCCTGGCCGGCGAGCTCCGCGATCCGGGCCGCCCGTTCGGGAAGCTCGCGCTCCAGGCGTGCCGACTGCGCGCCGAGCGCCTCGAGATCGATCCGCACGCCGGCCCGCTCCATGTCCGCCAGCACCGGCACGAGCGGCAGCTCGAGCGACTTCAAGAGGCCGTCAAGCTCGATGGCGGCCACGGCGGGCGCCAGCCGCTCGGCGAGCTGCCAGGCCAGGTCCGCGCGTTCGCCCGCGAACGTCAACACGCCCGAGGGGGGAATCTGCGCGAGCGGCAGCGTCCGCACGCCGCGGCCACAGAGATCCTCCCGGGTCACCGCCTTGTAGCCGAGATGCTCGAGCGCGACCTCCTCGATCGGGTGGCCGGATCGCCCGGCATCCAGGAGATAGCTCGCCAGCATCGTGTCCAGCTCGAGCGCGGCGACGGGCGCGTTGAAACGCCCGAGGACGATGGAGGTCTGCTTCAGGTCGTGACCGATCTTGACCACGGCGGGATCCGCCAGCACGGGCGCGAGCGCCTCGAGCACCGCCTCCCGGTTCAGCGGCGGGGTGTCGTTGAGCGTGCTATGCGCGAGCGGCATGTAGCGGGCCTGTCGCGGAGCCGTCGAGACGGCCAGGCCGACGAGATCGGCCGTCATCGGACCGCCGCCGTCCGTCAGTACCTGGATGGCGAAGCGGCCGGCGCGCTGCAACTCACCCGCGAGCGTGCGGACCGCGTCCAGTGACTCGACAATCGCGTAGTCGGCCCGGATCGAGTCGGCCGTCGGGGCGTACTCGTTCACGAGCGATCGGAAGCCGAGCTGCGAGAACAGCGTGTAGCAGCGCTCGCGCGACGGTCCCGTGAACCGGAACGACGCGAGATCGAACGACACCGGCACGTCGATGCGGATCCGCAGCAGCTCGCGGCTGTGCCGCGCGAGATCGGCGTGCGCCTGCAGGGCCTCTCGATATTTCTTCTGCTTCACCTCACCCGCGTGCTCGAGCAGCGCGTCGAGTGTGCCGTAGGTGGCGATGAGCTCGCGCGCACCTTTCTCGCCGATGCCGGGCACGCCCTTGACGTTGTCGATCGCGTCGCCCATCAGCGCGAGCACGTCGACGACCTGGTCGGGTGTGACGCCGAACTTCTGCTGCACGCCGTCCGCGTCGTACCACGTGCCCTCTTCGCGCGGGTTGAACACCTGGATGCCGTTGTGTACGAGCTGGAAGAAATCCTTGTCGCCCGTCACGATCGCCACGCGGAAGCCGGCCGCGGCCGCCCGCTCCGCCATCGTTCCGATCACATCGTCGGCCTCGAAGCCGCTCATCGTGACGATCGGCACGCCGAGCGCTTCGCAGGCCTCGTGGACCCACGGGATCTGCTCGGCGAGATCCGACGGCATCGGCGCGCGGTTCGCCTTGTAGTCGGCGGCGAGCGCATCGCGGAACGTCGGTCCGGCGAGATCGAAGGACGCCGCGATCATCGCGGGCCGCTGCTCCGCGATCAGCTTCCGGAGCATCGTCACGAAGCCGTACACGGCGTTCGTGGAGCGTCCGTCCGGACCGGTCAGGCCGCGGATGGCGTGGTACGCCCGGTACATCTGCGAATTGCCGTCGATCAGGTACAGCCGTGGCTGATCGGTCATCTGGTCGGAATACTGCGGTCAGGTGGACGTGAGAGCCGGCGGGACGAACGAGGCAGCACCTTGTCCACGCTCAGTATATCATTGGCCGGATGGCCATTCGGGGCCGTGGGCAAACGGCTGCGGCGCTGGGGCTCGTGGCGATTCTGCTGCTGCTCAGCGCCTGCCGCGCGATTCCGCTCCGGCTGTACGAGTACGAAGAAGACGTGTTCCTGTCGCTGGACGGATCGGCCTCCGTCTACGTGAGCGCATCCGTTCCGGCCCTCGTGGCGCTGCGCGGGTTCGATCTGAGTGTCGACCCCGTGGCGCCGCTCGATCGGGCGGCCCTCCAGCGCCTGTACACCAGCCCCGTGTCACACGTGGTCC
The DNA here is from genome assembly GCA_025450765.1 of Vicinamibacterales bacterium. Taxonomy (GTDB): domain Bacteria; phylum Acidobacteriota; class Vicinamibacteria; order Vicinamibacterales; family CAVVIG01; genus JAGWRA01. The sequence continues at coordinate 9,346 of JANWLS010000218.1, read as the reverse complement.
GGGTCACGACGTCGAGGCGGAGCGGACGCCGGTTCGTCCACCTCCGCGTCGACGTGGACGACATCCGGCAGTTGTCGACGGCGGCGCCGTTCTCCTGGTCGCATTACAGCTTCCGGCGGAGCGGCAGTGAATACGTGTACCGCCAGGTCGTCGGCGCGTCGGCGAACCGGGCGATCGGGGCGCCGGCGAGCATCGGGTGGGACGGCACCGAGCGCGTGGCGTTCCGCCTGCACCTGCCCAGTCGCATCACCTTCCACAATGCCGGCGCCGGGAATCTGCTGCGCGGCAACGTGCTGCGGTGGGAGCAGCCGCTCGCCGATCGCCTGGCCGGGCGCCCGCTCGACATGCAGGCGCGTATGGAGACGCAATCGATCCTGTATCGCACGCTCATCCTGTTCGGCCTGATGCTGGCCGCGGTCGCCGTGATGTTCGCGGTGATCATCTGGTGGGTCGTGCGGCGGAAGGCGCCGGAAGACCCCGGCATGCCTGTTGCGTAAGGAGGCTGCCGCATGGAATCCCCCGCGTTCGATGCCAAGCCGGCCGTGCTTCGCTGCTCACGCTGCGGACGCTTCGTCGACTGGGCGGAATCCCGCCTGCAGGTCGTGTGCGATTGCCGATCGCGCCTCGAGCTGCCGCCGGTGTTCGTTCGCGCCGCCGACGATTCCGATCGCGCGCCGCTGCGGGAGTTGTTCGCCCGCGATTTCGGGCATACGGGGAAGATCGTGGCGTTTGGCGAAGAGGTGTCGCTCGAGGCCGCCCCGGCGATCGTGGCCGGGATGCGCGATGAGCTCGGCGGCGCGCTCGCGTATCGGCTGTTAGGCAATGCGCTTCACATCGTGGCGCTCGCGACCGACCCGATGTGGCAGCGCGCCGGCGTGGGCGGCGATCTGCTGGCCGAGGCCCAGCTCCTGGCCAGGAAGCTGAACCTGCAGCGGCTCGTCGTGGCGACGAGCAACGACAACCTGCCGGCGCTCTACTTCTATCAGCGCCACGGGTTCGAAATGCTCGAGTTGATTCCCGGCGCCATCCTCTCCCAGCTCGGGCGGCAGGTCGCCGGATTTGCCGGAATTCCCATCCGCGACGAAGTGCGGCTCCAGAAATCCCTCTGACGCGCGGCAGCCCGGCCGCGCTGCGCTACTCTATCCGACGATGAGCTGTTCGGAACGGCCCTACTGGTGGGATTCCGCGCCCGAGCTGTGCGTGCCGGCGACACCGCTTCCCTCGCGGGTCGATGTCGCGATCGTCGGTGGAGGCTATACGGGGCTCTCGGCGGCTCTCGCGCTCGCACGACGGGGCGCGCGCGTCGCGGTGCTCGAGCGGCACGCGATCGGCTGGGGCGCCAGCTCGCGCACTGGCGGCCAGATCATTACCGGCCTGACCCTGGATGCCGATGAGCTGATCGCGCGGTATGGCCTCGAGCGCGCGCGGGTGCTGTTCGCCTGGTCGCTGCGGGTGATCGACGCGCTCGACGAGTTGACCGTCGCCGAGCAGATCGACTGTGAGCTGACCCGCTGCGGCCACATCGCGGCGGCCGCGGCTCCTGCGCATGTCCGCCTGCTGGCTCGCGAGCACGAGCAGGTCGCTCGGCATTTCTCCTACGAGACCACCCTGCTCGCGCCGCCCGAGAGCCGGGCGGAGCTCGGCTCGGACGCGTTTCACGGTGTGCTCGTCGATCCCGGGAGCGCGCGGCTCCACCCGGCGAAATACGTCCGCGGCCTGGCGTGCGCGGCGCTGCGCGCTGGCGCCGGGTTGCACGAGCAGACGGCGGTCACGGAGGCGCGGCCGGACGCTTCAGGATTCCAACTGGACACGAATCGCGGACGGGTTCACGCGGACCTGGTGCTGATCGCCACCAACGGCTATACGGATGACATGGCGCCGGCGCTGCAGCACCGACTCGTGCGGGTCGGCTCGTATCTGATCGCGACGGCGCCGCTCCCCCGCGACGTCGCGGATCGGATCCTGCCGACGCGCCGCGTCGCCTACGATTCCAAGTTCCTGCTGCATTACTTCTCGCTCACGCCGGACCGCCGGCTGATTTTCGGCGGCCGGGCCACGTTCAGCGCCGCATCGGCTCGAGCGGTGGCGGTGAGTGCGCGGAGGCTGCGGCGCGACATGGGCCGAATCTTCCCGGAGCTCGCGGGGGTGCCGGTGGAGCATGCGTGGGGCGGCCAGGTGGCGATCGCGCGCGACCGGATGCCGCACGTGGGCCGGCTGGGCGGGATGTACTTCGCGGCCGGCTACGCGGGCCACGGCGTGGCGATTGCGACGGCGCTCGGAGCCGCCGTGGCGCGGATGATGAGTGGTGAGTCGCCGGACGCCGCGGTCGGCATCATGATGGACGCCCCATTTCGTCCGTATCCGATGCTGGGAACACAGGCCTGGTTCCTGCCGGCAGTGGGGATCTGGTACAAAGCCCGGGATCTGGTGGGCTGAGCGGCCGGCGTGCTATACTGACCGTCTGGTCATTTTGTTGGAATAGCAGTCTTATGCCAGCCGGTCGCCGGACCAAGCGCGACGTTCTCTCGGAATTCCGCACCGCCGAGATTCTCGGCGCCGCCCGCTCCGTCTTTGCCGCCAAAGGCTTCGCCGACGCCACCGTCGACGAGATCGCCCAGGTCGCCGGCGTTGCCAAGGGGACGCTGTACCTCTATTACAAATCCAAGCGCGACATTTACCTCGCCGCGCTCAAGGCCGGCGTCCAGACGCTGCTCGATCAGCTGCGGGAGCGCTTTGCGACGGCGGAGACGGTGGCAGAGCGGATTCGCGCCTTCGTCGAGACGCGGCTCGTCTATTTCGACCAGGAACCGGCCTTCTTCCGTATCTACTATTCCGAATTCGCCTCGGCGGCCGCCGCAGCGCCGGCCTCGCACCGATTCGTCCGCGACATGTACCTCGAGCAGATCGGGATGCTCGCCGATGCCATCCGCACGGCCCCCGACCGCGATCGGGCGCTGCGACCGCTCGATCCCGAGCGCGTCGCCGCCGTCGTCGGCGAGTTGACGCGCGGGCTCATCAGCGATCGCACGCTGCACCGCGGCCGGGCCACCGTTGAAGACGAGGTGCGGTTCGTGCTCGATTTTGTCTGGAACGGGTTATCCACATGAGCGACGACGCCCCGGCGAGTTATGCGCAGGCTCCGGCGAGCCATCCGATCATCAATCCGTGGATCGTGGCGGTCGCCGTCATGCTGTCGACCTTCATGGAAGTGCTCGACACCACCGTGGTCAACGTGTCGCTGCCGCACATCGCCGGCAGCCTCTCCGCCACGATCGACGAGTCCACGTGGACGTTGACCTCCTACCTCGTCGCCAACGCGATCATCCTGCCGATCACCGGCTGGCTGGCGAACACGTTCGGCCGGAAGCGCCTCCTGACGGCATCCGTCGCGGGCTTCACGGCGGCGTCGTTCCTCTGCGGCCTGGCGCCAAACCTCGCGACCCTCGTCTTCTTCCGCATCATCCAGGGGGCCACCGGCGGTGCGCTGCAGCCGATCTCGCAGGCCGTTCTGCTCGAAGCGTTTCCCCCGCACGAGCGCGGCAAGGCCATGGCCTTCTGGGGCCTTGGCATCGTCGTCGCGCCGATTCTCGGTCCGGTGCTCGGCGGATGGCTGACCGACAGCTACAGCTGGCGATGGGTGTTTTACATCAACATCCCGGTCGGCATCGCGTCGATCATCATGACGAAGCTGTTCATCTTCGATCCGCCCTACATCAAGCGGAGCGAGAGCGGCATCGATTACTGGGGCATCGGCATGCTGGCGGTCGGCATCGGCGCCCTCCAGGTGGTGCTCGACAAGGGGCAGGAGGTCGACTGGTTCTCCTCGTCCTGGATCGTCGGCCTGGCGGTGATCGCCGCCGTGTTCCTCGTGGTGTTCGTCATCTGGGAGATGGTGGTGCACCACCCCGTGGTCGATCTTCGCGTGTTCAAGCAGCAGACGTACGCGAGCGGCGTGTTCCTGATGACGGTGCTGGGCTTCGTGCTCTATGGCAGCCTGGTGCTCCTGCCGATCATGCTGCAGACGCTGCTCGGCTATCCGGCGCTGCAGGCCGGCATCGCGATGGCGCCGCGGGGGATCGGGTCGTTCCTGTTCATGCCGATCACCGGCATGATCATGTCGAAGATCGACGCGCGGAAAATCCTGATCTTCGGCGTCGCCGTGAGCGCCTGGTCGCTCATCTGGCTCGCCGACATCAACTTGAACGCCGGCTACTGGGATATCTTCTGGCCGCAGTTCGTGCAGGGCGTCGGCATGGCGTTCGTCTTCGTGCCGCTCACGACGATCACGATGGATCCGATCCCCAAGGAGCGGATGGGCAACGCGACGAGCCTGTTCAACGTCATGCGGAACATCGGCGGCAGCATCGGGATTGCGACCGCCTCGACGCTCCTGGCGCGCCGCGAGCAGGTGCACACGAACATCATGACGGCGCATGTCACGCAGTACGGCCCGGCGTCCTCGTCGATGCTCGATCGGCTGCAGGCTGGATTCGTGGCTGCCGGGAGCGATCCGGTGACGGCGATGCACCGGGCGCAGGCCGCCCTGTTCGGGATGGTGCAACGGCAGGCGGCGATGATGTCGTTCATCGAAATCTTCTGGTGGTTCGGATTGTTCTTCTTCGCGGTCCTGCCGCTGATTTTCCTGATGCGCCGGCCGCAGACGAAGGCCGGGAGCATGGCCGCGCACTGATCCACACGAGGAGGCATCGTGTCAGCGACCCGACGGGAATTTCTCGAGCGATCCTCACTGGCCCTGGCGGGAGCCGCCATGACGCGGCGGACGATGCGGGCGCAGGCACCGGCGCCCGCTCCGCCCGCCACGGCGTTCAGGGATCTGCGCCGCGGGGTCGGCTGCTTCACGGGCCAGGGCGGCACCATCGGCTACATCATCACGCCCGATAACACCGTCGTGGTCGACAGCCAGTATCCGGCCACGGCGAAGATCTGCCTGGATGGCTTGAAGAGCCGCGCCGCGCATCCGATCGACTTCCTGATCAACACCCATCACCACGAGGACCATACGGCGGGCAATCCGGTGATGCGCCCGGCTGTCGGGCGCATCGTGGCGCAGCGCGGCGAGCCGGCGCTGCAGCGGAAGGCCGCCGATCAGGCCGGGACGCTCACCGCGCAGGTGTTCCCGGACACCGTCTTCACCACCGACTGGAAGATGGTGCTGGACCAGGAGACGGTGTCCGCGCATTTCTACGGTCCGGGCCACACCGGCGCCGACATCGTGGTCCTTTTCGAGAACGCGAACGTCGTCCACATGGGGGACCTCGCCTGGAATCGTTTCCACCCGTTCGTGGACCGACCGGCTGGCGCCTCGATCGTGAACTGGCAGAAGGCGCTCGATCGCATCGCCGGCCAGCACACGGCCGACGCCATCTACATCTTCGGCCATGGCAAACCGGAGGCGGGGATCACCGGTGGACGGTCGGATCTGCTGAACTTTCGCGATTACTTCACGGCCGTGATCGATTACGTGCAGCGCGGTGTTGAGGCAGGTCACTCGAAGGAAGACATCGTGAAGCTCGAGAGGCTGCGCGGCTTCGAGGACTACGTGGCGCCGTCGAAGACGATCAACCTGGCGCAGGTGTTGGGAGCGGCGTACGACGAGCTGACGGAGACGCGATAGTTCCTTCGAACATCCGATCGAAATTCCCACCGAAGATCCACTCTCTGTCCGCCGCTGAGACCTTCAGTTCCTCCAGAATTCCACGCTGCGTTTCGTAGATCTCCCGATTCCAGCCGCGCGGAAAGAACGACGAATCGCTGCCGAACACCAGGCGACCGGGTCCCACGACCTGCAGCGCCTGCCGGAACACGTCCGTGAGCGTCAGGCCGGGCGTGTAGCGGACCCAGCCATTCGAGCTCGACGTGTCGAAGCGGATGTTGGGACACAAGTCGGCGACCATCAGCGCTTCCCGAAAGAGGCCGGCGCCGAAGTGCGGAACGAGGATCGGCAGCGAAGGCCACGTGGACGCTGCCAGCTGGAGATCGAGCGGGTTGCCGAATCGCGTCTCGAACCGGTTCGGGAGGCCCAGCTTCTTGCGGATCCCGACCGAGAGCGCGCCGCAATGCACGAAGACGATGGTGCCTGGCCGAGCGGCCGCCGCTTCGAACACCGCGAGCGCGCGCGGATCGTGCAGCGCGTAGCGGTGCATCGCCGGAAACAGGCAGACGCCGCGCAGGTGCTGCTCGTCGAAGGCCCGCGCCAGCCGCGTCGAGGCTTCCGGCGCGGTCGGATCGAACATGAAGAAGCCGACGAGGCGATCCGGATACCGTGCGACCGCGGCCGCCACCGAGGCCTCGTCGCCGGGGACGCTCGCCATCAGCGCAGCGCGGCGAACCTCGTGCCGGTCGAGCTCGGCGACCCATCGCTCCGCCAGGCCCTCTGCTGAGACGGGCGCCTCCCACCCGAGCTGCGTCGGCAGCGCCAGGGCCGGATCCGGAGGAGCCCCCGCCGGCAACCCGGCGGCGAGTACTTCGAAAAAGCGGGATGAAAAGAAGTGGCAGTGGACGTCGTTCATGCGCCGCGTCAGAGCGCCACGTGGCCGGCTGCCGCCACGCCGTGCGCGCCGAGCACCGTAAGTACCGCCGCGGTCGCCAGGAACAGCATGATGAGCAGCGGCACCACGACGGCGGCGATCGCCTTCGGCTTCGAGACTTCCTGCATCCGCATGAAGCCGATCACCGAGAGGATGACGGAGTAAACGAACCCGATCACCCCGCCGAACACCGGGAACACCTGCAGCAGACTCGTACTGCCGTACACGTACGAGACGACGCGGAGCGTGGTTTCGAAGCGATGGCGCCCGCCGAGCAGCCGCAGGCACGCGTGATACACCACGGCCCAGAACAGCAGGCTGAGCGCGAGGATGAACGGAAGGAGCAGCAGGAACATGAACACGTAGAGGCTCACCAGCGGCCGTGCCTGCTGTGTGGACGTCTGCGGCGCGAGCGCCATGATGCCGATCTGGATGAGCAGACTGATCGCGAAGCCGATCGTCGTCCCCACGACGCCGAACGCCAGCGGCGGACCCCATCCGCCGTCGCGTTTCATGTTGCTGAACGTGGCCGTTGGCAGAAGGAGGATGGCTTTCGCGGTCTCGATGAAGCGAGGTCCGGTCGGGCCGGGATGCTCCCACGGCGGTCCCGTGCGTGGCAGCGTGGCTTCGGCAGGCGCCGTGATTGCGGTGTTCTCCACCTAACTATGATAGCCCGAGCCGCCAAGGGGCCGGGCCCCCGTCCCCTCCCCCGCGCCGGGCCGCCGGGCCGCCTGCGCGACGAGAAATCCGGCACAGGACGCGATCAGGCCGATGAGCGCCGGTGTCCAGAGGCCGCCGAAGCCCTGTCCGGCGGTCGCGGCCTGCACGGCCAGGAGGCAACCGACCCCGATTCCCAGAGCGGCCAGGGCGTCGACCCTCGCGGCGCGCCGCCAATACAGCCCCGCGAGGATCGGGACGAACAGGCTGACGCTGAGCAGCGTGTAGAAGATCGTCAGCGCGCCGATGACGCTCTCCGCCGCGAGCGCGAGCAGCACGCCGCCGGCCCCGCCCGCGACCGCCGCCCAGCGTGCCACCCGCAGCACGGTGGCATCGGTGGCATCCGGACGGATGAATCGGCGGTAGAGATCCTGCGACAGCGACGTCGACAGCATGAAGAGGATCGCGTCGGCCGTGCTGACTTCCGCCGAGAAGAGCGCCGCGAGCGCGAGGCTGCCGACGCCGGCGGGCATGTCGTGCATCAGCAGCATCGGCAGGGCGAGATCGTTGGCGGGCAGCCCCGGATGCAGGCGCTGCGCCATCATGCCGAGCAGCGTGGGCACGAACGCGAACCCGAGCAGCACGGCCGCATTCGCGCCGACGCCGATCCGCACGGCGCGATCGTCCCGCGCGCCGTAAATCTTCTGCAGCAGCCCGGGTGAGACGATGAACGCCGGACCCAGCATGGCCAGGTACACGACGCCCGATCCGCCGCCTTGTGTGAAGTGCCAGAACGTCGGGGGCGCCGTGGCCGCGGCGGTCAGTGCCGGCCATCCTCCGGCCGCGTGAAGCGCGATCGGAAAGGCGACCGCAAATCCGGCGAGCAGGACCACGAGCTCGACGAGGTTCACCCACGCGGACGTGAGCAGGCCGCCGGCGGTGAAATACGCCGTCATCACCACGGCGCCGATCAGGCACCCGCTCCACTTCGGGATCCCGACGACGACGTTGAGAATCCAGGCGACGGCGATGAGCTGGCCCGCGAGGATCGCGAGCGTGCCGAACCAGAGCAGGATGGTGACGATGGCGCGCACGTCGGCGCCGAAGCGCCACTCGAGGAAATCGCCGACGGTCCGCAGATCATGAGCCTGCGCGATGCGGCGGATCGCCGGACCAACCCAGAACGCCAGCACGATCGATCCGATGCCCGCCGAACCGACCCACCACCAGGCGCTCAGGCCGTCGCGATAGCCGAGGCTCGCCGCACCAATCGTCGATCCCGCCCCGATATTGGCCGCGAGCATCGTCGAAAACAGGAGGCCGGGTCCGAGCTGTCGTCCGGCCACGAAGAAGTCGCTCGTGCCGTGCACGCGGCGGCCGATCCAGAGGCCGAGCGCGACGAGACCGGCCGAGTAGAGCAGAAGGCCGGCGAGCTGCGGCGTCACTGCGCCTTTCCGAGATCACGCGCGGCGGGATACCCGGGAATGCTGCGCGCCTGCCAGGCGGCGCGCACGATCGCGCGTGCCATCGCATCGGCGGCGAGCGAGCCGATGACGAGCAGGTTCGCCTCGCCGGCGTGCGTGCCGGTCGCGAGGCCGAACACGGTGTCGCCGTCGGCGGGCGAGTGGACGGGCGAGATCGCGCGCGCGTAACCATCGCTCGCCATCTCCGCCATCTTCGTCACTTGATCCTTCGTGAGCGCGGCGTTGGTGGCGACGATGCCGAGGGTGGTGTTCTGGCCGGCGCGGGCGCGCGGGTGGAGGAGCTCGCCGGACTCAATCAGCTTGCGCGCATCCGCGAGGTGAAGCCCATCGGGGGTGCGGACGCCGGCGATCACCTGGCCCGTTCGCGGATCGATAATGTCGCCGACGGCATTCACCGCCACGAGGGCAGCCACCGTGAGGCCGTTGGGCAGCGTGATGGCCGCGCTTCCGAGGCCGGCTTTCATCGCGCGCCCCGGGCCACCGAGCTTGCCGATCGTGGCGCCGGCGCCCGCACCGACGTTGCCTTCCTGCACGGGACCCGCGGTTGCCGCGGCGGCCGCCTTGTAGCCGCAATCGGCGGTCGGCCGGATGGATGGGTTGCCGCCGACGTTCAGGTCGAACAGGATCGCCGCCGGGATGATCGGCACCTTCGCGACG
>JANWLS010000217.1 GCA_025450765.1 Vicinamibacterales bacterium | reverse complement strand
GCACGAGTCAGTGCCGTTCCTTTACGACAACACGATTGGCGACGGGCCGTACAACGCGTGGCTCGATCCGCTGCTCACGAATGAGTGGCATATGATCGGCTGGAACAACGTGCAGGAGATGACGCGCTACGGCATGCCCGGCGTCTTCGCGCACGGCGACTTCGATACTTGGTCGCCGGGCTACCTGATGTTCATCGCGGCGACGCACAACGGCATCAGCCGCCTGTACGAGACGTTCGGCAACGGCGGCACCGCCGAGACCGTCGACCGCACGCTGTCGCCCGCAGAAACCGAGCGGACGTGGTTCAAGCAGAATCCGCCGATCCCGCACGTGAAGTGGTCGCTGCGCAACAACAACAACTACGAACAGACGGGACTGCTCGTGTCGCTCGCCTACATCGCGAACAACCGGCACCAGTTCCTCGAGAACTTCTACGAGAAGAGCAAGCGGTCGATCATGAAGCCGAAGGTCGAGGGGCCGGCCGCGTACGTGTTCAGCGCGAACGACCCGCGTCTCGGCTCGCAGGCGGAGCTGCTCCGCATCCTGCAGAAGCAGGCGGTGGAAATCTCCCGCGCCACCGCGCCGTTCTCGGTCACGATGCCGGTCAAGCGGGCGGCCGCGGCCGGAGGGCGCGGCGGACGTGGCGCCGCCGCACCGGTGGATGCGGCGCCGGCCACCGAGACGCGCGAGTTTCCCGCGGGGAGCTATATCGTGCGCATGGACCAGCCGTATTCGCGCATCGCGGACGCCCTGCTCGACTATCAGTACTGGAGCCCGAACGATCCCCAGAAAACGCCGTACGACGACACCGGCTGGACCTTCCCCGAGGGCTTCAACGTCCAGGTTGCGCGCGTGACGGACGTGAAGGTGCTCGATGCCCCCATGCAGCGCGTGACCGGTGAGGTCTCCGCGCCGGGCGGCGTCGCCGGGACGGGCTCGGTCTACGCGATCAACGGCAACGGCGACAACTCGCTCGCGACGCTCCGCTACCGGCTGAAGGATGCGGACATCCAGGCAACGGAGGAGGCATTCGACGCGGACGGCGCACATTTCAACCGCGGTTCGTTCATCGTTCGCGGCGTGGCGTCGGCGGATCTCGACAAGGCCACGAAGGAACTCGGCATCAAGGTCACCGCGCTCGCCGCGGCGCCTTCGGTGAAGATGCATCCCACTCATGCGGCCCGCATCGCGATCCTCCACACCTGGTCCGGCACGCAAACCGAGGGATGGTGGCGCCAGGCGTTCGACCAGCTGCAGGTGCCGTACACGTACATCAGCACGCAGGACGTCGCCAAGGACGCGAACCTCGGCGCGAAGTACGACGTGATCGTCTTCCCACCGGCCGGCGGCGGCGGACAGGCGATCATCGACGGCATGCCGATGTGGCGCAACCCGATGCCGTGGAAGAACTCGCCCGAGACGCCGAACATCGGCACTTGGGCGCAGACCGATGACGTTCGACCGGGACTGGGTTACACGGGGCTCGAGAATCTGCAGAATTTCGTGAAGCGCGGCGGCGTCATGATCGGTGCAACGAATACCGCCGATTTCGCGATCCAGTTCGGCCTCACCAACGGCGTAAGCAGCAATTCCGCCCGGCGCGGTGAAGTCGTCGGCACGCTCCTGCGCACACGCCTCGTGGACGACGCGAGCCCGATTGCGTACGGCGTGAGCGACAATCTCGCCGTGTACAGCAACAGCGGCGAGAGCTTCGGCGTCAGCGCGTCGCGCGGCGGACGCGGCGGCGGCGGGCGGGGAGGTGCCGGGGGCAGCGCGCGCGCCACGGGACGCGGCACGCAGGACGACGCCGATCAGGTGCAGGGCTTTCCGCAACTCGACGCCCGCTTCCTCCCGGCGCCGCGCACCACCGTGCAGCCGTGGCAGTACGCCCCGGTCACGGAGGACCAGTTGCGGAACCCGCTCAACATCATTCCGCCGGACCAGCGCCCGCGCGTGATCCTGCGTTACGCGGACCAGCGGGACCTGCTGGTGTCGGGGCTGCTCGACGGTGGCGCCGACATCGCTCAACGTCCGGTCGTGGTCGACGTACCGATGGAGAAGGGGCACGTCGTGCTCTTCGGCAACAATCCCGTTTATCGGGGCGAGACGATCGGAAGCTATTTCCTCGTCTTCAACACCATCATGAACTTCGACAACCTGAATGCCGGGAGAAAGATCGATGCGCGCTAGCAGCCGGTACGTACTCACCATCGCCGCGGCTCTTTGCGCGGCGCTTCCGGTCGGCGCGCAGTCGAAGCCGACGATCGCGCAGTACATCGGGACGTCCGAGCCGCTCGAAGTCGTGTCGGCCGCGAAAACCGACCGCATCGCGTGGATCGCGTACGATCGCGGCATGCGCAACGTCTACACGGCGGCCGCGCCGGATTTCAAGACGGTCCGCCTGACGAATTTCATGGAGGACAACGGCGTCGACCTGACCGAGGTTGCGCTTTCGGCCGACGGATCGACTGCGGTGTTCGTGCGCGGCGGCGCGGCCAATCGTCAGGGCTGGATCGCCGATCCTGGGCATGACCCCAACGGCGGCGACCGCGCGATCTGGGCCGTTCGCACGACCGGCGGCACGCCGGCGATTCGCGTGGCGGAAGGCCAGTCGCCGACGGTATCGCCGGACGGCAGGTGGGTGCTGTACACGAGCGACGACGAGATCTATCGCGCGCGCACCACGAAAGAGGCGCCGCCGACGCGGATGGACACCGGCGGGATCCCGTTCATCAAGCTGTGGGGCAACAATGGCCAGCCGCATTGGTCGCCCGACGGATCGAAGATCGCCTTCGTGAGCATGCGCGAGAATCATTCGCTGATCGGCGTGTACGACGTGAAGACGCGGAAGGTGACGTACGTGTCGCCGAGCGTGGACTGCGATGGAAGTCCGACCTGGTCGCCCGACTCAAAGCAGATCGCGTTCATTCGCAAGCCGGGCGTGCCGTTCGGTCGTCAGACACAGCAGGGTGGCGGCGGAATCGGGAATCCGGGCGGGGCAGGGGCGGGCCGTGGCGCGGCCCCGCCCTTTTCCGGAAGCGGCCGATTAGGAGGCCCCGGAGGCGGTGCACGCGGCGGGCGCGGCGGCGAGGCGGCCGCCCCGTCCGGACGCGATCCCGGGCTGTACGCCGCGACGTTCAATGGTGGCTATACCCTCTCGATGATGGTCGCCGACGTCGCGACCGGGAACATTCGCGAGTTCTGGCACAACGAGCCGGGCGAGCGGGTGTACGCCGCGGTCAACAGCATCCGCTGGGCCGACAAGAGCGTGGTGTTCGAGGTCGCCGTGCCGAATGACGAGTGGGAGCGCTATTTCTCGATTGATATCGCGGGGACCAACGCGGCGCCGGTGGAGCTCACGACGACGAACGGCCTGATCGAAGATGCCGTCTCCGTGTCGTACTCCGCCGATGGCAAGACGTTCTATTATTGCACGAACGCCGGCGACATCGAGCGCCGCCACATCTGGGCGGTGCCCACGGCGGGTGGCACGCCGCCACGGCAGGTGTCAACCGGTGACGGGGTCGAGCGCGATCCGACTCCGCTGGCGTCTGGCAAGAAGCTCGCGGTGCTCTACTTCAACGCCGCGCAGCCGGCGTCCGTCGCGCTCGTCTCGACGGAAGGGTCAGCCCCAAGGATAATTTATCCGACACTTCCAAAGAGCTTCCCGGTCGCTGAGCACGTCACGCCGCAGATCATCATCACGCACGCGGCGGACGGCCTGGAGATCCATAACCAGCTGTTCCTGCCGAAGGACCTGAAGCCCGGCGAGAAGCGGCCGGCAATCGTGTTCGTGCACGGAGGGCCCGTGCGCCAGATGCTGCCGGCGTACCACTACATGCAGTTCTATCACTGGGCGTATGCGTTCAATCAGTGGCTGGCTGACGAAGGCTACATCGTGATGTCGATCAACTATCGGAGCGGCGTCGGCTACGGTCAATCGTTCCGCCGGGCGGCGGGCACCGAGGCACGGGGCAACTCGGAGTATCAGGATGTCGTGGCGGGCGGGAAGTACCTGCAGTCGCGTCCTGATGTGGACGCGTCACGCGTCGGGATCTGGGGACTCTCATACGGCGGCCTGCTCACGTCGCAGGCGCTGGCCCGCAACTCCGACATGTTCATCGCCGGCGTGGACCTCGCGGGTGTTCACCTCTACGGACAGTCGCTGGCCGACAGTGCGCTGTCGTACCGGTCGTCGGCGATCTCGGCGATTGATACGTGGAAATCGCCCGTGATGCTTCTGCAGGGCGACGACGACCGCAACGTGGATTTCGGCCAGATGGTCGGGCTCGTGCAGCTGCTGCGGGCACATCATGTGTACTACGAGCTGACGGTCATCCCGGACGACCAGCATGAGTCGATGATCCATTCCAACTGGGTCACGACCTTCGGCAAGATGGGCGACTTCCTGCACCGGTTCGTTTGGGAAAAGCAGACGCCGCCCGCGACGCACTGAGCGGAGTTCGTCTGGTCGCGGGGGTCGTCGCGCTCTGGTGCGCGGCGGCCCCCGCGCTCGCGCGCGCGCAAACGCCGGTCACGCTCGTGATTCGGGCAGACAACGACGTGTTCAATTTCTGGCAGCCGCCGCCCAAGCGCCCCGACGAGGAATACACGAGCGGGGTTCGCGCGGCGCTCGAGGTCTCCGGCGCCGCACCGTGGGAGCGATGGCTGCACCCCCGCACCGCGCCGTGCGCGGCGGGGGTCGCGCCCTGCGCGACACATACGTACGCGTTCGGGCAGGACATCTACACCGGGCAGCTCGTGCCCGGCGACACGACGCCGGTGAAGGGCACGCGTCCGAATGCCGGATGGCTGTTCATCGAGGAGTCGTCGCGCATCGCGCGGCGGAATCGGATGGACGAAACCAGCGTCACCCTGGGCGTGACCGGCCCGCCCGCGCTCGGCGAGGTGATGCAGCATGTGTTTCACGACATCGCGCCGCAGGACAACCGGCCGACCAACTGGAACACCGAGCTGCCGTTCGAGCCGGGGATCGTCCTCGCGTGGGATCACACCGAGCGGATGCTGGCCGCGGGGGATGGAAAGCTCCTTGGGTTCGACGTCGAGCCGCACGCTGGGGGGTCGCTGGGCAACATTCTCACGGAAGGGCGCGCGGGGATGCGCGTGCGCGGCGGGTTCCGGATGCAGCACCCGTGGCTGTTGTCGGCGATCGATTCGACGGACACCACGCCGACCATTTCGTTTCTCGCGGACGCGACACTCCACGGCGTGGCGCGGAACGAATTCCTGGCGGGGACGATGTTCCGCGCGAGTCCCCATGTGGACGAGCGTCCGTTCGTGTCAGAATATCAGGTGGGGGCCATCTTCAGGCTGGAGCAGGTCTCCATCTCCTGGGTGGCGCACCAGGTTTCATCGGAGTACTTCTCCCGGGCGAACGGGCATGCCTGGTCCCGGATCGAAGTAGTGTATCGTTTTGCGCGATGACGTCCTGAACGGGAGGAGATCGATGGCGATCGAACATGTATCCGACACGGCGCGATGGGTGGCCGTCTATCGCGCCATGGAAACGGAGCGGCCCGACGCGATCTTCAGGGATCCGTTCGCGCGGCGCCTCGCCGGCGAGCGCGG
>JANWLS010000216.1 GCA_025450765.1 Vicinamibacterales bacterium | reverse complement strand
CGTTCGATCATCGACGCGATTGCGCATGCCATTGAAGGCGTCAGCGGCGCCAAGCTGCTCGACGTCGATCCCGGCGCCGACACGAACCGGACGGTCTACACCTTCGTCGGAGCGCCGGACGCGGTGAGCGACGCGGCGCTCAAGGCCGCTGAAAAGGCCGCCGAGCTCATCGACATGTCGCGCCACAAGGGCGCCCATCCGCGCATGGGCGCGCTCGATGTCTGTCCGATCGTGCCCGTGGCGGGCGTGACGATGGACGAGTGCGTGACGATCGCGCGCGACCTCGGCCGTCGCATGGGCGAAGCCCTCCAGGTGCCGATCTATTTCTATGAGCACGCGGCGACGCGCGAGAGCCGCCGGAGCCTGGCGGATATCCGCGCCGGCGAGTACGAAGGGCTGGCGCGCAAGCTCGCCGACAAGGCCTGGACCCCGGACGCGGGGCCGGCGACCTTCAACCCTCGTTGGGGCGGCACCGTCGTCGGAGCGCGCGAGTTCCTGATCGCCTACAACGTGAACCTGAACACGCGGGATCGGAAGCTCGCGAACGAAATCGCGCTCAATATCCGCGAGAACGGGCGGCTGAAGAAGGACGCGCAGGGGAAGTCCGTGATCGGCGCCGACGGCCAGCCGGAGCGTGTACCCGGCCGCCTGAGGGCGGTCCGTGCGATCGGCTGGTACATCGAGCAATACCGGCAGGCGCAGGTGTCGATCAACTTGCTCAGCTTCAAGACGACGCCGCTGCACGTGGTGTTCGAGACCGTGCGCGAGGAAGCGGAGCGGCTCGGAATGATCGTCACCGGGTCGGAGCTCGTGGGGCTCGTGCCGCTCGAGCCGCTCGTCGAGGCGGGCCGCTTCTATCAGCGGAAGCAGGGGAAGTCGCCGGGCGCGCCTGAGCGCGAACTGGTGGAACTGGCCGTTCGCTCGCTCGGGCTCGATCAGCTGGCGCCGTTCGACCCGGCGAAGAAGATCATCGAGTACGCCGTGCGGACGCCGGCGCCGCTGATGTCGCTCACCGCCGAGCGGTTCGTCGATGAGGTGTCCAACGATTCGCCGGCGCCGGGCGGCGGCTCGGTCGCGGCGCTGTGCGGCAGCCTGTCGGCGGCGCTGTCGGCGATGGTGGCGAACGTCACGGTGGGCAAGGCGGGCTACGAGCAGGTCTGGGAGCCGCTCTCGGCGATGGCGCTCCGCGCGCAGAAGCTGAAGGCGGCGCTCGCACAGGCCGTGGACGATGACACGCAGGCGTTCAACGGCGTGATCGAAGCGAATCGGCTGCCGAAGGCGACGCCGGAGCAGCAGGCGGCACGGGCAGAGGCGATCGACGTGGCCTATCAGCAGGCGGCCCAGGTGCCGCTCGCGAGCGCGCGGCTCTGCCTCGAAGCGCTGGAGATCTCGAAGGAGGCGGCGGAGACGGGGAATCGGAACTCGACGTCGGATGCAGCGGTCGCCGCGCTGACCGCGCGCGCGGGTGTCGAGGGATCGGTGTTGAACGTGCTGACGAACCTTGGGTCGATCAAGAGCGAGTCGTTCAAGCGGTCGGCCCGCGACGAGGCTGCGCGCCTCAACGAGGCGGCGCGCCGGCTGTGCGACGAGATCGTGGCACGCGTCGCGTCTGCGTTTGCATGACTCGAGCGGTTCTCGTCCTGCTTCGCGTGCGGCTCACGCTGTGGCTCCTGCCCTGGCCGCGCGCGGAGCAGGCGCTCGCGCGGCCGTTTCTGTTCTTCAATTCTTCAATTCGTCGATTCGTCGATTCGACAGCGGTGCCCGACCGCGCGCGCCAGGCCACGTTCGCGCGTGCCGTCCGCCGCGCGTCCCGCGTGGCGCCAGGCAGCTCCTGTCTGGTGCAGGCGATTGCGCTGAAGATCCTGCTGGCGCACGAGGGGAAGGTGTCGGTCGTGCGCCTTGGTGTCTGCGCGCCTCCGCGTGATCGTCTCCTCAACGCGCATGCGTGGCTCGAGTGCGATGGCCTGGTGCTCCTCGGCGATCCGCGTGGGCAATATGCCGCGTTCCCCGCTATCGACCTGATATCACCGCGCGAGCCCCGCCTCCGCGCGAGAATGCCTCCGCAATGAGTGCATAGGATCGGCACCGCGCCTCGTGATCGTAGGTGATCGTGACGATCATCACTTCATCCGCGCCGTACTCCTCGGCTACCGCCTGAATCCCGTCGCGCACCGTCGCCGGCGACCCGACGATCGCCCTCCGGCGCCGTGGCATCGCGCCCGGCTCGTGCGCCTCCCGGTCCGCGAGAAATCGCAGGGCCTTCTCGACCGGCGGCACCGGAATGAGCTCGCCCTGGTGCAGCAGCGCGAAGGCCATCCGCCCGCTGGCCGCCAGTCGTTCGGCCTCGGCATCCGTGTCGGCACACACGGCCGAGACGGCGACGATCACGGCCGGCGACGGAGAGACCTCCGAGGCCGTGAACGCTTCGCGATAGCGCCTGGCGACCTCCGCGCCCGTCGGGTTGATGAAGTCGGCGAAGGCGTAGGGAAGCCCGCCATCAGCTGCCCAGATCCCGCTCTGAGGGGACGATCCGAGGAGCCACGGCGAGGGGCGCTCGGGACATCCTGGCAGCGCGGCGAGCCGCGCGAAGCGGTGACCGGCCGGGAGCGTGTCGGAGAGGAGCGCGAGCAGTTCGCCGAGTTGTTGTGGAAAATCGTCCGGCGCGACCTGGCGACGATCCCGCTGGAGCGCGAACGTGGTGAGGGGATCCGTGCCGGCGGCGCGTCCGACGGCGAGATCGATCCGTCCCGGGTAGAGCGCACTCAGCATGCTGAAGACTTCGGCGACCTTCAGCGGGCTGTAGTGCGGCAGCATCACGCCGCCGCTGCCGACGCGGATCGCCGTCGTCGCCGCCGCGATCGCGCCGATGAGGATCTCCGGGCTCGTGCAGGCGAGCATCGGCGTGCCGTGATGCTCGGCGACCCAGTAGCGGTGGAACCCGAGCGCCTCCGCCCGTCGCGCGAGATCGATCGACCGCCGCAGCGCGTCGCCGCCTTTGGAGCCTTCCGCGATCGGTGATTGATCCAGCACGCTCAGGCGAAATGTCACGCTCGCACCTCCGACTGGAACCGTGGAGAGCAACTCATCAGACGATCGTACACCCAAGCGGTGTTGTCACCCGTGAGCTGTTGACACTCTACTGGTCAGAGCTGTAGGCTCTCGACCTATGGCGGAAAAGGCCGATGTCCTGTACGGCACCCTGGCGCTGATGATCCTGAAGACGCTCGAGGTGATGGGGCCGCTCCACGGCTACGCGCTGGCCCGCCGCATCGAACAGATCAGTCGGGATCAGCTGGCGCTCAACCAGGGGACGCTCTATCCGGCGCTGCTGAAGCTGCAGCAGATGGGCTGGATTGCCGGCAAGTGGGGCGAGTCGGAGACTGGGCGTCGCGCGAAGTTCTACACGATCACGCGCACCGGCCGGACGCAGCTCCAGGCGGAGCTCGAGAACTGGTCGCGCGCCTCGGGCATCGTCGCGCGCTTCATCGAGGATCTCTCGTGACCGCTCGGAGGGAGTAGCACGCATGCGGAGCTGGGAACGACCGCCGTGGAGCAGTCGCGTGCGTCGTGTCCTGTCGCGCGCGGTCGATCTCGTCTTGCGCCATCGTCGCGATCGGGATCTCGACGACGAAATCGCCGCACATCTCGAGCTGGCAGCCGCCGAGCACCGCGCGCGCGGCCTTTCGGAAGACGACGCGCGCGCCGCCGCGGCCCGCCACTTCGGCGGCGTGCTGCGCGCAAAAGAAGCCTATCGTGACAGCCGAGGCCTTCCGGGGCTCGACGCCGTCGCGCAGGAGCTTCGCTACGCCATCCGCGGCCTCTGGAAAGCGCCGGCGTTCACCACGGCTGCGGTTCTCACGCTCGCGCTTGCCATCGGCGCGAACACCGCCATCTTCAGCGTGGTCTACAACACGCTGATCAAGCCGCTGCCGTACCGCAATGCGGATCGGCTGGTCATGATCGGGGGTGATTACCGATCGACGGAGGCTGGCGGCACCGGGGCGAGCGTCGACTTCCCGGCAGTGTCACTACACGAGGTGGCGCAGCGGGTGCACACGGTCGACGCTCTTGCGTATTTCGACAGGAATTCGTACGCGCTCGAGGGAACCGACGGTTCGGAGATCGTTCACGCCAGCGATGTGTCGGAGAACTTCTTCTCGACAGTAGACGGGCGCTTCGACGCCGGTCGATCGTTTGGACCGCCCGACCGGCTTCAGCCGGTCGTCGTCGTCAGCGACCGCCTGGCGCGGCGGCTATTCGGTACTCCGGAGGCGGCCCTCGGCGCTCACCTCACCCTCACATCGCATCGGTATGCGATCGTCGGCGTTGTCGATGACTCGTTCGCATTTCCGAACGCCGATGTCGATGTGTGGATCCCAGCCGACTACGCCAGCACGGTGAGCCTGCGCGGCGGATTGGGCAGCTTTCATCCGTTCGCACGATTGAAGCGCGGCGTCTCCATTGCGTTGGCGTTGAAGGATGTCAGCGCCGCTGTGAACTCCGTCGCCGCAGCACATCCGGAGGCTGTTGGACGCGACATCAGCACCTCCCTGGTCACGCTGCGCGATCTGCTTGATGGTCCGGTTCGCCCGCTGTTGATGATCCTTTGGGCCATCGTCGCGCTCGTCCTGCTCGTGGCCTGTGCCAATCTGACAAACCTGTTGCTCGCGCGCAACACTGCCCGTCGGCGCGAGGTGGGTGTCCGAATCGCGCTCGGCGCTTCGCGAGGCCGTCTACTCGCCCGCGGCCTCTGCGACAGCGTGGTGCTCTCGCTCGGCGGAACAATCCTGGGCGTCATCATCGCGGAAGTAGCGGTCGTCCTGTCCAGACGACTGGCTCCGCCCGACATGGCTTGGCTGTCAGGTCTGTCGCTGAGCTTCCTGGTGCTGCTGTTCGCGGCGGGTCTGGCGGTGTTCTCGGCCACCTGCGCCGGCATCCTGCCGGCGATTCAGTCGCCACGGGCGGGGATGCGCGATCGCGGCGGACAGGGCTCCGATTCGGCTGGGCGTCGCGTTCGTCGCGTCCTCTGCATCGGCGAGCTCGCCG
>JANWLS010000215.1 GCA_025450765.1 Vicinamibacterales bacterium | reverse complement strand
GCGGGGACGGGGTTCCGTCGAGATGCGCGGGCAGGCCGACCACGATCGCCTGCAGCCCGCCCTCATCTTCACTCGCGAGCTTGTCGAGCGCATCGACGACCAGGCGCACCGGCGAGCGAAGCCGCCCGACCTGGATGACGGCGAACGGGCGCGCCAGCGTGCCGCTCGGATCGCTCACGGCGATGCCGATCCGGCGCGTGCCGACGTCCACCGCTGCAATCCGTCCCATCACCCCATGCTACAATGGCGCGGCTTCGATCTGCATTCCTGCGAGGTTGGCCCTACTTGAAACGCCTCATCGTTGCCGCGCTGACCGCGTGCGTTGCCCTTGCCGCCGCCTGCGCCTCCGGGCCGGCCACTCATCCCTTTCCACAGAAGATCGTCGTCCTCGGCTTCGACGGCATGGACCCCCATCTGCTGAAGCAGTGGATGGACGCCGGCGCGATGCCCAACTTCTCGAAGCTGGCCGCCAAAGGCGGCTTCTGGGACCTGGGCACGACGATCTCACCGGAATCGCCGACGTCGTGGGCGTCGTTTGCGACGGGCGTCAACGCCGGCAAACACAATATCTTTGATTTCCTGGTCCGCGACACGAAGACGTATCTTCCCGATTTCGGGCTGGTGCGGCGTGTGCCGCCGAAGTTCCTGTTCAACTATCTGCCCGTCTCCCGTCCGCGCGTCGAATCAATCCGCGGCGGCACCTCGTTCTGGGTGACCACCGGCCGCGCGGGCGTCCGGTCCGAAGTGATGACGGTGCCCGACACGTTTCCGCCCGAGGAGGTCCCGAACGGCGAGCTCCTGAGCGGCCTGCCACTGCCCGACCTGCGCGGTACGATCGGGACGTTCTATTACTTCGGCACGGATCTGAGCCGCTACGAGGAAGGCAACACCGAGTTCGGCGGCATCCTCAAGCGGCTCGCCATGAACGGCGACACGGCCCAGACCGAGCTGGTCGGACCGCCCAATCCGATCGTGCGCCAGCAGATCACCGCGATTCGGGCCAGGGGATCGCTGACGGACGCCGACCGCAGCGAGCTTGCCCGGCTCGAGGCGCGCGAGGATGTGCGCGTGCCGATGACCATCCACTGGAATCGCGCCGCGCGCGCCGCCACGATCGACATCCAGGGCCACCAGGTGAACCTGCGCGAGGGTGGCTGGAGCCCGTGGGTCGACCTCGATTTCGAAATCAACTTTCTCATCCGGCTCCATGGCATGTGTCAGTTCTACCTGATTCGCGCCGACCAGGAGCTGCAGCTGTACGTCTCCCCCATCAACTTCAAGCCGGACCAGCCGCCGGTGCCGATGTCGTATCCCTCCTCGCTCTCCGGCGAGCTGGCGTCGCGTCTCGGCCCGTACCGGACGCTCGGATGGGCGGAAGCGACCTGGGGATTGAACGAGGAGCGCATCGGCGAGCAGGCGTTCATGGACGACCTGTTCCGCGCGTTCAACGACCGCGAGCGGGTCATCCTCGATCGGATGGATCACACGCCCTGGAACCTCTTCGTCGGCGTCATCGAATCGACCGATCGCGCGGAGCACATGATGTGGCGGCTGATCGATCCGTCGCATCCGATGTACGACCCGAAGCTCGCGGCGCAGTTCGGCGACTCGATCGAGCGGGTGTATCAGCGCTGCGACGATTTCGTCGGCAAGGTCATGCAGCGTGTCGGCCCCGACGTCCCGATCATCATCGTCTCGGACCACGGCTTCCACTCGTTCCGGCAGTCGGTGAACCTGAACACCTGGCTGGTGCAGCAGGGCTACATGACGCTGCAGGGACAGACGCCGGGACCGAAGACGCTGGACGATCTCTTCAGCGGCGGCGGGCAGTTCTGGGAGAACGTCGACTGGTCGAAGACGCGCGCCTATGCGATGGGCCTCGGGCAGATTTACATCAACCTGCGCGGCCGCGAAGGCCAGGGCATCGTGAACGACGGCGCCGAGTACAACCAGCTGGTTGACGAGATCGCCGCGAAGCTGCTGACGTTCAAGGACCCGAAGACGGGCGAGCCGGTCGTCCATGCGGTCTACAAGGGCCGGCAGGTCTGGTCGGGTCCCTACATGAAGGATGCGCCGGACCTCCAGGTCGGGCTCTCGGATGGGTATCGCGTCTCCTGGCAGACCACGCTCGGCGGATCGCCGGCCGGCCTCGTCTATCCGAACATGAAGAAGTGGAGCGGCGATCACGGCGCGTTCGACTACCGGCAGACGTCCGGGATTCTCGTGTCCAACCGGAAGATCGATACGCTGGCGCCGTCGATCAAGGACATTGCGCCCACGATCATCCAGTACTTCGGCCTGCCGATCCCGAGCGACATCGACGGGCACGCGCTGTTTGCGACCACGCCCGTGACCACCGCCGCCACGCAGTCCGGCGCGTCGCATGAATAGAGGCCGCGCGCGCGCCGCCCGTACGGCCGTGGCCACCGGAGCGATCGCGGCCGTCGCATGGGGAGTTGCCGCAGGCACCGGCCGTCGTGCCGGCCAGGAATCGGCGCAGGCCCGCGCGGAGGCGCTCGCGACCCGCGCCGCCGATCGCCTGCACACGCTCCAGGAAGAAGCCGACCAGCTCGCCTCCCAGGAAAAGACGCTCCTCACCGAGCTGCGCCGCCTCGAAGTCGAGCGCGAGCTGCACGCCGAGGAGGCGCGTCAGGCCGACGAGCAGATCCGGCAGGCGTCCGCCACCCTGCAGGCGACGTCGGACCGCATCACGACGCTGGAGGCCCGCCAGGCCGCCATTCAACCCGCCGTGGACGCCCGCCTCGTCGCGCTCTACAAGCTCGGACGCGGCGGTTACGCGCGCCTGCTGCTGTCGACGCCGGCGCTTCGCGATTTCGGGCGCGCCTACCGGATGGTCGCCGCCCTGTCCGCGCGCGACCGCGAACAGGAGGCCGCCGTGCGCGAGACACTCGCCCAGCTGCAAACGGCGCGCGCCACGCTGGAGCAGACGCGCACCACGCTCCAGGCGCAGCAATCGGCGGCCGACCGCGCGCGAAAGGCGTCGGCTCAGGCCGCCGCGGATCGCTCCGCACTCGTCGCTCGCATCGACGATGAACGGGACCTCAACGCGCAGCTCACCGGCGAGCTGCAGGTGTCGCAACAGAAGCTCCAGGCCACGCTCGCGGCCCTGGCGCGCGGCGAGGCGGCGGCCGTCCCGGTCCTGCCGCTCGGCCCGGTCCGCGGCGCGCTCGACTGGCCGGCGAACGGGCCGGTCACCGCGCGCTTCGGCACGCCGCCGGCCGGAGGCGCCGGGTTCGGACGCGACGGGATCCTCATCGGGGCGCCAGACGGCGCCCCGGTTCACGCGGTCCACGGAGGCACGGTCGCCTTTGCCGGCCCGTTCGCCGGCTTCGGCCGTCTCGTCATCCTCAATCACGGCGGCCGCGACTACACGCTGTACGGCGACCTGGCTTCCATGGCGGCCGGCCTCGCCGTCGGGTCGCGCGTCGACGCCGGCCAGCTCGTGGGGGCGGTCGGCCCGACGCCCGCGGGCGCACCGGCCCTCTACTTCGAGCTCCAAATCGACGGCCGGGCCGTCGATCCCTTACAATGGCTGAAAGC
This sequence comes from Vicinamibacterales bacterium, assembly GCA_025450765.1. Lineage (GTDB taxonomy): Bacteria > Acidobacteriota > Vicinamibacteria > Vicinamibacterales > CAVVIG01 > JAGWRA01. The sequence goes on along the minus strand of JANWLS010000215.1, from coordinate 4,281 downwards.
CCGCCACTGATTGGATGGCCAGCAACTCATGAGCTCCAGAAGCCGTCTCGTCGTCCTCCTCATCTCGGGACCGGTGGTTGCCTTCGCGCTGATCGGCGGCGCGATGAGCAACGCGGCGCCGCGCGACGATGCGTATCAGCCGCTGCGGATGTTCCAGGATGTCGTGTCGCTCATCCTCAACAACTACGTCGAGAAGGTCGACGTGGACCATGTGATGGACGGGGCGATGCGCGGCCTGGCCGACGGGCTGGATCCTGACAGCGCGTATCTCACGCCAGACGAGGTCAAGGCGGCGCAGGCCAATGCGCCATTGCCGCCGGCCGGCATCGGCGTGTCGATCACGCGGCAGTACTACCTGCGCATCGTGGCCGCGCGCGACGGATCGCCAGCCCAGAAGGCCGGGCTGCTCACGGGCGACTTCATCCGCGACATCGACGACAAGCCGACGCGTGAGATGTCGGCCTGGGAGGGTGAGCGGGCCCTGCGCGGTCAGCCGGGATCGACCGTCAAGCTCACGATCATCCGCGGCAACGCGGCCGACCCGCACGACATCACCGTGACGCGCGCGCTCCCGTCGGGCGAGGCCGTCAGCGGGCGCATCCAGTCGCCTGGTGTCGGCTACCTGCGCATCGACGTCTTCGACAAGAACGTCGCCGCCGAGATCACGCGCGAAGTGAAGACGCTCGAGAAGGGCGGCGCGCACGAGCTCGCCATCGACGTGCGCCGCAGCGACAGCGGCGACCTGGCCAATGGCCTCGCGGCGGCGCGGCTGTTCGTCGCCAGCGGCACGCTCGCCTACAAGGAAGGCAAGGACAATCCGCGCCAGGCCATTTCCGCCGGGTCGGGCGACGGACAGATCAAGATGCCGGTCGTGCTGCTCGTCGACACCGGCACGGGTGGTCCGGCGGAGCTCTTCGCGGCGGCGCTCGCGGGCAATCATCGCGCGCAACTGGTCGGCGAACGCACCGACGGCCGCGGCGCCGAGCAGTCGCTGGTGCTGCTGCCAGACGGCGGCGGCCTCTGGCTCTCGACGTCGGAGTATCTGACGCCGGCCGGTTCTCCGATCGAGGAGAAGGGCCTCAGGCCGGACGTGTTCGTCGCCGGCCCGCATGTCGAGTTCGGCGAGACGCTTCCCGCGGGCGACCCGATTCTCGACAAGGCACTCAGCGTGCTCACGACCAAGCCGGCTGCGTAACGTCATTTCGTGCGCGCAGCCGGATTTCCACGCTCCACAGACGATTCACACCTTGACACGTGTACCACGCTCACGTATAACCGCTGAGCTGTATTCGGACGCCGGAGATCCTTCTTGGAATCTTCCTTCCGGCGACCAGCAGGAGGTTGCATGAACAAACAGGAAGTCATCGAGAAGATCGCCAAGGACACCGGCATCAGCAAGAGCAGCGCGGCATCGGCCGTGGATTCGTTCATCGGCAGCATCACCAAGTCGCTCAAGAAGGGCGAGCCGGTGACGTTCGTCGGCTTCGGGACGTTCAAGACGTCGCAGCGCAAGGCGCGGCTGGCGCGGAACCCGCAGACCGGCGCGTCGATCAAGATCCCCAAGCGGCGGGTCGTCCGCTTCACGGCCGGCAAGGCGCTCAAGACCGCGGTCAAGTAGCGTCCGCATCATTCAGTGGGCGTGGGGCCCGACATCTTGAGTGGTGTCGGGGCCCCCGGCCCGCCCACCAGCCGCTCGTGCCTGCGCACTCCCGGCGGCTTCAGGCTGCCTCGCCGACGCTCGCCCCCTCCGTTGCAGCTGTGTTATACTTTTCGTTCCTGTAAGGTCCGCATTTTCAAGACCTAGGCGCGTAGCTCAGTGGTTAGAGCGCCTGCTTGACACGCAGGAGGTCGGCGGTTCGAGTCCGCCCGTGCCTACCATTCGACTCGGCCAGAAGGCCTCGCTCATGGCGAGCCAATGACAGGGAGAATCTCCTGAGCGAGCGCAGGCGTTGAATCGCGAGTCGAAGGATCCTCACCAGCTTCTGCTTCCATGAGCCAGGTCACTGTCACGCTACCGGACGGCTCCAGTCGGGCCGTGCCCGCCGGTACGTCGATCGCCGACGTCGCGGCCGGGATCTCGCCCCGGCTGGCCAAGGCGGCACTCGCCGCGTCGGTCGACGACCGCCTGGTCGATCTCTCCTATCCGCTGGAGCGTGACGCGCGGGTCCGGATCGTGACCGCCGAGAGCCCCGAAGCCCTCCCGCTCTTCCGCCACAGCACGGCGCATCTCCTCGCCGCCGCGGTCACCACACTGTTCCCCGGCGTGCAGTGCGGCATCGGCCCGGCCACCGACGAGGGCTTCTTCTACGACTTCGTCGTGCCACGACCGTTCGTCCCCGAGGATCTCGACGCGATCGAGAAGAAGATGAAGGAGCTGGCCGCGCAGAACCTGCCGTACGAGCGGCAGATGTGGCCGCGCGCCGAGGCGGAAGCGTTCTTCGCCGAGCGCGGCGAGCCGCTGAAGGTGCAGCTCATCGAAGAGAAGACCGCCGGTCAGCCGGTCGTCTCCTGCTACACGATCAAGGACCGCGAGACCTTCGTCGATTTCTGCACGGGCCCACACGTGCCGTCCACCGGGAAGCTGAAGGCGTTCAAGCTGTTGACGACGTCGAACGCCTACTGGAAGGGCGATGCGCACAACCAGCCGATGCAGCGGATCTACGGCACGGCGTTCGTCTCGGAAGCCGAGCTCAAGGATCATCTGACGCGGCTCGAAGAGGCGAAGAAGCGCGATCACCGGAAGCTGGGCCGCGAGCTGGGCCTCTTCACGGTCCACCCGTGGGCGCCCGGCGCCGCCTTCTGGCTGGCCAAAGGGACGACGCTGTACAACACGCTCGCCAACTACATGCGCGACGTGCTCTTCCCGGCCGGCTACGTCGAGCTCAAGACGCCGCTCGTCTTCAACAAGGCGCTCTGGGAAACCTCCGGGCACTGGCAGCACTATCGGCAGAACATGTTCCTCATCGAGTCGGAAGGCGAGCAGATGAGCATGAAGCCGATGAACTGCCCCGGGCATTTCCTCGTCTTCGCGAGCGAAGTCCGCAGCTATCGGGACCTGCCGATCCGCTTCCACGAGCAGACGCCGCTGCATCGCAACGAGGCGTCCGGCGTGCTCACCGGGCTCACGCGGGTCCGCCAGTTCTCGCAGGACGATGCGCACTGCTTCGTGACGCAGGATCAGATCGGCGAAGAGGTGGAGCGGCTCCTGCGCCTGGTGCAGCGCGTCTACAACGACTTCGGCCTCCCGTTCACGGCCAAGCTCGGGACGCGGCCCGCGACCGATTTTCTCGGCGAGAAGGCCACGTGGGACCACGCCGAAGCGCAGCTCCTGCAAGCGCTCGAGCGCGCCGGAATGCCTTACGCGCGGAACGAGGGCGACGGGGCGTTCTACGGACCGAAGATCGACTTCGACATCACCGACGCCATCGGGCGAAAATGGCAGTGTGCGACCATCCAGCTCGATTACCAGATGCCGGAGCGCTTCGACCTGAAGTACGTCGGCGCCGACAACACCGAGCACCGGCCGGTGGTCATTCACCGGGCCATCCTCGGCAGCTTCGAGCGGTTCATCGCGATCCTGATTGAGCACTATGCCGGGGCCTTTCCGCTCTGGCTGGCGCCGGTGCAGGCCACCGTCCTGCCGATTGCGGACCGCCATCTGGACTATGCCGGGGCGGTGCGCGAGCAGCTGGCCGCGGCCGGGCTGCGGGCCGAGCTCGACGGGCGCCAGGAGAAGATTGGATATAAGATCCGTCAGGCGCAGCTCCAGAAGGTCCCCTACATGCTCGTCGTAGGCGACCGCGAGGTCGAGGAGCGGCAGGTGGCGGTGCGGAGCCGGTCGGGGGGCGATCTGGGCAGCCGCCCGCTGGATGCGTTCATCGCGCAGGCGCACGACGAAATCGCGCGCAAGGCGCAGTAGTTACAGGAGGTCCTTATTCCATACGATCGCAGCCCGCGGCGTGAGGTGCGCACGCGGATCAACGAACGGATTCGCGTCCGCGAAATCCGCGTCATTGACGATACCGGAGAGCAGCTCGGGATCATGCCGCCGCCGCAGGCGCTGGCGATCGCCCGGCAGAAGGGGCTCGACCTGGTCGAAATCTCGCCCACGGCCACGCCGCCGGTCTGCCGGATCATGGATTACGGCAAGTACCAGTACCAGGAACAGAAGCGCGCCCGCGAGGCGCGGCGCCACCAGAAGGTGATCGAGGTCAAGGAGATCAAGTTCCGCCCGAAGGTGGACGAGCACGACTATCAGTTCAAGAAGAAGCACATCGAGCG
>JANWLS010000214.1 GCA_025450765.1 Vicinamibacterales bacterium | reverse complement strand
TCCCGAACGCCGAGTAGCCGGACTGCTGGCTCATGTGGCTGCCGCCCACGTCGAAGCCCTGCATCCGGACGCCCGGCGCCTGCGCCAGCGCACCCCACAGGTTCGCCGACGTTGGCACGCCAATGAGCGCGGCCGTCGTCATCGTGTTGCCGACCGCGGTCGACTGCGTGTCCACAACGGGAGATTCTGCGCTGACCGTGACATTTTCCTTGAGCGAGGCCACCTGCATGGCGGCGTTCACCGTGAGGGTGTCACCGAGGCCGAGCACGATGCCCGTGCGGGTGAAGGTCTGGAACCCCTGAAGGTCGAACTTCAGGGTGTAGGTGCCCGAGGGAAGTTGCGGAAAGAGATAACTACCGTTGGCCTCCGTAATCGCGGTCTGCGTACCGATCAGGGCCGGAGACGTGGCCGTGACCGTCACACCGGGCAGCACGCCACCCTGGGCGTCCTTCGCGGTGCCGGTCAATCGGCTGTTCACGTTCTGCGCCCCGGCGGGCACACTCAGCACCAGCCCGAGTCCCACGAGCAGTGCCATCTTTCGTAACTGCATCCATCCTCCTTCGCGGGTCGAGCCCGCCCCGGACGAGAGCAACAACGACGCACGTGCAACAAGGCCTTGCGTGTATCGGCTTACGACTGTTTTGATGGCGCGTATTATTACTTCGTACGCGCGAATTTATTCGCGCTTATTTTGTAATTGTTTGTCTCTAACTGCAGCCGCTCGTGACAGATTCCCTTCTAAACAGCTCGCATGGTGACACTTAGATACATTTCAGAGATCGCGCTGGACGAGCAGGCGTCTGTCGTGGCACAGTGCACGGCCATGTCACTCTGGGTCGGATTTCGGATCGCGCTGAGCGCGCTTGGCCGCAACAAGCTGCGAACGTTCCTGACGATGCTCGGCATCATCATCGGGGTGGCCGCCGTCATCGCGATGGTCGCCGTCGGCCAGGGGGCGCAGGCCGCCGTCGAATCAGAAGTCCGGTCCGCGGGCGCGAACCTGATCTTCGTGAGCGCCGGCAACTACACGCGCGGCGGCGAATCAGTGAACATCGCCTCCGGCCTCGGGGCCGCGACGACGCTGAGCGTGGCGGACGCGGATGCGATTGCGCGGATCCCCGGCGTCCAGTACCGCTCGCCCGGCGTGACCGATCGCGCGCTCGCCACCGCCGGCCCACAGTCGTTCTTCACCGTCATTCAGGGCATCGATCGCGACTGGCCGGCAATCTATGCGTGGGGATGGGCTCGCGGCGCCGCCTTCAGCCCCGACGACATCAAGAGCCGGGCGTTTGTCGCGGTGCTTGGCCAGACGGTGAGCACGCGTCTCTTCGGCACTGAAGATCCCATCGGCCGCACGGTGACGATCCGAAATCACCCGTTCCGCGTGGTGGGCGTGACGGCGGCCTCCGACGAGGATCAGCCGGAGGCGATCTTCGTCCCCTACACCACGCTGCAGGACGTGCTCGGCGTCAATTACCTGCAGACGATCCTGGTGGCGGCCGACGAAGCGGGGCACACGAGCGGGATCGCTGACGCGATCACGGCGCTGCTGCGCGCCCGTCATCACCTGGATCAGGCGCCGACGGGTACCACGAGCATGCCGAAGCCGGGCGCGTCGGCGGCCTTCAACAACATGATGCCCGGCGCGACGTCGACGGGCGCGCCTTCCACGTTTGGCGCACCCAACGACTTCACCGTGGCGACGCAGGCCGCGCGGGCGCTCACGAAGGGCCTCTATACCTCGGTCGCCGCGTTCGCGCTCGCCAACCTGCCCAAGCTCGACGCGGTGACGCGCCAGGAGATGGCCAGCACGCTCGATCGTGCCGGAACGACGATGACCGCCCTGCTCGGCTGCATCGCCGCCGTCTCGCTCATCGTCGGCGGCATCGGCATCATGAACATCATGCTGGTGTCGGTGCGGGAGCGGACGCGGGAGATCGGGATCCGGATGGCGGTGGGCGCGCACGCCCGCGACGTGATGGTGCAGTTCCTCACCGAAGCGATCACGCTCAGCCTGATCGGCGGTATCGCCGGGATCGTCACCGGCTTTGCGGCCTCACGAGGCATCGAGAGGATGCTCGAATGGCCGACGGCCGTGTCGGCGGGCACCGTGGTGCTCGCCTTTGCGATCGCCGCCGGCATCGGGATTTTCTTCGGCTACTATCCGGCGGTGAAGGCGTCGAGGCTGGATCCGATCGACGCGCTGCGGTGTGAATAAGAACGTGTAGGCGCTAGGCGCTGGGCTCTGGGCGCTGCGCCGAGCGCCTTCTCAGTCTTTCTTGCCCACTGGCTCCACGTACGGCATATCAATCCAATACGGCTTGTCGCCAATCACGTACGCGATCCGGGCCGAGGCGTTCGGGTCGGTGACGGGGCGGCCGTGGCCGACCCAGTAGTCGCCGCTGTCGTCGATCTGCAGCGTGAGCGGTTCGGGCGGAAGGCCCTGCTGCTCCACGGTGAGCGTCACGTCGCTGGCGAGCGAGGCCGGCAGCGGATCGCGCATCGCGTTGCTGAAATAGACCTCGTAGTCGCCCGAGCGCTTCATCACGACCTCGAAATGGAGGTCGCCGTTCATCAGGACGATGCCGCCATGCCGCGGTTTGTGATCACTGTGCGGCATCATGGGCATGTTTTTCATGCCCGGCATCCCGGCCATCGACGAGTTGTCGGCGACGCCGTTCTCCGCCGCGAGCGATCCGCTGTCGGCCGTGCGCGCCGGAGCCGCCGCCGAGGCCGACTGCGTCGGCGTGGCCGGAGTCGATGCTGGCGTTGAGGCCGTGCCTCCGCACCCGGCGAGTGATGTGAAGAGAACAACAGCGCCTGCGGCCATGCCGAGCCGAAGACACGCGAATCTGAGGCGAGGCATCAGCGAAGATCCTTCGGCAGCACGGGCTGCCCCAGCAGCTCCCCATAAATCTTCCACCGGCGGTCCGGCTGATCCACCGTGCCGCCGCGCGACTCCACGTACTGTCGCACGAGCTGCCTGCCCATGGTATACGCGATCACGTAGGTGCGGTAGCGGTCGATGAACCGCAGCATCGCCTCGGGATCCGGTTGTGCCGCGCGCTCCGCCAGGGCGCGCCGCGCCGACGCCGCGTCGAGCCGTCCGTCGAGATAGTCGCGGGCGATGGCGACGATCGCCGGCGCCAGCGCGTCGGTCGCCTGCCGGATCTGGTTGGCACGCTCGAGATCGGCCCCGCTGATCCCGGCGAGCGGCGCCAGCACGTCGCGCTCGAAGGCCACCCGCGACGCCCCGGGAAAGGCGACATCGGGCGCGAAGCTCGCCACCGCTTCAGCGGCAAAGCCCGCCGGGCTCGAGGCCGGACGGAGGGTCAGCTCCTGCCAGCCCTTCCCCTTCACCAGTCGTTGGTCGGCGAGCAGATCGAACACATGGTGGCCGGGATAACCCTCGTGGCAGGCCAGTTCGAGTGCGCGCTCGACCGTCATCGGGTGATCGACGTCCACCCGCATCACGCTCCTGTCGTGCGCGCGATATTCCGCGTCGGCGTTCCAGGCTTCTCCGCTCACATACTCAATCTCGAGATGCTCGTCCGGCGGCAACGGAACGTGCGGCTGCGTCTGCGCGCGACAGCCCTGCACCGCCGCGTCGATGACCGCTGGCAGGTGCGGCGCTGGAATCAGCAGCCGGCGCTCGAACGCCACGTACCGGGCGGCCAGCGGGCCGTGGCCCGGCAGCAGGACGTCCAGCCGCCGGCGCGCCTCCTGCTCGGCGGCGGCGGAGAACGGCGGCGGCGCGACACCCAGGATCGTCGTCGCCTCCGCGTCGAAGCCCGGTGCGGGCGAGGGACTCGCCACCATCCGGGCCCGGGCCGAAAGCGACCGGAGCTGCGCCTCGAGGAACCGGCGCCGCTCCCCGTCCTGTCCTGCGGCATCATCCGCCAGCCGGTCGGCCAGTTGCGCGGCCTGCGTCTCGATCCGCCGGACGGAGGTCGGCGTCACATCGGCGTCGTGGTCCCACGCCGGCGGCCCGTAATACGGCTGATCGAGATAGCCGGCGGAGCCGGCCGGCCCTCCGGCCGTGAGCTCGCCGAAGGCAAGCGTCCAGGTGACGTACGACTGGGCGGCGCGATTGAGGACTCGTGGAACGGAGGCGCTCGAACGAGCGCCCTGGCCATCCGGCGCGTGCCGAGGGCTCTGACAGCCTCCGGACAGGGCCGTGGCGAGGACAAGGAGAGAGAGTGGGCCAAACCTGACGCGCATGGGAGCCGTGCCCATCGTAATACTTTGCAATCGCTCTTGTTTGGGCACCGCCCTACAGGCATAATCGGCGGACTCTGCTCGTCCTGACAGCCTTGACTCACATTTTGGGGGAAATGATGAGACGACCTTCCGCGATCCTGATGGGCGCGGTGCTCTTCGCGGCAGCCGCCTGTTCGAGCGGCACGCAGCCGGCGACACCCGCATCCACGAGCCAGGCCGCCGCGGCCCAGCCGAAGCTGGGCATCCGGCCGCACGGCGACACCGAGATCTCGATCGATACCAGCCGCGCGCCCGACGACTTGAAGAAGGTCTATGGCTACATCGACGACCACATCGACGATCACGTCCACAACCTGCAGAAGTGGATCCAGCAGCCAAGCATCTCGAACTCCGGTGAGGGCATCCCGGAGTCGGCGCAGATGGTCAAGGGCTTCTGGGACGAGCTCGGCTGCCAGCAGACGAAGGTGTACGACGTCGGCATCACCGAGTGGGGTGCACCGGGCAACCCGGTGGTCTATGCGCGCTGCGACTTCGGCGCGCCGAAGACGGTCGTCATCTACTGGATGTACGACACGATGCCGATCGCGGAACCGGCCGACTGGAAGAATCCGCCGTTCGAAGGCCGGCTGGTCGAACAGGCGCCCTTCAAGAAGGTGCTGATCGGCCGTGGGGCCACCAACTCCAAGGGCCCGGAGATGTCGCAGTGGAACGCGTTGATGTCGATCAAGGCGGTCACCGGCAAGCTCCCGGTCAACCTGATCGTCGTCGCCGAAGGCGACGAGGAGCGGATGGACATCGGCCTTCGCCAGTTCGTGAAGGATCATCCGGACCTCTTCAAGGGTGCGGACGCCATGTACCGCTTCGGCGGACAGAACCTGAGTGGCGGCGGTGAGTTCTCGGGCGGATCGGAAGGCTGCGTCTACATCGAGCTGACGACGAGCGGCGAGAAGTGGGGCCGCGGGCCGAACCTCTCGAACATCCACGGTGCGTTCAAGCGTTCGGTCGACAGCCCGGCGTGGCGTCACATCAAGATGCTCTCCTCGCTCGTCTCCGACGATGGGAACACGGTGAAGGTGGCCGGCTTCTACGACCACATGGAGCCGATGGATCCGCAGGACGAAGCGCGGATGCGCCAGGCGGCCACAAAAGTCGACCTGAAGATCGCCGCGCAGAACATCGGCGTCGGCCGCTTCATCAGCGACGATCCGTTCACGATGTTGAAGATGGGGAGCTACGGCACCTCGTTCAACCTCGACGGCATCTGGGGCGGCAACATGTATGCGGGCGGCGCGGGTGCCGTGCTGCCGGACAAGATCACGTCGAAGCACAACATCCGCTACATCCCGGACATGGACGGGATCGACCTGGTCAAGAAGATCCGGGCGCAGCTCGACAAGAACGGCTACAAGGACGTCGACCTGAAGATCATCGGCGATGTGCCCTGGGCCAAGATGACCTACAACACCGACATCGCG
>JANWLS010000213.1 GCA_025450765.1 Vicinamibacterales bacterium | reverse complement strand
GGCGGTTCGTCGATCAACGCCGTGCGTCCAAGCAGGATGAACCGCGCGCGCGTCTGACCAGCCAGTTCCAGGAGCGCCGCCGCGGTCACGCCGCGCGCTCCGCCGGAAGCGAGGATCACCGACCGCTCGTCAACACAAGGCTCCGGCCACGGCACGTCCGCGTCGATGCAACAGGGCACCGTGCGCCGGCCATCAGCCGACAGGCCCACCTCGTGCTCCGGACCGCCCCCGAGCAGCTCTTCGACAATGGCCGCGGCGATCGCCTCGACGTCGCGATGATGCCGGTCGACGTCGATCGCCTTGACGGTCGCACGCGGCCACTCGAGGGCCGCGGTCTTCGCCAGGGCGCCAATGCCGGCGAGCCACGCACGAACGCCGATCGCCTCCGACGCACCCCAGCCGCCGCCCGTGTCCTGCACCGTCACGAAGACGCTGCGCGATGCCTGCATCCGCGCCGCGATGGCCCGGGCGAGGTCGAACGCTTCCCTGTTGACGGCCAGAGCCTCCTCGACCGTCGTGACCGGCCGGAGCCCTCCGAGGAAAATCACCGACGAGGCGGCGTCTGGAAGCGTGCCGGAGACCTCGGCGCGGAGTCCGCGGCGGGACAACGCGGACACGAGCGCCTGGGCGACGCCGGTTCCCTCGTCCGTCACCACGATCGTGCCGGAGTACAGGCCCGGAACCGCGAACGAGGTCCGCGGCGCTGGGACGATGCGTACGGCAGAGCGGCGCGTGGAGATCGCCCTCGTCACGTCGCGGGCCGAGGTGTCATGTGCCGGCGCCGCTTCCGGGGTGGCGGCGGTGACGGGCCGAGACGCGACCGCTTCAGGAGGCTGCATGGACGCGAGGATCGCCCCGAGCGTTGTCAGTCCGGCGAGCTGCTGCGTATCGACCTCCGGCAAGCCCGGCACGCGGTCCTGGATGGCGGACAGGATCTGCACACGCTTGATCGAGTCGATGCCGAGATCGGCCTCCATCATCATGGAAAGGTCCAGCATCTCGATCGGATACCCGGTCTTCTCCGAGACGACCTCGAGCAGCAGCCGCGCCAAATCGGGCTCCGATGCCGGTGGCGGAGGCACGGCGCCGGGCGGAGCCTCCTTGATCGTCACGGCCGGCGGCGGAGGCGTCGGCGCGGAGAGAGGCGGCGCTGGCACGAAAGGCGGCGGTGCGGGCACCGTCGCGAGCGGCTGGCTGGCGGCCGCAACCGTCGAGACCACCGGCCGGTCAGCGCCGCCCGGCAACTCCTGCGCGAGCTGCTGGAGTGAGTGTTCAGCGGCCTTCAGGAACGCCAGGTGGCTGTCGGTCATGAGGCGCTGAAAGGTCGCCTGTGCGTCGACAATCTGCTGTTGAATCTGCTGATGCGCCTGCAGCCAGTCCGAATGGACCGGTGCACTGGGTGCGATCGGCGGAGCGGGGGGAGGAGGAGGCGCGGCGGCCGGCTCGCTCGACAGCACGCCGGGGTAGGGTTTGCCGTGGTTGGCGCCGCGGATCGGAATCACGAACTTCGCAGCCGGCTCCGGCCGTTCAGTCTTCGTCGTCTCCAACTCGTCGTCTTCCCAGAGCGCGTCGAACGCCATCGGGACGCCCCGAACCGCCAGGCGACCGAGAGATTCCAACAGGACCGTGATGCCGTCCTTGCCGCGGCGATCGAGCGGAATCGCCAGGTGCTCGCGATCCTGCAGAACCTCGTCGACGAGCCCGCTGAGGACCGAGCCGGGGCCGACCTCGAGAAACGTCCTCACGCCCTGGACGTACATCGCGTGAATCTGCTGCTCGAAGAGGACCGGCGAGGCGATCTGCGCCGCGATGCGATCGCGAATGCCATCCGCCGCGTCCGGGTACGGCGCCGCGTCGGCATTGCCGAAGACGGTCACCGACGGTGACTGAACGGCGATGTCGTCGAGAAACGTCCGAAGCGCGCGACTCGCGTCGCGAACCAGATGCGAGTGAAACGCGGTCGACACGGCAAGCCGGCGGGCCGCGATGCCGGCGCCCGCCAGCGCGTGCTCGGCGGCCTCGATGGCCGTAGTCGGGCCTGAGAGCACCGTCTGGCTCGGGCTGTTGCAGTTGGCGACCACGAGATCGAGATCCCATTGACCGATCAGTTCGCGCAGCACCTCGCCGGACGCGGACGCGGCGGTCATCGCACCGGGCACGGCCGGCGCCGCCGCCATGAGCGCACCCCGCCGGTACGCCACGCGCACGAAGTCCGCTTCGTTGAGGGCGCCAGCCGCGTACAGGGCGGTGATCTCGCCGAAACTGTGCCCGGCCATGCAGGAGGCCTCGATGCCGAGCGATCGGACGATCGACAACAGACTCGCACTCGTCACCGCGATCGCGGGCTGGGCCCATTCGGTGCGCGTGAGCCGATCGTGCTGGAGCCGCCCGGCCGCTTCCCCGAATGCGGGCGGCGGGAACACCACGTCGTGCAGCCCGATGTCGGCCATCGGCATCGCTGCCGCGCGGTCCCACACCGTGCGCGCCGCATCCAGGTGTATCGCCGCGTCGCGCCCCATTTCCAAGTACTGACTGCCCTGTCCCGGAAAGAGGAACGCCACCGTCCCTGGGGTCTCGCCGCAGCTATACGCGGTGCCATCGGGTGAGGCCCACGTGCGATCCGGGTGTCGAACGATCGCGCTGATGCACTGCTCCAGCTTTCGGCCGAGCGCCCCGGCATCGGCGGCGACCACGGCGAGGCGGACCGGCGCGCCCGGATCGAACGCGCGCTGCGTCTCGCGAGCCAACGGGCGAAGATCGACCGGCCGTGCCGCCAGCGCGCGCGCGCTCGCGATCAGGCTCTCGTGATCGGCGGCGGAGAGCAGCACGAGCTCGGCGGGCCGCGTCGGGATGCGCCGGTGGCGCGGCGTGGGCGTGTACTCCTCCAGCGTGACGTGGAAGTTCGTGCCGCCGAACCCGAACGAGCTGACCGCCGCGCGGCGCGGCTCCGCACCGCCGTGAATCCACGGCCGCGCACGGGTATTCAGATAGAAAGGACTGTCGTCGATCCGCAGCTCCGGATTGGGCGCGTCAACCTTGATCGTGGGCGGCAGCACCTTGTGGTGCAGCGCCATGATCGCCTTGAACAGGCTCGCCGCACCGGCGGCCGCCTTGGTATGTCCGATCTGCGACTTGACCGACCCGAGCGCGCACCAGGGGCGCCGATCGGACGAGGAGCCCTCGTCGAAGACCATGCGCAGCGCTTCGAACTCCGCGCGATCCCCAGCCCTGGTCGCCGTCCCGTGGGCCTCGACGAGCTCCACCGTCCGCGGGTCGTACCCCGCCCGTTCGTACGCGCGCCGCAACGCGAGCGCCTGCCCCTCGGGGCGCGGCGCGTAGATGCTCTTGGCGTACCCGTCCGAAGACGATCCGAGTCCGCGGATGACAGCGTAAACCCGGTCGCCGTCCCGTTCGGCATCGTCGAGCCGCTTGAGCGCGAACATGCCGAGGCCCTCGCCGAGCATCGTGCCGTCGGCCCGCGCCGAGAACGGGCGGCAGTCCTCGGTCGGCGACAAGGCCGTCGTCTTGGCGAAGCACATGAACATCAGGATGTCGTTGAGCGTGTCGACGCCGCCGGCAATCACGAGATCCGCCTGGTGCAGGTAGAGCTCGTTGAGCCCGGCCGACAGCGCCGCGAGCGAGCTGGCGCAGGCCGCGTCGATCACGCAGTTCGTGCCGCCGAGATCCATCTGGTTCGCGATGCGCCCGGACACGACGTTGGCGAGCAGCCCCGGGAACGTGCTCTCCTGCCAGGGCACGTACATCGCGCTCAGCCGGCGATCGATCTCGGCGACGGTCGACTCCGGCAGGCCGCTCGCCCGGATCGCCTTCAACCAGAGCGGACGCTGCAGCCGTCCGGCCATGTGCGCGGTCAGCTCGGTGGTGGAGGCCACGCCGAGCATCACGCTGACGCGCTGCCGCACGAGCCGTTCGAGATCGCCGCCCGTCGCGTCCTCGAGCACACGCCGCGCCACGATGAGCGCGAGGAGCTGCGCCGTGTCGGTCGCCGGCAGGATGTTCGGCGGCACGCCGAATTCGAGCGGCGAGAAGGGCGTGTCCTGCAGGAAGCCGCCGCGGCGGCAGTACATCTTGTCGGGCGTGGCGGGATCGGGATCGTAGTAATCCTCGATCAGCCAGTGCGTCTCGGGTACCTCCGTGAGGAGATCCTTGCCCGCGAGAATATCCCGCCAGAATCCCCGGCCATCGGCCGAACCCGGAAAGAGCGCGCTGACGCCGACCACGGCAATCGGAGGAGAGGGCTTCATCAACACAACAGCAACGTGCGCAACTCGAAGGCTTCCGCGGGGACCGGCACGCCATGGCTGCGAAGCTGCTGGGCGCGCGTCAACACCGCGGCGCCTTCCAGAAGATTGAGCGCAATCTGCACCACATGCCGCGTCGCCAGCGGCTCCAGAGACGACCCGGCCACCCAGGCGTTGAACGCGCCCATCGCCGGCCCGCACCAAATCTGGTAGTAGGCGATGCGCGAGGCCTCGCCCGTGATCGACCACTCGCTCGACTTGCCAAGATACCATCGGAAGACGAGCGCCATCCGATGCCTGGCGTCGCGCCGGGCGCGCTCGACCTCATCGGCGTGGCGCGCGGTCCAGAAACGCACCGTGTGCTCCCAGACCTCTTCGATGGGCGCACGAAACACCTGCGTCTCCAGCCGTGCGCGGACCTCGGCCGGCAGGGCCTCGAGCGAGTCGAACCGCTGATAGAGATCGTAGAGCCAGGCGGCGCGCGGAGCGAATAAGGTTCCGCGCTTGAGCACCTGCACCTTCACGCCCATCTCGAACATGTCGGCGGCCGGTGCCATCGCGACGTCCGTCATTTCGGCCCGGGCCAGCAGCGCCTTGCCGGCGGGAGAGAGGCCGGATTCGACCGCACTCTGGTTGATCGATCCCGTGAGCACGTACGCGGCGCCGAGATTGAACGCCGCCGCGAGCGCCGACGGCGTGCCCAGGCCTCCGGCGGCGCCGAGCCGGATGGGCCGCGTGTACCGATACCGCGCGACCGCTGCGTCCCGGACGGCCTGGATGGTCGGGAAGAGCGCGGTCAACGGTCGATTGTCCGTGTGGCCGCCCGAGTCGGCTTCGATCGTGAGGTCTTCGGCCACGGGCACTTCCCGGGCGAGGCGCGCCTCTTCGGCGGTCAACTGGCCGCCGCGCACGAGGCCGGCCAGCATGTCGGCGGGAGCCGGTTCGAGAAACTGGCGCGCCACATCCGCGTGCGACACCTTGGCGAACACGTGATTGACGCGCTGAATCCTCCCTGCGGCGTCCACGTGCAGCCCGCTGCTGGCGTATCGGACGACGCACGGCTTGAGCGCCATGTACGCGGACGCCGACATGCGCCGCACGCGCTGCCGCAGCAGCAGCTCGACGACCTGCGTCTCGTGGGCCGGATCGTACGGCGTATGAATCAGGTTGGCGCCCCACTGGCCGGCGCTCGCGCCGAGCGCGGAGGCGACCTCCGCGATCGCGCGGGCGATGCGGTCGACCGGAAGGCCCGCGGTGCCCAGGAAACCCAGCATGTTCGCCCGGGCCATCGCCACGACCATCGCCGGCGTGGCGATGCCGTTGGCCATTTCACCGGCGACATAGGGGAACCGCACGCCGTGCGTGTCCAGGAAACTCCGGTCGCCGAGCCATTCCGGATAGAGACCCGGCAGGGAGGCCAGGAGATCCAGAGCGCTGCCGTTCGCCACGGCACCGTAATCGACCGTGCCCGCGGTCGCGACGCCGACGTGACCCGTGGCGGCATGCCGCACGATATGGATCGGCGCTCGTACGTGCGGAATGACGCTGGCCAGTTCCCGCGGCGTGAAGTGAGCAGGCTCCGTCGTGGGCGTCCAGGCGCCGAGTGGAGCAATCGTGCGGGTCTCCGTCAGCATTCCACGCGTTCTGGCCGCCATCGCTGAATTTGCGCTTGCGCGTAAGCGTACCCGGTCTCGAGGATGTTGTCGAACGCGCGGACGTCCAGCGCTGGAGCGCCGCCGGCCGTCAAGGGCCGGCCTGCACTGACGTCGACGGCGATCACGGTGCCGCAGCGGCGCGGGGACCGTCGTGCGGGAAGACGCCGGGGCGGCTCGCGGCCATCGGCGTCTGCTCCCGTCAGACCCTGTCGCCCTCAACAATCTTGCGCGAGGAGATCGAGCGACGGGCAGACTTTCTCGAAGCCCGAAGCGGGGAATACCTCAGGCCCGCCGGCATCCGTGCGCCGTTGAGCGATCGCTGAGCTTCGGATTGGATGATGGTGAAAGGATGGTACCGATCAGCCGGTTGTGAAGATCGTGCCGGCGGCACGAGTTGTGCTGACACCTCCGCTCGGAGGCGTCCATGCTGTACTATGCGCTCGTTTTTCTGATCGTGGCGATCATCGCCGGTGCGCTCGGCATGTCTGGTGTGGCGGCCATCGCTTCGCAGATCGCGTGGGTCTTGTTCGTCATCGCGATCGTCCTGTTCCTCCTCTACCTGGTCCGGGGACGATCGCATCCGGTTCCATAGTGCTCGATCGTGAGAGCCTGTTCGGCACCTCCCAGGGCGTCCGGCTCGACCATCAGGGTCGACAGCCGTGTCGTTCTGGGAGGTGCTGAAAATGGTCAGGCAGAGCCGCCTATCCTCCGCACGACAGGCACCCGTGCATCAGCTTCGCGCCCAGCTGCTCGACGAGGGTGATCGTCTGCAGGTACGGCGTCACGCGCTGCACGGGGCCGTTGGCCATGTCCGCAACCGTCTGGCCCTTCCGGTTCACGGTCTTGACGTCCGCGCCGTGCGCCACCAGATAGAGAATCGACGCGTTGTCGCCACGGGCCGCCGCGTTGTCGAGCGCCGTGTTGCCGTCGGCGTCTCTCGCGTTCACGTCTGCGTGCAGCGTCCCCACCAGGTACTTGATCGCCGTCAGAAAACCGGTCGGCGCGGTCCGATGGTGGTTCGACGTCAGACTCGAGCCGTAGCCTTCGCCTGCGGCAGCCAGGAGCGGTGGAATGTCCGGTCCGTCTGCCGGGACCGGCGGCAACCCCGAATAATCCTTCTTGGGCTTCCGGTTGAAGAACGCCGCCCGCCCGTCATCCTTCGGCTTGATGGTCGGGAGACCCGGGTCGGCCCCATGGGCCACCAGCAACTTCATCGCGTCCACATCGTCAGCGTACGCCGCACGCCAGAACGCCGTGGCGCCGCTCTGGTCCAGGCCTTCCTGGTCGAAGTTGTAGGCCGAATACCAGACGTGCTTCTTGAGCCGGGTGTTCGGATTCGCGCCATGGGCCAGCAGATCCTGCATCAACTGCAGATAGGTGATCTTCTGCTGATCGTACGCGGTCGGCTGCGGATAGAGCGTCCGGTCGGCCCACACGCAGTTCAGCACGGCATAGAGCGGCGCCGCGCCGTTGTCCTGCGCGAGGTTCGGGTTCGCCCCTTCCTTCAGCAGTTGATCGGCCAGGTCGAAGCGGCCGTTCACGATCGCCATCATCAGCGGGCTGGTGTGATCGCCTGCAGACACCTGGTTGACGTCGGCGCCCCCGTCGATGAGGCTCTGCGCGGTGGCCGCGTCCCCCTGGCGCACGGAGAAGAGGAGCGCCGTCAGCCCGCCGACCTTACCGACCTGCTTGTAGTAGCCGAGAAAGAAGTCGGCGGGGTTCGGCTTCTTGGCCGGCACACCAGCCGTCGCCGGCACGGTCTTGCCGTCCTTGGCGTCCGCCACCTTCGTGGCTGCCGGCTTGTCACTCCCGGCCTTCGTCGCGGCTTCTGCCGGACCCGTCGCGCCCTTCGCCTTGCCCTGTGCGGGCGGCGGTCCGAAGCCCGACAAGGACGGCAGCCGGGAATCGTTCGGCGGCAGCTTGCCCCAGTCGAGCACCTGCGTGGTCGCCTGCCAGCCGGCGCCGTGCGCGAGCAGCGTCTTCACCGCGGCCGTGCGTCCATTGGCGGCCGCGAACATCAACGCGGTCTCGTCCCTGACGTGTTCCTTGGCGTTCACGTCCACGCCGGCGTTCAGCAGCGCGGTCACCGTGGCGACATCACCCGAAGCTGCCGCCATCATCAGGGGCGTCGTCCCGTGATCGTCGGTCAACTTCGGATCGGCTCCGCCTGAGAGCAGGGCGGCGACGAGATCCGCGTGCCCGTCCTTGGCGGCGATATCCAGCGGCGTATATGCCCCGATCCGCACCGTGGCGTTCGGATTCGCCCCCGCGATCAGGAGCATTTTCGCCGCCGCCAGGTCGCCGTTCAGTGCGGCCCAGTGCAGCGCGGTCATCCCGTCGTTCTGCGCCGCGTTCGGGTCCGCGCCATTCTTGAGCAACGTTTGTGCGCCGGCAAGGTCGTTGTTCATCACGGCGTCGGCCACCGGAGAGTGAGAGGGCGCCGCGATCACGAGCGCCGTGAAGCACAGCGCACCGGCCAGGCTCAGGCACACACCAGTCATCAGTTTCCGAGGCATGCTTTGGCTTCTCCTCAACGCGCGCGGCGCTAGGCCGTCGTCGTCTGCTCCGTCACCTGGTCTTCGTTCAGATCCATGGCCGAGTCGCTGTCCTGGAACTTCTGCTTCTCGACGCCGAGCATGTTGAGCGCCGAGAGCCAGACGTCCGACATCGGCGCGCCGGTGTGCCGAACGTGCCGGTTCCCCTTGAGCTGCCCGTTGGCGTGCCCCACGAGGAACAGCGGCAGGTTGACGTGGTTGTGCAGGTTCGAGTCGCCCATGGGCGATCCGTAAATGAGCAGCGACTTCTCGAGCAGGTTCTTGTCGCCTTCCTGCATCTTCTCCAGCTTCTCGGCCAGATACGGCACCATGCTCACGTGATAGGTGTTGAGATCCTTGAAGATCTCCATCTTCTTCAGATCCTCGCCATGATGGGACGTGGGGTGGAACGGCGCGTCACCCGCCTTGCCGGCGGCACTTGGGTAGGTCCGGCCGATGGCATCGAGCGCGAGCTTGAACGAGAAGGCGCGCGTGAGGTCCGTCTGAAACGCCGCGGCGATGAGGTCCATCATCATGTGGACGTGCTCATGGAACGTGTCGGGGACGCCGATGGGCGCTTCCGGCAGGTCCCGCTGCTCGCCGCTGCTGTTCTTCGTCTCGACCAGCTGGATCCGCCGTTCGATCTCGCGGACGCTGTCGAGATAGCCATGCAGCTTGACCCGATCCTGCGCGCCCAGCTGCTTCTGGAAGTCGGCCACCTGCGTCATGACGCCGTCGAGGATGCTGGCGTTGGCCTGCCGCCGGTGCGTCCGGTCCTGCACGGTGCCGCCGAGCCCGAACATCTGGTTGAACACGGCGCGCGGATCGCGGATCGCCGGCAGCGGCTCGGTCTCCGACGCCCACGACAGCGAGTCCATGTAGACGCAGGCGTACCCGTACGCGCAGCCACCGCCCGTGTTCACCGGTTCGATGCAGAGCTGCATCGAGGGAATCGGCGTGCCCTGTCCTTTTTCCTTCGCAAAGATCTGGTCGATCGACATGCCCGCGTGAATGTCCGACCCCTCGGTCTGGTGCGGGTGCGCCTGGGTCAGGAACGTGGAGCTCGATCGGAAGTGATCGCCGCCGATCTCCGGCGCCTGCCAGGCTTCGGCCGCGTGATTGTGCGTGCCGCTGACGATCGTCAGGTACTTCCGATAGGGTTCGAGCGACGTGAGGCTGGTCGGGGACAGATCGAACTTCGTGCCCGTCTCGGCGGGCGACCACATGTTGTGCTTGATGCCCAGCGTCGTGCTGCCGGCCGAGCCATGGACCATCTCCATGGCGACCAGGCGCGTCCGATCGACCTGCCTGGCGGTCGCCGTCTTCGCCCATGCCTTCCCCGCCGGAACCATGGCGTCCAGGAACGGCAGCGCGATCGTGATGCCCACGCCCTTCAGCACGGTGCGGCGCGAGATCTGCTTCTGCGTAATGAACATGGTTTCCCTCTCCTGAGAGCCCTGGTCCCTAGCGCCCTTTCTTCGGCTGCGGGTTGGGTCGGCTGTTGTTGGTAGCGGTCAGCGTGTCCGCCTGGCTCATCCGGAAGGCGTCGCTGTTGACGACGCCGAGCACGAACGAGGAGAAGCGGTCGCCGTTCAGTCCTGCCTGATGGACGATCGCGCGGATCGCCGGCATGTCGTAGTACTGCATCTGCCGGCCGAGCGCGTAGACCATCAGGTTTTCCGTGAACACCGTGAGGAAGGTGGCCTTGTGCGCCACCATGGCATTGACGAGGCCGTCGAGGCCGTTGATCGACGTCCCGTCCCAGAGCGTCGTCGCCGTGTCCACCGGCACGCCGCTGTCCTTGATCCGCCAGTGCCCGGCCGGCGAGACGTTCTCCATGGCCAGCCCGATCGGATCGATCACCGAGTGGCACGAGGCGCACACCGGGTTCGCGCGATGGATCTCCATCCGCTGCCGGACCGACAGCTGCTCGCCGTTCTGAACGGCCGGCGACGAGGTCGACAGGTTCGTGTTGACGCCAGGCGGCGGCGGTGGCGGCGGCTGTCCGATGAGCACCTCGAGCACCCATTTGCCGCGCAGCACCGGATCGCTCCGGTTCGCCACGGATGTCTCGACCTGGATGCTGCCGTCGCCCAGAAGACCGCGCCGGTGCGTTCCCTCGAGTGACACCTTGCGGAACTGCGGACCGGCCACGCCCGGGATGCCGTAGTAATTCGCGAGGTCGTCGTTGGCGTACGTGTAGTCGGCCGTCAGCAGATCGAGCACGTCCTTGTCGCCGGTCACGACGCTGTTGAAGAACAGCTCCGTTTCCTTGATGAAGTCGTCTTCGACGTTCGTGTTGTACTCCGGATACGAGATCGCGTCCGGCCCCACCTTCGAGACGTCCTCCAGCCGGAGCCAGTGGTAGGCGAAGTCGGTCGACAGCGCGAAGGCGCGCGGATCCTTCAGCATCCGCCGCACCTGCGCGTCGAGGACCGTCTGTTCGTGCAGCCGTCCCTGATGCGCGAGTTGAACCAGCTCGGTGTCGGGCGGCGCGCCCCAGATGAAATAGGAGAGGCGCGAGGCGAGCGCCGCGTCGCTGATCGGATAGCGCTGGCCCGGCCGCACGGCGGCCGGCTGCGGTTCGAGCCGGAACAGGAACCGCGGGCTGGCAAGAATCGCCTGCAGCCCCATCCGGATCCCTTCCTCGAAGTCACCCTGCTTCCGGCCAAGCTGGTAGTACCCCATCACCCAGGCCAGGTCGTGCGGCGTGACCGGCTGCCGGTAGGCTTCGTCGGCCAGGCGCGTCAGGATCTTCTGCGCGCATGGCATCTCCTGCCCGGCGCTGAGCGGCCGGCAGATGAAGATCCGCTGCCGGCTGGTGTTGCCCGCGGCGCCCGTGCCCGTCACCTGGAACGGTCCGCCGATCGTCAGCATCCGCAGATGCGGCAGCGTCGTGATGCCAGGCGCGTTCCCGATGAGGGTGTCGGCGAGGGTGAAGCGCTGCGGTGCCAGCAGGTCGTCGATGGGTCCGTCCCACCGCTTGAGGAACGCCGCCGACACGCGATGCGGCCCCGACGTCACCTCGATGGGCGGCGTCGTGAGCTCCAGCCCGTGCGGCTGATTGCTGTTCATCTTCGTGCTGATCGTGAAGAGCGCCACGCGCTGCCCGTCGATCGACACGTCCATCTTCCCGCCGGACCCGGCCGTCATGCCGAAGATCTGGTCGGCGCCGCCGTCCTCCGTGCCGTAGAAGCGCACGGTGAAGCGATACATCCCGTTGGCCGGGAAGATATGGACGACCGAAATCCCACCCCGCGTCCCGTAAGGCGCACCGGCGACGCGCTCCATCTGCGACGTCCTCGGGGGCGAGACGTAGGTAGCCGTGGAGGCGGTCGTGCCCGGGTCGCCGACGGCCAGGCGGCTGATCTGATCGGCCGCGTCCAGGTATCCCTGCATCAGCGTCGGCGAGAACGTCTGCACGTTCGCGACGTCGGCAAAGTTGTGGCTCATCGTGTCGGGCGGCAGCCACTGGCCCACGTTGATGTCGAGTCCCAGCATCGAATGGACGGAGGCCGCGTACTCCGCGCGGTCCAGCCGCTGGAACGTTCGCAGGCCCGGATTCGGATGGAGCGCCGCCTCGTGGTCGACGTGGTGCTCCAGCGACGTCACGAAGGCGTGGATGGACGCGGGATCCGGCCGCTTGGGCGCCGACTGCGGCGGCATCATGCCGGCTTCGAGCTTCGCGATCATCTTCTCGGCGAGCTCCGCGTTCTGCGGCGCCTTGGCCATGTCGAAGTGCTGGAACGTCACGCCGCCCGGCTTGATCGCGTCGATGTGGCACTGGGTGCAGATGGTGTGCAGCATCTTGTTCTGCGTCTGCACCGTCATCTCGTCACCGGTGTGCGCGAACTCGACGACCGTCGGCGCGGCGCCTTTCGCGATGCGCGGGATGGTGGCCGGCGCCTTTTCCTGCCCTCCACTCACGGCCGCAGTCGCCGCCTCGCTGGTCAGCACCTTCACGAACGCGTCGAGTGTCGCCGCATTCGGACGGGGCATGTTCGGCGGCGGCATCGCCCCCGCCCTGAGCTTGCCCACCATCAGGTTCATCACCGTCGCGTCCGGGTGCGCCGCATCGAAGTGCTCGAGTGACAGCCCTCCAGGCTTCTGCGCATCGTCATGACAGACGATGCAGTACTGATGGACGAGCGCGTTCTGCTGCGGCACCGTCAGCGCCGCGGCCGGTGCGGCGGCCGCCGGTGCCTGTCCGCTCGCCTGCACCTGCAGCGTCAGACAGAAGCCAAGTGCCGTAATTGCTGTGGCCAGAGCCACGTAGCCAAGTTTTTTCATGCCGAGCTGCCCCTCGTCGCGCCAAGCTGGCGATCGCGTCGGAATACGACCCATAGAGCATACGAGAAATCGACCAAATCCGAACGTAAATTCATGTCTTTTTATTTCCCTTCTCTCGGCCCGTACAAGTAGCGTCTTTTCAACTACTTATACGAGCCAGTCGCGCCTTGGCACCAGCTGGGCCATTGCAGGGACGTGTTGGCGGGGGAAGGCGCGTTCCGTGGGTGAGCCGAAGGCGCCGATGTAAGCTAACTTGAGCTTCGTTCGTCCGCCTGCCTGAGATGAGGACCAGAAGGGACACGACATGGTGGCACGCGTGTGGAAAGGCGTCACCCGGCCGGGTGACGCCGACACGTACCTG